>NZ_JAXHMV010000002.1:0-300000 GCF_034521165.1 Thiohalophilus sp.
GAGATGACCGACACGCCCTCATAAACGAATAACCCGCGCACGGGACCGCCTTGATGCGCGGCAATCCTGCTTTCCTCATCGCAGTATCCCCAGGATGATCCGATCCACCGCATCTTCCGGCGACAGGCCGCGCGCCATGAGGGTTTCCAGTTGCGCCTGATCGACGCTGCCGATGGCCGCCTCGTGGGTGACCTTGGCCTGCGGATGGCTGACGCGCACCTCGGGGATGGCGCTGGCTTTGGCGCTGCCGCGCACGATCTCCAGACAGTCCACATGGCCGCGCGTACCCATCGCATTGCCATAGGTCGCGCCGGTGATTTCCGCCGTAGCCTCGTCATCGAGCGCGACGCGCGACTTGATAAGCCCGCGCGCGTTGTCGCCATCGAGACTCACCGTCTCGCGGATGCGGATTTCGTCGGCGACGTGGCCATAGACCTTGCTGGTCAGTTCCGCCACGCCCTCCTCGGCCACCGTCACTTCGTAGTCGATATCGAGCTTGCCGACCCGCCCCTGCACCAGGGAAAAGTCCGCGCGGTAGCGGGCATGCGGTTCGAGTTTCACCGTGGCACGCGGAATGACTTCGATGCCGCCGGAGAGCCCGTGGTAATGCACTTCGTTATAAACCAGCTCGGCACCTTCCTGGATCGTAACCTGCGCCGTCATGGCATGGCGCGCCACCTCGGGCACGGTAAAGAGACAATGCGACCAGAACGTTGCCTTGCTGTGCGCTTGCAGCGTCAGTTCGAGATCGATGTTCTGCACGCCGAAGCGTTCGAACAGGCTGAAACACAGATGCACCGGGTTTTCGAGTTGATAATTTTCCAGCACGGTCACGCGGGCATGGATACCGTGCTTCGTTCGCTCGGGGATGATGATGACACCCGGCACGCTCTGCATGCCCACCACGTCTTGGCCATAGGCCACCAGATAGGCCGTCTCCGGCGTGAGGATCTGTGCCGGATCCTCGCCGATCTGCGCAAACACTTCATATAAGGCATCAAGTTCAGGCATAGCCGCAGGTCTCCCCGTCGCAACGCCCGCAGTGCCGTGCCTTGTAATTGGCGATGACGGTATCCGGCGCGCCATGACAGACGATGCGTCCGCCGCACAACTGCGAGGCGCGGTCGACATGGACAGCCATATCCTCGCGGTGGGTAATCAGCAGGACGGCACTGCCAGCCTGTTTCATCGCCACGATCACCTGGCTGATTTCATCCAGTGACAACAGGTCGATACCGGCGGCCGGCTCATCAAGGATGGCCAGCTTCGTGCCCATGGCCAGCACCGCCGCCAGTTCAATACGCTTGCGCTCGCCGCCGGAGAGGGTCTTGTCCACCGGCCGGGCGAGATAGACCGCCGGATCGAGCCCCACCTGCTTCAGCGCCTGCGCCGGTTTCACTTTACCGTCGCCCAACATGAGATAGTCCGCTGCTGTCAGGCCCTCGAAACGCGCCGGCTCCTGCCAGGCCAGAGTGATGCCGCGCCGGGCGCGTTCGTGCATGGGCAGGTCCAGCAGTGGCTCACCCTCGAACCGCAACTCGCCATTCTCCGGCCGATAGCCCTCCCGCCCCATGATCATGAACGCCACAGTGGATTTACCCGCGCCGTTGGCCCCGAGCAAGGCGTGTACCTCCCCGCGCGCCACCGACAGGTTCAGGCCGTCGATCACCTTGCGTTCACCGAGCGTCAGGTGAATATTCTCCAGTTGCAGCAAGGGTTGCACGGGTTATTGCGATGCGCGTTGCAGCGTGCCGGACAGTTCGGTGCCCGGCGCCACGGTATTGTAGACGGTACCGTATTTGCGGATGTTCTCGTGCATCAGTTCGAGTCGGCGGTCGCTTTCCTCCGTGTCGATCTCGATCGTGTAGTCGATGCGTTGCATCTTCGGCGGCGAGTCCTGACGCACGCCGTGCACCCTGACGGTCACGCCCCGGTATTCGAACTCGATCATGGGCGCGACGCGCTCCATGTTCTTCAGGATGCAGGCGGCGACGGCGGCCAGCAACAACTCGGCCGGATTCAACGCATCGGCCCGGCCCTTGAGATCGGTATCGATGACCAGCTCGACGTCCTTGCAGTGCACCGTGCTGCCGTGGGCATCGATGCGTGTGGCGGTGATTTCGTATTCCAGCATCTGCGTCTCCTTTGCCGTCTGGGGGCAGGGTATTATTGCCTGACTTCCGTCAGCCAGTTGTCGATCTGACGTTTGAGCTCATCACGCGCGACGCGCCAGGCCGCCAGCTGTTGTTCCCGGTCGCCCTGCCTCAGGGTCGGATCGGGACAGGTCCAGTGCAGATTATGAGCGTCACGCGAGAATGACAGGCAGGCAGTGTTCGCCTCGTCACACAACGCGATCACATAATCGAACTGCTTCTCCTCGAAGTCATTGAGCGCCGGCGTCGGTTCCGTACCGATATCAATACCGATCTCGTTCATCACCTCCCCGGCCTCCGATGGGACTGCTTCGGCTTCGATCCCCGCGCTGCAGGACTCGAACTCATCGCCGGCGGCGGCGCGCAACAGGCCTTCGGCCATCCGCGAGCGGGCCGAGCCGCCGTCACAAACGAATAACACGCGAACGGGATTGTTCATGATAGATTCCTTGTTGTTCCGACAGCACTCAACCCAGCCAGCCCTCGACGGTCTTGCGATCCGGCACACCGCCGGCATGCACCACCTTGCCGTCGATCACCACGCCTGGGGTCGACATGACGCCGTAGCCCATGATCGCGCCGATCTCCTCGACCTTTTCCAGCTCCACCTCGACACCTTTGGCTTTGGCCGTGTCTTCGATCAGCGCCAGGGTGCGCTTGCAGTTGGCGCAGCCAGTGCCGAGTACCTTGATATTTTTCATAATTGCGTTTCCTCTGATTGATTGATGAGGTTATACGAACGCACAACACCCGGAAAGTGCGCCGCGCGGATTGTCGGGCCTCCCTGCCCCGGGGAACCGGACTTCAAGGCTTGCTGGCTTCAATCACCGCCGAAGCAACATATGCCTCGACACCGCGTCCCGGTGCCCAATCACGGATAAACTCCCGGCTCTCGTCTTTTGGCGCGATACGAACAGCTTCGAAGCCGGCCTCGCGCAGCGTCCTCTCCAGCTCGTCGATAGACGAGGCACCGGCCATGCAACCGGTGTACAGGGCCAGATCGCGACGTACCGCCTCGGGCAGCTCCGCCGTTGCCACCACATCACTGATGGCCAGACGCCCACCCGGCCTGAGCACACGGTAGGCTTCGCGGAACACCTGCGCCTTGTCGGGCGAAAGATTGATCACGCAGTTGGAAATGATCACCTCCACACTGGCGTCAGCCAGCGGCAGATGTTCGATCTCGCCGAGGCGGAAATCCAGGTTGCGATAGCCACCCTTGCGGGCATTTTCCCGTGCCTTTGCCAGCATTTCCGGTGTCATGTCCACGCCGATCACGCGGCCGGAGTCGCCGACGGCCCGGGCGGCGAGAAAACAGTCGAAACCGGCCCCGCTGCCCAGATCCAGGACCGTCTCCCCGGCCTGCAAGGCGGCGATGGCCTGGGGATTGCCGCAACCGAGCCCAAGGTCGGCCCCGTCGGGAGCCGCGTCCAACTCCTCGTCCGAATAGCCGAGGCGTTGGGAGGCAACCGACTCGGGCTGCGAACCGCAGCCATTGTCGCCGCTGCAGCAACCGCTGCCGC
This sequence comes from Thiohalophilus sp., assembly GCF_034521165.1. NCBI lineage: Bacteria > Pseudomonadati > Pseudomonadota > Gammaproteobacteria > Thiohalomonadales > Thiohalophilaceae > Thiohalophilus > Thiohalophilus sp. Next base: position 3,677 of record NZ_JAXHMV010000002.1, read on the forward strand.
CCTCCGCCACACTTGCGTAGGCCTCGCGTACTGTGCTGCGAATCGCATCATGATTGTTGTCTGACATAATCTGTCTCCATTGTAAGTTGATTCATCTCATGAAACGGTATGGCAGCGAAAAAGACGCAAAAAGGTCTTCTGAGCCAGTTCCTCGGCATCGGCCTCGCTGGCGAGGCGGTGCCGCAGGAACTGTACGACAATTTCCCGGTGGTTTCCCATGCCGCAGTGACGTCGATCATCTTGCGCCCCGTTCAGCAGCAGGACTGGCCACTGGCGGTCGGGGTGCAGCCGCAACTCTCTTCGGACTCTGCTATAACAGCGGTTTTAGCCTGGGCGGATTGCTCGTCGAACGCGGTATCGAGTTTCTCGACCGCCTCATCGCGTATATGTCGGGCGATCTCGATGACCGCGTCGATCTGGTGTTCCGGCACGCCTATATCACGCAGCCGCTGCAACTGACACTGGCCCATGGCCGGGTGATTGGACGCGATACCGGACGCCAGCGAGACCATGGCGACGATGGATGAGTGCAATTGCGGTTCTTCTTGCATTTGGGTTTTCTCTTGCATTTGGGTTTTCTCTTGCATTTGGGTTTCCTCTTGCTTGCTTGAATCAGGATGTCGTGTTCACTTGTGCGTGGCCAACGCGTCGACCAGGTCCCTGGCGTTATCGCCGCGCAGGTTCTCCATCATGCCGATCAGCCCGTCGGTGAGATACCTGGCCGGTATGCCTTTGGAACGCAAATACACCATGGCGATGGCGGCGCGATCCTTGTGCGGGCAGGCGGTGACGACGATCTTGCTCTTGTCGATCTCGTTCAACCGCTGCGGCAACTCATTGAGCGGAATGCTGAGCGAGGGATTGACCTTCCAGGTCGCGTTTTCCTCCCTGAAGCGGATGTCGATCAACTGCGCCTTGCCTTCTTTCAATAATTTAATCAGCTCTTTACTGTCGATCTTCATATCCTTGCGCGTGACATAGTCGAACCCGGTGATGAATTTCTCCAGGCCCGGCTCGGCGGCGTGCACCACGGTGCCGGCGCTCAGGGTCGTCAGTATCAATATCAGCAGTGTCATCGTGTAACGCATGGTACGCTCCTTGTTTGATCAGTGTGCGAACAGGTTGAAGCCCCAGCCAACCAGCATGAAAGCGATGGCCAGCACGCCGGCATACAGCGCCAGCGCCGGCCACCGGATCACCTTGCGCAGGATGATCATTTCCGGCAGCGACAACGCCGCAATACTCATCATAAAGGCCAGAGTGGTACCGATGGCCACGCCCTTGCCGAGCATCGCCTCGGCCACCGGGATCACGCCGGTGGCGTTGGAATACAAGGGCACGCCCAGCAGCACCGCGCCAGGCACGGCCAGCCAGTTGTCCTTGCCGCCAAGATGTTCGGTGACCCAGCCTTCGGGCACGTAACCGTGGAACAGCGCGCCCACGGCAATCCCTGCCACCACCCATTTCCACAGGCGGCCGACGATCTCTTTTACCTCGCTCCATGCATAGCGATGACGACCCGCGAGTGTGGTGTCGGCCTCGACCTCCGCCGTCTCGCCCATCTGGATCTTCCAGACGTAGTCTTCGACCCAGCGTTCGGGTTTGAAGCGCTCCATGATCATGCCGCCGACGTAGGCCACGGTGAGCCCCGCCGCCACATACATCAGCGTCAGTTCCCAGCCAAGGATCCCGATCAGGATCACCACGGCGACCTCGTTGATCATCGGGCTGGCGATCAGAAACGAGAAAGTTACCCCCAGGGGCACACCCGCCTCGACGAAACCGATAAACAGCGGCACCGAGGAGCAGGAACAAAACGGCGTCACCGCGCCCAGGCCCACTGCCGAGGAACGCGCCATCCATTTGGGCTTGCCACGCACGTAGTCACGCACCTTTTCCGGCGACAGTAGCGCGCGCAGCAGGCCCATGATATAGATGATGATCATCAGCATGGCGAAGATCTTCGTCGTATCCATGACGAAAAAATGCAGCGCCGCACCGGCATGGCTGTCGGCACTCAGGCCGAACCATTGGTAAACAATCAAATCAGCAAGTGCATTAAACATCGGTATCAGTGTCCTCCGTGCGTATGCAGGTCGGCCGGGCAACATTGCTCATGCGGGACTACCCCTTCGCGCGACTCGTACCAGTGGCGGCTGCGGTTGACCACATTGACCACCAGCAACATCACCGGTACCTCGATCAACACGCCCACCACGGTGGCCAGGGCGGCACCCGACTGGAAGCCGAATAACGCAATCGCGGTGGCCACGGCCAGTTCAAAGAAATTGCTCGCCCCGATCAACGCCGAGGGCCCGGCCACGCAGTGAGGTGAACGTACCGCGCGGTTGAGCAGATAGGCGAGCCCCGAATTGAAAAACACCTGAATCAAAATCGGCACCGCCAGCAGCGCGATGATCAACGGCTGCGCCAGAATCTGTTCGCCCTGAAAACCGAACAGCAGTACCAGTGTTGCAAGCAATGCAACAAGTGAGACCGGATGCATGATATTGAGCACCCGCTGCAGGCGCAGATAGCCGTGTTCATGGTTCAGCAGCCAGCTGCGCCACAGGTTGGCAATAATCAACGGAATCACGATATAGACCAGCACCGACAACAACAATGTCTCCCACGGCACCGTAATCGCGGACAGGCCGAGCAACAGCGCGACGATCGGCGCGAAGGCGACGATCATGATCACATCGTTCAGCGCCACCTGCGACAGCGTAAAGTGCGGCTCGCCGTCGGAAAGATTGCTCCAGACAAACACCATGGCGGTGCAGGGCGCCGCCGCCAGGATGATCAGCCCGGCAATATAACTGTCGATCTGATCCGCCGGCAGCCAGTCACGAAATAACCAGCCGATGAACAACCAGCCGAGCAAGGCCATGGAAAACGGCTTCACCGCCCAGTTGACGAACAACGTCACGCCCACGCCGCGCCAGTGTTGCGTCACGCCCTTGAGAGCTCGCAAATCGACTTTCAACAGCATGGGGATGATCATCAACCAGACCAGCACCGCCACCGGCAGGTTGACCCGGGCGATCTCCATGGCGCCAATCGCCTGAAACGTGTCGGTGAAAAAGTGGCCCAGACCGATGCCGACCACAATACACAGAAACACCCAGGCGGTCAGATAGCGTTCGAAAAAACCCATCCCGGCGCCGGCGGATTGTTTCGCGGTGGTTTCGCACTGTGCACTCATTGTTCCGCCTTGAGACGTTGAATCAGTTCTTCGACCCGCTGGCGAATATCGTCACGGGTCGCGCGAAATACCGACATGATTTCATCCTCGCTGCCGGTGGCTTTGGCCGGATCATCCAGCGGCCAGTGTTCCTTACGCGTATCGGCCGGTACAACGGGGCAGTGTTCGTCGGCGTGGCCGCAGACCGTCACCAGGTAATCGGCACGCTCCAGCATCCCCGAGGTCAGTTTGGTGGATTCCTGCGCGGCTATATCGATCCCCGCCTCGGCCATGACCGCGATGGCGCGCGGGTTCTTGCCATGCGCCTCGATACCGGCCGATTCGATGGACCACCCGTCGGGCGCAAGGTGTTTCGCCCAGCCTTCGGCGATTTGGGAACGGCAGGAATTGCCGGTACACAGAAACAACAGATTCATTCAATTCTCCCTGGCAAAACAAAAGTGGAAAGAATCAGGATCAGCCGCAGCAGGCAATCTCCGGACGATCGGGCATGGCCGCCAGGGCCGCGCGATCCGCCGCATAAATCCCCTGCCCGGCAATCCCCTCGCTGGTCGCCGTCAACACCTGTTGCGCCCACTCGGGCAAGGCGTCATGCAACCGGTAATAAACCCACAGTCCCCGGCGGCGGTCGCTGACCACTCCGGCCTGGCGCAACTGGGCCAGGTGGCGTGAAATCATCGGTTGCGACACGCCCAGGGCATGGGTCAATTCGCACACGCACAACTCCCCTTCCTGCTGCAGCAGCAAAAGCGCGCGCAACCGCAGGGGGTGGGCCAGGGCGTTGAACAGGGTGTCGGCGTCGATGGACATGGTCAAAATATACGGCTAATCATATATATTGTCAACCATATATTACTGATTCATGTCATAGATTTCAAGAATCCGAATGGGGTTCACAGGTAATCCCCCTGACATGCCTGATTGGGGACATAAAGTAGGTGATCCGAAACCAGTACAGTGGTGGGCGCCGCCGCGCCTCCCAGGACCGTCGGCCGCAGGGATGCGGCCGTCGAGCATACAAGGATGTACTCGCTGCGTGTCCTGGGAGGCGTGGCGGCGCTCGACACCTCAAAGTGAGCTGGTATTCGGTACTTCTATTAATATAAAAGGAATAGAACAAGAAAATGCATGGCGCCGGGGTGGAGGTCCCGGCCCGCGGCGAAGCGGCTGCCGGCAATGGTGTATGGTCTTCGTGATCCCGACAGGATCAGTGCCAATGTGCCAGCCGGCTCAACCGCCGGTCATCGCCATGAACCGGACCACCTGGGACGGTTTTTCGCGAAATTCATGGCGCTGCGGCTTGCGGGCAATCGCGGCACGCAGATGATCTTTCAGGTCCTCCACACCCGCGCCCCGGCGCAACACGTCGCGTAACGGGTAGCTGTGCTCCTGGCCGAGACACAGGTGCAGGGTCCCCTCGGCGTTCAGGCGGACCCGGTTGCAGGTGTCGCAAAAATGTTGCGACAGGGGCGTGATCAGCCCGATGCGGGTGTCGCTGCCGGCCACCCGGTAATAGCGTGCCGGGCCCCCGCCCGGCTGCACATCCGGGGTCAGCGTGTAACGCTGCTCGAGGCGCCGCTTGACTGACTGCAGATCGACGAAACCTTCGAGCGCGTCGCGCCCGGTCGACCCCACGGGCATGGTCTCGATCAGGCGCAGGGTGAAGCCGCGGGCGGCACAAAAATCGAGCAGGGTTTCGATCTCCTGGTCGTTGACGCCGCGCATGACCACGGTATTGATCCGGATGGGCGCAAACCCCGCCTGCTGCGCCGCCTCGATGCCCCGCAGCACCTTGTGCAACTTGCCGCCGCCGGTCACGCGCGCGAAGACCTCCTCGCGCAGGCTGTCCAGGCTGACATTGAGACGCCGCACCCCGGCCTCATACAGCGGGCCCGCCAGTTTGTCCATGCGCGTGCAATTGCTCGATAACGACAGATCCGTCAGCCCCGGCAGTTGCGCCAGTTGCCCCGCCAGCACCGGCAGATCGCGGCGCACCAGCGGCTCGCCACCGGTCAGGCGGACCCGCTGCACGCCCAGTTCGGTGAAAGCCTGCACAACGCGGGTCATCTCCTCGAAATTCAGCCAGTGATCGGGTTCCCCGAAGTCCCTGAAGCCTTTCGGCAGACAATAGCTGCAGCGCAGATCGCAACGATCGGTCACCGACAGGCGCAGATAATCAATCCGCCTGCCAAAATTGTCTTCCAGAAATGTCTCGCTCATCGCTGTCCCGTTATGTTGATGTTGTTGGTGCCCTGTGTCGGTTGACGCGCCGCCGGTACCAGCGATAGCCGCCATAACCGCCCCCCGCCAGGCCCAGCGGCAACAGGGCGATCAATCCATATTCCGCCAGCCGTTGCCAGCCCTCAAGCGGCTGCTGTCTGGTCAGATAGCCACTGATCACCCGGGCTTCCTTAGCGCTCACCGCCGCGCCGTTCAGCCAGCGCATGCGCGCGATGGTCAGATACCAGCCGGGACGGGTATGCTGTGTCCGCGCCAGCGCCTCCGGCGCATGACACCCCAGGCAACGGCGCTCATACAGGCGCCGCCCCGCGGGTTGCGCCGCTTCTATTGCCTGGCGACGTTGCCGGGCCGCTTCCCGCTCGGCCTGTTCGGCGGCTTCCCGCCGGCGGGCCGCCTCCCGTTCGGCCGCGATTTCAGCCCGCAGGCGTTCCCGTTCTTCGGCCGTTGGCGCCCCCTCGCGTGACTGGTACTGCTCCGCATCCATCTCGGCCAGTACCGGCACAGGACTGCATAACCAGACCAGCAGGGCGCATGCCCCCCGGGTCATCACGACGGTTAGTGTCTTGCTCCGCCAGAACGGATCTTGTGTTGCGGCACTTCCGGAACCTGTAATCTCGCCAATCCCTCCTGCGCATCACGCTCCGCCACCGGCACCGCCAGGTGCGCCGTATCCAGACCCTGGGCCTCGAGCGCCGCGCGGATAGTTTCCAGATCGGCGGCATCCGGACTGCGCCCGGCATACTGGCGACGCAGGCGCAGGATCTCGTCCTCTTCCTCCGCCGGCGCGGGCTGCGGTGCCGGTGCTTCGAGGGCCGCGACCTTGTCGATCACCTGCGCCAGCGCCAACCAGGGATTGGCCGCCAGTTCGAAGCGGCTTTCAGCCTGGCGCAGATCCTCGTGCAGCAACGGGGCCCAGCGCCGGACAAAGTCAGCGAGAAACCCGGGCGCATCGCCATCGCCGTCGCCGGCATACAACCGCGCCACGAATTCCAGCTGCACCGCCACATGGTCGGGCAGATCGGCAAAGGCCTCGTCCCTGGCCAGGCCGAACGCGCGGTAACGTTCGGTGAGACGACGCACCGTGTCACCGTGCAGAGTGCCGTCGATATAGACCCCGGCATTGATGTTGGGGTGCTCCTCGCCCGGCACCAGAAACAGGCGACTGTAACTCACCAGCAACTCGGGGCCGTCGATACCGGCCAGGCTGCGGCGCAGCGCGGCCAGTTCCTCGTCGAGCGGGTAATCCAGCTCACCGGCCAGGGCGGCCAGATCGTCGACCAGATCCTCCCGCAACGCGGTTTGAAACGCCCTCTCCGTCGGGGGCAGAAACGCGCGCGCCAGACACAGCCAGAATTCGGCATGGGTTATACTCATTCAATTCCCTCCTCAAATCTCAACTGTTGATGCTCAGGCCTGTTTGCACCAGGAAAGATCAAATTTCTTCTCACCCCACACGTAGATAGCATTGGCCAGGAAAATCGCCATTAACAGCAGCATCCACTCAGTGAACGACGGTGCATAGCTCAGCAGCTCCGGCGCCCAGGCGCCCTTGAACATGGGCACCAGCTGGCCGCCGATGATGTAGTCATAACGGGCGATAAACAGCGAGATCATCACCAGCAAGGCCGCCAGTGTCTGGCTGCCCGCATTGCTGCGCAGCCCCGGGCTCAGCATCAACAGCAGCGGCAGCACCAGCCCGGCCCACAGCTCGATATGAAACAGCGATGTCCCGGCCAGGTATTGCCAGACCTGCAGCCCCTCGGCATTGCTATAGAGGCCGATGAGCGCCCGCGCCCCGACGAACATCAGGTGCACGAAAATCGCCAGGGCAAACACTTTGGGCAACATACCGGTCAGCACATCACGCAGCGGCGCGCTCATGCGCTCCTGACTGAATCCGTGCGCGAGATAGGAAAAAAAGATCGCAAAGGCCAGGCCGCCGAGCAACGATTCGAAAATGAACGCCACCGGCACATCCCCGCTGGACCAGAACGGACGCATGGTCATCGAGCCATACACTACACCGGCAATCCCGGTCACACCCAGCGCGGCCAGTAACAACAGAATCGCCGAAGTGCGCGCTGCCGCCGGCCACTCGCCGGGTTTGCGCAACAGATTGACCGTGATGAGCAACACCACCACATAGGCGATAACAAACATCACCTTCCACCACAACGGCGAAGTGACGGCAAAACTGGTGGGAATTGCCCAGATCGCGCGCACGGGGTAACCCAGCTCCAGCGCCAGCACCGAAACACCGCCGACCAGCCCGGCCACCGCCAGCCACAGACAGCGGCGTACCAGTGGCTGGCAATGCGCGCCGCCGAAGATCAGCATCAGGCTGGCGATCATGGCCAGGCCGGTTGAGGTCAGCAGAAAGTAGTCATACACCACGATCGGAAAGGTCCAGTGCAGACCGAGATTACTGCCATTGAAGGCCGCGTGCCCCTGGCTGGCCAGATTGAACAGCACCAGCGCGGCCGTCACGATCAGGCCGATAATCGCAACGACGAAAACAAGATTGGATTTGCTTGTATTGATCATGATAACGCCCCTCAGGATTTGTCTTTCATGCTGCGCAGACCGGGCACGGCAGCGGCCGCCCCGCCACTCAGGTAATACACCTGGGGCTTGTTGCCGGTCTCTTCTTTCAAACGCACTCCGCGTTTATCGGCGATCAGCTTGTTGACGTAGCTTTCCGGATTATCCAGATCGCCGAAGAACCGCGCCTTGGGCGCACAGACCCGCACGCAGCCGGGAACATATTCTTTCAGCTCCGGAATATCCTCATCGAGATCGGCCACGCCCTCGGGCGCTTTGGACACCTTGTGATAACAGAACGTGCACTTGGACACCACGCCATGCGGCTGAATACCAATACCCCGCGAGGGATCGTCCTGCGGTCCTTTATACGGCGGATCCCATTGCCGATCGTCCTTCGCCGGAAACACGTCGCGAATATCCGGCTGGACCACGGCTTTCTCGTCGGTAAAGAAGCGTACGCCGTACGGACAGGCAACCTGGCAATATTTGCAACCGATGCACTTGTTCCAGTCGATCAGCACGAAGCCGCCCTCCGGATCCTTGTAGGTCGCCCTGGTCGGACAGACCGAGACACAGGACGGGTTTTCGCAATGAAAACACGGGCGCGGAAACCACTTCATGCTGACGTTCGGATAAGTCCCCTCGGTGTAGAACAGCACGTCCTGCCAGTTTTCGCCGGGTAGCCGGTTGTTTTCCATGGCGCACGCCGTGGTGCAGGCCTGGCAACCGGTGCATTTATCCAGGTCAATGACCATTCCCCATTTTGCCATCGTCATATCTCCTTAACTTGTCAGGCCCGCTCGATGCTGACCTTGGTGGTGTAGTAGTTGCACTGGCCGGTAATGCGGTCGGACTGGTTGACCGTAATCTCGCCACTGTGACCGGGGAGACGCCCCTTGGCCCAGCGACCGTGTGCCCAGTGCCCGTGTTCCATCGGGAAGACCAGCGTGTCGGGGCGTACGCCCTCGAAGTACTTGCAAAAACCTTCGATGCTGCCGATCGCCGATTTGATGCGGACCCGATCGCCGTCGTCGATGCCCCGCTCCCTGGCGGTCACCGGATTGATTTCGATATACACGGTATTGCGACCCCCCAGTGCCGGCTGCATGTTGGCGATGGCCACCGGCAGATTACCGCCGCGTCCCTCGGCATGCAGGGCGACCTTGGGGGTGACCATATACAGATCGCCGCCGCCGGGATGCTTTGGTTCTTCCCAGTGCGGGAACATCAACTTGTTTTGATCGCGTCCGGTCTTGTCGGCAATCCAGTCGCCGTGTTGCTCCAGCCAGGAGGAACGGAACTCAAACCGGCCCGAGACGGTTTTGAACAACTCCGCCTTGACCGCTTCGGGGCGCATCGGTTTGTTGTAACCGCTGCCGTCCCATTCGAAAAAATCGCCATCGATCTGACGCCACAGATAACGCTTCTTGTACCAGACTCCCTTTTCCTTCCAGCTTTCGAAGGAATTGACACCATTGTCGCCCGGGTCCTGCTCGAACCCCTTGGCCAGATGGCGCAACAGATTTTCCGAGCTATCCATCGCCTTGTAATAGTCACCCATCGGTCCTTTGATGCGTTTGCCGATCTCAAACACCATATCGCCAAAGAACCTGGTGTCGTACAGCGGCTTGATCGCCGGGACCCGCAATTGCGCCATCGGCCAGCCCTGAAACGGATAGGTCGGCGCGTCTTGCAGGCGCTCGAGGTAAGTGTGTTCGGGCAGAATCAGATCGGCGAACATGGCCGTCTCGCTGGGGAACGGGGAGGTCTCGATCACGAACAGCTCGCGCAGCGCATCCTCCCAGACCTTGCCATTGGGTGCGGTCCAGATCGGATTGGTCAGATAGAACATGATGGTATCGAGCTTGTAGGGCTTGCCGGCCAGGGAATTGGGCCCCAGCTCCTGCAACATGTTCTTGGCCATCAGATAGCCGTCTTCATGACCCTGCAGATCGATACGCGGTTTGTCGCGCCACGGACCGTTTTTGGCATACTCGTCCAGGTAATCGGCGGCATCGGCCGGCGGGGCGCCGTAGCTCGGTCCCATCTGGTACATCAACCCGCCCTCGGCGAACAGCGAGCCGACCAGGGCATTGAGACTGTGCACCGCCATGCCGTTGAGGATGCCATTGGAATGTGCGTGTACGCCGCGTTCGAACAGAGCGATGGCGGGACGCGTGCTGCCGAACTCGCGCGCGGTGGCGAGAATGTCGCGTTCGTACAGGGTGGTAACCTCGGCCGCCCAGACGACGGTCCGATCCTTCAATTCGGTGTTCCACCAGTCGACCAGACCCCGCACCCATTTTTCATTGAAGCTGCCGGGATCGACGTATTGTCCCGGCTTGAACCGGTTGACGCCGTCATAAAAATCCCCGACAAACGATTTTTCCCACAGCCCTTCGGTCAGAATCACGTGGGCAATCGCCAGAGCCAGCGCGCCATCCGTCCCGGGCTTGACCAGCAGGGCACGATCGGCGCCGGCCAGGGTGGTATTCATATGCACATCGATCGCCGTGATGCGTGTCTTGGGGACCTTTTCCCCGCGGATATACCCCCAGACCTGCATATTGTTGTTATAAGGGCGGAACGCCTCGAGAAAGCCCACGCCAAACATGAGCAGCATGTTAGAATTCTTATAGTCATAAGCGCTGTAGGAATTGTTGCCATCGGTCGCGTATTTGCTCAGCTCGCTGCCGTCGGAACACATGGACGAATGGCCGATCCCCACATTCGGTGAGCCATACAGTTCGGCAAACGTCCCGAGGATACCGGCGTCGGCGGCCCCCCAGCCGCGACCGAAACAGAGCGAAAAGCGATGCGATTCACCGGCGTCACGCAGCTTGTTGAGGCGCGCCGCGACCGTGTCCAGCGCCTCCTCCCAGCTGATGGGCACGAATTTCGGATCCTCGTTACGGCCCTTTTTCGGATTGGTCCGTTTCATCGGCCCCTTGTAACGATCCGGGTCATAAAGAATGTAAGTGCCGAGCGGCCCCTTGGGACACAGCTTGCCATTGGAGATGGGATGCTCCGAACTCCCCCAGATCGCATGTACCCGCCCGTCGGTGGTGTACACATCGATCCCGCAGCGGGCCGGACACTGATGGCAAATGTTTTTGGTAATCACCGCCTTACCCGATGCGGTCGCGGCCCCGGCAGTATCCTGGGCCTGCGCCTCGGTGAGCAGTCCCGACAGCATGCCGCTGCTGCTGACCGCGCCGGCGGCGGCCGTGGTGCCGGTCGCCTGCAGAAAGCGCCGGCGGCTAATCAGACTCTGAAAAATATTCATGACGCTTGCTCTCTCCTCTGGTTGGTTTTATTGGCACAGGTATCGCCCGCTGTGCCGGTTTGTACCGGGTGCCGGAGTTCATTCCCGGGCACCGAACAATTGGGTAAAGGCATCCGCCGCCAACCGGCGTGACCGCTGGCAGGGCTGGCAATAGGCGCCGCTGGTATCGTCCGGAAGCGGACTGAATTCGGCGCCACACCCGGCGCATTCGCGCCGGCTGTGTGATGTCAGGGTATGGATCGCCCCCGGCTCCTCAGCCCTGTTTTCCGCCGTCCAGTGCAGGGCTTGCCGGGGGCAATGTTCGACACAACGGTCGCAGGCGATACAGGCGGCGGCATTGAACCGCACGCCCGATGCGTGCGCGGTGCGATAGGCGCGCAACGCCCCGGTCGGACAGATCCGCACGCAGCCCTGGTGATTGCCACAGCGATCGGCCCTGGCGGCGAGCTGCGGCCAGGCGGTCGCGGGGGGCACCTGGCCCGTTATGCCGGCGACCCGCTCGATCGCGGCCAGCTGGCGTTCGCGAGCCAGCGAGGCCTGCGCCGCCACCTGCGCCGCGGGGGCTTGCCGGGGTGGCGGCTGACTTTTGTCCTGGGCCGTACGGGCGATCTCACGAAAAAAGCCCCGCCGCGACAGCACCACTTCGCCGAGCACCTCCGCCGTGGCCGGCAGGGCCCGGGATTGATTCAAAGGGGCACTCACAAGTTGAGGCTGGCGGGCCGCGGGCACGCCCATCTGGGTCAACCATTGCCGGGCGGTATCGAGCGCCGCCTGCGCGGGATGGGCCCCCGCCCCGCCGGCGGGACAAGCCGCGCACCAGCCCCGATCCAGCAAGCGCAACGGGCGACCGTCGGCACGGGTAAACAGTTCGAGCAGATCCGCCACAGCGAGCGCCCCCAGACAGGGAATCCGGTTGGTCTGGCCGCCCTGCCGCTGTGACGGGACACGCCGGCAATCGATCTCCAGGGCATCGCGACCGGTCACGGGCTGCTCCGGCAGAACGGGTAACGCCAGCGCGCCCATCGGGCAGGCGGGGACACAGCGACCACACCCCAGGCATTGATCGCCCAGTTCCAGCGTGACGGACCCCGGCTGTATCGCCTCCACCGGACAGGCGCTGCGGCACGCCTGACACTCGCCGGCACGACTGCGCAGGGCCTGACAAACGGCCTGGGCATGACGCAAACCGTGACGCGGGTGCAACCGCCGCCAGATCACCGCCGGCCGGCGGGTCTCCTGCTGCCCGGGGAATGTCGCCTGCAAATTCACCTGATCGCGTCCCCCTTTTCTGACTTGATTTGTTGTTATCTCGCCGGCCGCACCTTGAGATTGTCGCCATTTGTCCAATGGCATTGATGCAACCTGCCCAGACCGTTCACAAAAACCATGCCATACAAAAGTTATCCTTTATTTCAACAACTTAATCGTCTAACAAAGCGGCGAAGTCACCGGTTGGTAACGTCATGGGAAGCCAGGTATTACCCTTTGGTAACACCCTTGTCGCGGACAAAAATAAACCTGCTAGCCACCGGGAAATCCGGATTGTCTTTGCTACACTGAGGAGAGTTACGTTTTGGTAACATCGATTCACCGGGGCTGCGGAGGGACAAAAACAGATGCCAGCGTCGCGCCGACAATTTCTGATCCGCACGGCCGGGCTGCTGCTGGCCACTACCGGCGCGCGAGCGGCACCGGGCAACCCCGCGCCGATTCGTATCGGCCTGACCCCGGTGATCCTCGATGATCAAAGCCGTTTTTTGCGCCGCTGGCGCGACTGGCTGGAACGGCAGTTCACCCGTGAAGTGCAATTCGTGCAGCGACCGCGCTATCGGGATATCACCGAGTTATTACTGCGCCACGAACTGGATGCGGCCTGGGTCTGCGGTTATCCGTATATCGCGCATGCCGAGCAACTGCGCCTGCTTGCCGTTCCCGTCTACCGGGGCGAGCCCCGTTATCACTCGCTGATTATCCGGACGCAACAGCACAAGTCGATTAAGAACATCGATGATCTTGCCGGCACTTCGTTTGCCTTCTCCGATCCCGATTCCAACTCGGGGTACCTCTATCCAATGTACCGACTGCGCGAGGCACTCACCCGCCAGCCGGACTTTTTCCGGCGCACTTTTTTCACCTGGGGCCATCGCAATACCATTGAGGCGGTCGCCGCCGGCCTGGCCGACGCCGGGGCGGTGGACAGTTATGTGTGGGAGACCCTGCAACGGCGTCACCCTGAATACGCGGAACAGGCCGTCGTAGTGGAACGATCCCCGGCCTTCGGATTTCCGCCACTGGTAACCCACGTCGATACACCGCCGCCGATCCATCAGCGCCTGGCCGAAGTCCTGTTAAGCATGCACGAGGATAGCGAAGGCCGCGCCCTGCTCGAACAGCTCGCGCTGGATCGGTTCGAGGCAGGTCAACCGGATCAGTATGCCGGCATTCACCGGATGCTGAAGGAATTGCGCCAGCGGGGGCTGGTCACAGCGGCATGAATCTCACCAGCTACCGGTTCCGGATTCCCCTGAGCCTGGCCGTGGTCGCCATTATCACGGCGTTGGCATTCTCGCTCGCGGTCGCCTACCAGACTTACCGCAATATTCAGATTGAACAGCAACGCACCGGCTTTCGACTGGCGCACGCCATGGAACCGGTACTGGCACGCGCCATCCGGCACGACGATATCTGGCTGGCCTACAGCCTGTTGCGTGAACCTTCCGGCGCCGGAAAAATAAATACCGGTTTTCCCGCCCCGTTTCTCGTGCTGCTGGATGAACAGCGGCATATCTTTGCCAGTAACCAGCCGGAACACTTTCCGCTGGGCGTGGCCCTGGCCGATCTCCACAGCGAGCTTGCCCGGCTCGGTAGTGAGTCGAACAGGGAAAATCCGGTCGTCCAGTGGCGTGACGGCCAACTGTTGATCGTGCCGGTGCGTTCGGCCGATGCGCAGGTGGGCACCCTGATGCTCGGCTTTTCCACGGGTGTCTTCTGGAACCGCTTCCGGGAAATTCTGATCGGCGCGGCACCGGTGATCGGCCTGGTATTACTGGCACTGATCGGAATCGGCTGGGTCTGGGGGCAACGCATTATCGCGCCACTGACCAGCCTGAGCCATTGCATGGAACGCATCGGCCGGGACGATATCACCCGTATGCAATGCCCCACCTATACCGGCAGCGACGAAATCGGGCAACTCGGACAACGTTTCAAACTTTTGCTCGAGGATCTGCGCAACAAGCAGGCGCTGGAAGAACAGGCGAAAACCCAGGAACGCCTGGCCGCTATCGGCCGCATGGCGGCGGGCGTCGCTCACGAGGTCAACAATCCGCTGGGGGGCCTGTTTGCCGCGATCGATACTTATCGTCACACCCCGTCCCGACAACGGGACCCGGACAGGACCCTCGCCCTGATCGAACGCGGCCTGCAACAGATCCATACCGTGGTCTCCGCCCTGCTGGTAGAAAGCCGGCTGGAAACCCGCCCGCTGACCCACCAGGACATCGACGACGTGGCCACCCTGGTACAGGCGGATGCGACCACGGTCAACAAAGCCATCCACTGGGACAACCAGCTACCCCGGGAACTCCCCTTGCCGGCTAACGCCGTGCGCCAGATCCTGCTGAACCTGACGTTGAACGCCGTCCAGGCCACTCCTCCCAAAAATAAAATTACCATCGAACTGACTGCCGATGATGACGCGTTGCAGATTCTGGTCAGCAATCCGGGCGAGCCGATCCCCCCGGCGATACTCGCCCATCTTTTTGAACCGTTTCAAAGCCAGCGTCCCCACGGCACCGGTCTGGGACTGTGGGTGACGTATCAGACAGTGACACAGCTCGGTGGCGAGATCGACGTGGAAAGCCAGGCACGCCTGACCCGCTTCCGGGTCCGCCTGCCCCTGACAAAAACCCGCACGAAGGTGGCCTGAAAATGGCCCGCATCTGCCTGATCGAAGATGACCCGATCATGGGCGAGTCCCTGGTCGAACGCCTGAAACTGGAAGGCTATGAGGTGACTCTGTACACCAGCGGCAGGGTGGCACTGGAAGGGCTCACCGAACAGCCCTGCGATGCCCTGGTCAGCGATATCCGGCTGCCGGACATCAATGGCGCCGATCTGTATCGCCAGCTCGCGCAACGATTAAAACCGATACCGCCCGCCGTTTTCATCACCGCCTACGGCACCATCGATCAGGCGGTGGAGTTGCTGCGCCTCGGCGCCGCCGACTATCTGACCAAGCCTTTAGACATCCCCCGTTTTCTCGACAAACTGGCCGCCGTGTGCCGCCAGCCGGCCTCGCCACGGGATGGCGAACCGCAACTGGGACTGTCCCGCGCAATGCGCGAGATCGAATCGACCCTGAGCCGGGTGGCGCGCTACCCGGAAGCGAGCGTGCTGTTGCAGGGCGAATCGGGGGCTGGCAAGGAGATCGCCGCGCGGTTGCTGCACACGCAACAGTGCCCCGGGGCCCCCTTCGAGGCGGTCAACTGCGCGGCTCTGCCGGAGGCGCTGGCCGCCTCCGAACTGTTCGGCCACGAGCGCGGCGCGTTCACCGGCGCCATCAAAAGCCACATCGGTGCCTTCGAGCGCGCCGGCGACGGTATCCTGTTTCTGGACGAGATCGGCGATATGCCGCGGGAACTGCAGGCGCAACTGCTGCGTGTTCTGCAGGAACGGACTTTCAGCCGGGTCGGCAGTGAAACCGCCAGCCCTTTTCGGGCCCGCGTGGTCTGCGCCACCAACCAGGATTTGCACGCCCGGGTGCAAAGTGGCGAGTTTCGCGAGGATCTCTATTACCGGATCAATGTCATCCAGATCACTATTCCGCCCCTGAGCGAACGGCCGGAAGATATCGTCTGGCTGGCCGAACGGTTTCTGCAACAGGCCGGCGAGCGCCATAACGAACCGCCGCGCCAGCTGAGTGACGCCGCGCGAGCCGCGCTGGCCGCGCGAAGCTGGCCCGGCAATGTCCGCGAACTCAAACATCACATCGAACGCCTCTGTATTCTTTCGGACGCCCCGATCATCGACGTCGAGCATCTCGGCCTGGACAACGAACCCCACCCGAACAAAACCGTAAACAGTTTGCGACAGGGCCGGGAACAGGAGGAAAAGCGTCGTATCGCCACGGCATTGACCGAATGCAACGGCTGTATCGGCGATGCCGCCCGGCGGCTCGGCATCAGCCGCAAGTCCCTGTGGCAAAAACGCAAGAAATACGGTCTGTGAGCGCCGACGCGTCGTCTGATCATCCGTAGAATCCCAGCCGGGTCTGACCGCCGACCCGATGCGATGCAGCAACACCGTACATCCGGCTCACGCATTACCCGTCGGTAACCTGCCGTCTTTTTCGATGTTACAAACAGGTGACATCTTATTGGCGAAAAGGCACCGCTGAAACTGACCGGTTTTACCAGGGATTTACGATTGACAGATTTATCGTCAGCTATCAATAAGCTGCATAACGATAACACCCCGCCAAATTCCCGCCTGTTTTTCTCTGGTTTATCTCTTGCTAGCCGGAATGATGTGACCCGGCGGGTCGATTTTTATAGCAAATCGTTGAGTCAAACACGCTGATAAAAAATTTTGTCTGAACAACAACAGGGGATCCCTCTTATGCATACCACAATGTTTCGCAGACCGATTAGCGGCGCGGTGCTGGCCGCGTTGTGCCTGGTCCCGGCTTCGGCCCTGGCACTGGAACTGGATATCTACGGCGTCGGCCATCTTTCGGTGGACAGCAACGATGACGGGGCCGACAGCCACCTCTATGTGGCCAGCAATTCATCCCGGCTCGGCTTTAAAGGCCAGCACGGCGTGGGCAACGATTTGACCCTGCTCTTTCAGTACGAGGCCGGCGTCGATCTGACCGGGCGGGGGACGAATGACGGCAATGGCGGCGGCACCGGCAATAATCTGTTCAGCACCGCGCGCGATTCCTACGTCGGGTTGTCCGGCAGTGGCGGCACTGTCCTGGCCGGGCGCCTGGGCGTACTGAACCAGTGGGTATATGACTTCAACCTGTTTGCCGACCAGGTCGGTGATCTGGGCAACATCTGGGGCGGCACCGGCATTCCCGGGCGCGCCAACGGCGTACTGGCCTATGCCACCCCCGATCTGGGCAACGGCGTCGATGCCCTGGTGGCGTATGTTCCCGAAAGCGGCATTGACAATCAGGATCATCTGGTTGTAAAACTCAACTATGCCTCTGATGGCGGCCTCAGGCTCGGCGCGGCGCATACCAGCCTGGGCCAGGGAACCGGCACTCCGGAGCATACCGCGACCGCACTCACCGCCAGTTACCACATGGGCAATCTCACCCTGGGCGGCGGCTATCAGACCGAGTCGGATATAGGGGGAACGGCAGGCAGTGATCGCGACAGCTTCACGCTCGGCCTCAGCTACCAGGCCACGAGCACCGGGGTATTCAAGGTCCAGTATGTCGGCAGCGATGCGGATGCGGCCAACAGCGATGCCAGTCAGATCGCCGTGGGTTACGACCACGCCCTGGACGAGGCGACCACGCTGTATCTGGCCTACGCCAGTACCGACAACGATCCGCTGGCGACCTTCACCGCCAATAACTACGGCCACGGCCAGGCGGTCACCCCTGGCGCCGGAAATGATCCGTCCTCGATCTCGATCGGCGTGGTTTACAAGTTCGATGCCGGCCTCATCAGGTAATTCATCACCAACCCAGGGAGTCATCAATTATGTCAAAATTCAGCAGACGTGAATTCCTCAAACTGGGCGGCGCCGGGGCGGTGACTGCCGGGACAGCAACCATGGCCGGGGGGTGTCTGGCCCCGCCTGAAGACGCCCTGGCTGTTCAGCCGGGTGGTACCACCCTGGATTATCCAATTACCACAGTAGCCAATGCCAACAAATTGGCGATCAACAAACCCGTCAGTTTCACCTATCCGGACAAGGCCTCGCCATGCATGCTGGTACGAATTGGTCATGCGGTACCGGGCGGTGTCGGACCCGGCAAGGACATTGTCGCCTACAGCACTCTGTGCACCCACATGGGCTGCCCCGTGAGCTACGACGCGGACAGCCGGAATTTTAAATGCCCCTGCCACTTCAGTGTGTTTGACAGTGAAAAAACCGGGCAAATGGTCACCGGCCAGGCAACAGAAAATCTGCCGCGTATCCTGTTAAGCCATGATGCTGCGACCGGAGACATCAAGGCCGTCGGGGTCGACGGTCTGATCTATGGTCGTCAGGCAAACACCATCTAGAATTCAATGAGGGGGAAAGTTTCATGAGCAAATTCACTGATCGCATACCGCTACCGCCAGTCGGTGCCCAAAAAACCAATATGACCTGTCACTTCTGTATCGTGGGCTGTGGTTACCATGTCTACAAATGGCCGGCCAATCACGAGGGTGGCCGGGCACCCGATCAAAATGCACTGGGCATCGACTTTCGTCGCCAGTTGGCACCCCTTGAGGCCACGTTGACACCAGCGATGGTCAATCAGATCGAGGAAAACAACAGAACCTACAATATCATGATTGTTCCCGACAAGGAGTGCGTCGTTAATCAGGGGTTATCCTCCACGCGAGGGGGACAGATGGCAACAGCCATGTATCGAGCCGATGGTGCCACGCGTGATCGGCTTAAATATCCCCGCCTGTTTACCGGCGACGATTGGGTCGACATCAGCTGGGAACAGGCACTGCAGATCTATGCCGGAGTAACAAAGCGCATTCTCGATCAGGATGGTCCGGATCAAATCATGTTTAACATGTTCGACCATGGCGGCGCGGGGGGCGGATTTGAAAACACCTGGGGAACCGGTAAGTTGATGTTCTCGTCAATCGGCACCAAGATGGTCAGAATGCATAATCGCCCCGCATACAACTCGGAGTGCCATGCAACCCGTGACATGGGTATTGGCGAGCTGAACAACAGCTATGAAGACAGCGAAGTCGCAGATACCATTGTTTTTATCGGCGCCAACGCTTACGAGACCCAGAGCAACTTCTTTCTTGCGCACGCCTTGCCCAATCTCCGGGGTGCCACCGTGGACAAGAAAAAACAGTGGTTCAAGGGTGAAACCGCCGCGCCAGGCCGGTTTATTTTCATTGACCCACGCCGCTCCCTGACTGTCGCCGTATGTGAGGAGACCGTCGGGAAAGACAGAGTCATGCATTTGCGCATCGAACCTGGTACGGACACCGCATTGTTCAATGGCCTACTGACTTATGTCGTGGATCAAGGCTGGCATGATAAAGAGTTTATCGCCAGTCATACATCGGGCTTTGACGAAGCACTGGATGCCAATCGAATGAGTCTGTCTGAATGCAGCCGGATCACGGGCATATCCGTCGAGGATTTGAAAAAAGCCGCCGAATGGGCCTACAAACCGAAGCCCTCCGGCCACCGCCCTCGTACAGCCCATTTATACGAGAAGGGCATCATCTGGGGCAATGACAATTATCGAATCCAGTCAGCATTGGTCGATCTGGTACTCGCCACTCATAATGTTGGCCGTCGTGGCACCGGCGTTTGCCGGCTTGGCGGACATCAGGAAGGGTACACACGCCCGCCTTATCCCGGACCGCGCCCTGCACCGTTCATTGATCAGGAAATCATGAACAATAACGGACAAAGCCTGACAGTCTGGGGTTGCAATGCTTTTCAGACAACGCTCAACGCACAGGAATATCGGGCTACATTATATCGCCGGGCAAATATCGTTCGTGAGGCCATGTCCCGAGTCCGCGGCGGTTCAATGGAACGGCTTGTCGACGCGATTTACGACGCAGTAAGAAACCATGGTGGGCTGTTTACAACTACCGTGGATCTCTACCCGACGAAATTCGCCGAAGCATCTCTTCTTATGTTACCCGCCGCGCATCCGGGGGAAATGAACCTGACGTCAATGAATGGTGAACGCAGGATGCGCCTGTCAGAAAAATTTATGTCACCACCAGGTGTAGCCAAGCCGGACTGTTTGATTGCCGCTGATATTGCCAACACTCTCAAAGCCATGTATGAAAAGGAAGGCAACAAAAAAATGGCCGAGCGTTTTTCAGGCTATGATTGGAAAACAGAGGAAGATGCTTTCAACGATGGTTTCCGCATGGCGCACAAAAAGGAGATCGATAGTCAGGGTGGCGCCACCGGTCATCTGGTGACCTATTCCCGACTTCGCGACATGGGCAATAACGGCGTGCAACTACCCGTCAAGGAATACAGGGATAACAAACTGATTGGCACTGAAATTATCTACAGTGACAACAAATTCAATACCGGTGATGGCAAGGCGCATTTCCTTCCCGCCCCATGGAACGGATTCCCTGAAACCGTAGCCGAACAACGCAGGAAATACCGCTTCTGGATCAACAACGGCCGCACCAACCACATATGGCAAACCGCTTACCATGATCGACATATTGACTTTCGAACCAATCGCTATCCGATGGCGCCAATTGAGATCAACCCGAATGACGCCGCGGACCTCGGCATCAAGTCTGGTGACGTCGTTGAGGTTTATAACGACTATGGCTCAACCTTTGCCATGGCCTATGTTGAACCAGACATGAAACGCGGTCATACCTTTATGATGTTTGGTTATTATAACGGTAACGTTGGCGACGTTGTTACTGACTGGACAGATCGAAACGTGGTTCCGTTCTACAAGGGAACGTGGGCCAACATTCAAAAGGTCTCAACAATGCCATACTACAAGAAGAATGTCTCGTTCAAGCGCAGACGGTATATTTAAAAACACGCTCCTCATTGTAAGTGAGAATAGCATTGCCTGGTCCAGTTGGATCAGGCTTTTTTATCTGCCCGAGCGTAATATTATATTGGTACCTGGGAACTGCCGCATTCTGTACGACTGCCGCTAATCCCGTAGCCGTCGGTGTAAGGTGGAAGGGTCGATCCTCAGCCGCCGGGCGGCTTCGGTTTTGTTCCCCTGGCAACGCCTGAGCATGTGCTCCATCCAGTAGCGCTCGACTTCGAGCAGTGTGGCATCCGGTGGAATCGGCCAAGGTTCGGACGGACTGGCGCTGGAACCGGCTATCAACTCCCGCGGCAAATGATGGCGCTCGATATGTTCACCGTTGGCCAGAACCACGGCACGCTGAACAATATTCTCCAGTTCCCGGACATTCCCCGGCCAGTCATAACCCTGCAGGGCGTCGAGCGTCCCGGCGGAAAAACCGCGCACGTCGCGCGCCAGCTCACGCGCGTAGCGCAGCATGAAACGCTCGGCCAGCGGCGCGATATCTTCACGACGTTCGCGCAGGGGGGGTAATTCAATGGGATAGACATTCAGCCGATAGAAGAGATCCCGCCGAAAACGGCCCTCTTCCACCAGTTTGGCCAGATCCTCATTGGCCGCGACAACCAGCCGGACATCCACGTCGACCGGCCGCTCCCCGCCCACCCGCAACAGGGTGCGCTCCTGGACGAATTGCAGCAGACGGGCCTGCACTTCGGGGCGGGTACTGTTGATCTCATCCAGCAGCAGGGTGCCGCCGTCGGCCAGTTCCAGCAGGCCGCGTTTACGCGACGTGGCGCCGGTAAATGCGCCTTTTTCATGACCGAACAGTTCATTCTCGATCAGGGTTTCCGGTACCGCCGCGCAGTTGAGCGCCAGATACGGGCCCTCGCAACGAGGACTGGCATCGTGAATCCAGCGGGCGAGCACGCCCTTGCCGGTGCCGGTCTCGCCGCTCAGCAACACGGGCAGTTCGAGCTGCGCCACCTGTTCAGCCAGCTCCAGCATGCGCTGCGCGGCGCGGCTCTCGATGATCGGCGCGGGTTCCTCGTCCAGCTGTGCCAGCCGGGCATCCAGCTGCTCGATACGCCGTTCGTGGGTCAGCAGGTTTCGCACCCGCTCCAGCAGGCCGCGCACCTGTTCGGTATCAAACGGCTTGGTGATCAGATCAAACAAACCATTACGAAATCCCTCAACAGCATCCTGAACCGTGGCATAGCCGGTGATCATCACCACCGGCATGCCGGGATTCAATCCACGCGCCTCGTTCAGTAACTGCAGGCCGTCGGGTTGTGGCAGGCGCAAATCGGTGAACAACACATCAGGCAGATCACGGTGCAAACGCTGTCGCGCCTCGCTGCCGGTATACAGCACAGTGACACGAAACCCGGCTTCACTGGCCAGTTCCTCCAGCAAGTCGGCCATATCCGGATCGTCCTCGGCAATAAGAATATCGAATTTCATGCCTGATTTGCCTTTTCGCTGGTCCGGGTTTCGGCGACGGGTAATTGTAAACGAAACAGCGTCTGGCCGGCGGTATCCTCGACCAGTTCAATATTGCCGTTCATGGATTGCAGCAGGGTCCGGCACAGATACAGGCCCAGCCCGGTTCCGGTCCCGGCATCCTTGGTGGTAAAAAAGGGTTCGAATATTTTTTTACGGTGCGCGTTGTCAATGCCCGAACCGTTATCCTGTACCAGCAGTACCCCTTCGTCTTCGTTACACTGCAGCGTGAGCTGCAATGCCGTGGCACCGGCCTGGGCCGCATTGTTAAATAAATTAAAAAGAATCTGCTCCAGCCCACTGACATCCCCATAGACCCAGCATGGGCCATAGCTATTGATTTCGACAGTCGTCACACCATGATCGCGAATCACCGGACGAATCAGGGTAACAGTGGAACGCACCAGATTATCCAGATCCAGCCGCTGAATCACCGTCTTGGGCGCTCGCGCGGAAGCCAGCAGATCGCCGACGATCTGCGAGCATTTACGCGCCTGACGTTCGATGACCTGGAAACGATGCGCGCCGCGTTCATCCGGAATTTCCCGGCTGCCCTGCTGGGCATAGCCGATGATATTACCCAGCGGGGTATTCAACCCGTGGGCCAGCCCGGCCGCCATCTGCCCGATAGTGGCCAGCCGCTGTTCCTGGCACAAGCGCGCCGTGGCGCTGCGGGCCAGGCGGTTGGCCTGTTCCAGTTCGTCAATATGACGGTGAATGTCACTTTGCAGGCGCGAAAACATTTCCGCCAGTTGCTCGATCTCCTCGGGCACATTTTGTTTCAACGGCATGGCCAAGGGTGCATCGCTGTACATCGGGTTGACACTGTTGGCCAGGGCGCGGACCGGTTCGACCAGTCGCTCGCGCAGCAGTTGACGTAACAAATAGAACAGGATCACCGTCAATACCAGCAAGCCGACAAGACCGGCCAGGGTCAGCAGCCCGACAGTCTGATCGACTGCCCGGCGATCATAGGCCACCAGCACTTCACCAATATCGCGCCCGGCCAGGTTGACGGGTTCGGCAATCGTGATAACCGAACTATCCCCCGCCCGCTCACGGTTGCCTGCCTCGGCCAGCAACTCACCGTCCTCGCGTTGCACCCGGACATAAACCATGTCCCGCCCGGCACCGAGATCATTGACATAACGTTCGAGGGTACCGTAATCGTAGGTCAGCACCGAATCCAGGGAGACGATCGCCAGTTGCCGGGCCAGGGCGCCGGCCTTGTCACGCAAGGCATCGTCCAGTACGCGACTGATGCTTTGTTGCATCACCACGCCCAAAATCAGGGCCAGAACCACCAGGGCCCCGCCCGCATAGAGGCTGATCAGCCCGGACAAAGTGATGCGGCGTTGCCTTACCACGGCAAGGCCTCCTGTGGGCAACCGTCTTCAACGGTACGCACCACCGCGCGCGCCAGGGAAAAGTCGCTGTCCTCGACAGGAATAAACCGGACCGGCTGACCGAAGGGCTGAAAATCCTTTGCAATATCCTCGCTTGCCGAAATCAGTATTTCCCGCAGGCGCTTTGCCAGTTCTGTATCAAAATCCGGCGCGGCGGCAATCACATGGGCGGGCAGGCTCGGGGACTCTTCCACGATACGCAACCCCCGATCCAGGTAACGTTCGGCAATCGCCTTGCGCAATCCGCCCATGTCAAAATCACCATGTAACACCGCCAGGGCAACCCGCTCATGGCGACGCAAAAAGGCATAATCCTTCAGATCACTGAGTTGTATACCGGCTCGGGCCAGCATCACGCGTGGTACATAGTGACTGCTGAATGAATGGGGCGATCCAAAAGCCACGGTATGATGGCGCACATCATCCACTGCGCGGATCTCACTGCCGGAGCGAACCACGAGCACGCTGTGGTAGCCGGTTTTGTCCCCACCGACCTCGGCCGCTATTAGCTGAAGATTGCGCTCGGCGCCCTTCAGATAGTGATCGTGCGCCCGCAGATAGGGCGTGGGACCGATATAGGCCAGATCCGCCTCGTTACGGGCAAGCCGACGGATTTGATCCCGGTAGGACAGCGCCACCTCGATCTTTACCTGGCGACCCGTCTGCTGTTGAAGATAATCGGCCAGCGGTTGAAAACGACTGATGATCCGGCTCGGGGTATCATAAGGATGTACGATCAAGACCAGGGCCGACGGATCGGCTTCGGAAGAAACCTCCCCGACATTCACCGGCGGAACCGTCTCGTCGCCACAACCGATCAGGGCGGTTGCCAGCAATATCACTATCAGGCGTTTAATCCACCCCATCGCGACTCACGCTTTTGGCCTTGTGCAAGAACGTAAACATAACACCTTAAAAGCAACAGGTTTCCCGTCAACAAGAATAAGATAAAGCCATCGGTACTTCCAGGCCCGGCCGGGGCTTAGAGCGGGGAGCAGGCCGGACAGAGCGCAAACGGTGTCCGGCAATCTGCCCGATACCGCTGCGCTTAATCGGGCCTACCTGACAAGCAGGGCGTAGGCCGGACAGAGCGCAAACGGTGTCCGGCAATCTGCCCGATACCGCTGCGCTTAATCGGGCCTACCTGACAAGCAGGGCGTAGGCCGGACAGAGTGCAAACGGTGTCCGGCAATCTGCCCGATACCGCTGCGCTTAATCGGGCCTACCTGACAAGCAGGGCGTAGGCCGGACAAAGTGCAAACGGTGTCCGGCAATCTGCCCGATACCGCTGCGCTTAATCGGGCCTACCTGACAAGCAGGGCGTAGGCCGGACAAAGCGCAAGCGGTGTCCGGCAATCAGCCTATAGCTCGATATTAGCCTACAGGGCATACTCGGCATCGTAGGGTTCCTCCCCTTCCACAACCGGCAAGGTCAGTGCGTTCCCCCAGTGAGACCAGCCGCCATTGTAAAGTCTCACATCCTTATACCCCAGTTTCTTGAGCTGCATATACGCCAGGCTCATACGAAAACCATCATGACAATAAACATAGACCCGCTTGTCTTTTGGAATGGATCGATACAGGTATGCCAGTTTTTCATTTGAAAGCCATTTCTGGCTCTGGCCGTCGGTACCCTCCAGACTGACGATATTGACAGCACCGGGAATATGCCCGCCGCGGATCGAATGACGAATCACCTCGCCGGTGTACATATCCTGCGGGCGGGCATCCAGCAACACCACATCGGGATCACGGCGTGAGAGAACATCTTCATAAACATCTTCCCATTCCACGAAAAGTCGCGGATTGGCGGGTTTGAGTGTCACATTGCCTGGATTGACTTTGGCTTTGTCCTTGCTCAGCTCATTAAATGCCGTCCATTCGATGGTCCCGCCTTCCAGGATTTTCACCCTGGACATATCAAAACCGTACAGCTCGAGCAGAAAATAGACTCTGGAGGCCAGCGCCGTGCGCGAATCGTCGTAGATAACCACCAGCGAGTCGTTATTCACGCCCCAGCCACGCAATGTTGACTGAAAATCGGCTTTTGAGGGAAACCGCATCAGGGGAACCGCACGATTGTCACCCAGGTCCTTGAAACGCTGCACCTGCACCGCCCCGGGAATGTGGCCTACCGTATAATAGCGATGCGGGTGATAACGCACCTCCAGCAAGACCATGTCCGGATCGTCGATATTTGATTCAAGCCAGACCGAATCGACCAGAAAATCGCGTTCGGCATGAGAAAGCGAGGCCAATGCGAAAAGCAAAACACCGAACATTAAACGAGCACCGCCAGAAAGCATTATTCGTTACCTCCAGTTAATATCATAACCACATTTTTCCATAAAACCATGTTCTTCCCTGTGCTGCAATAAAAAAACGGCGCGACAGGATGCCGCACCGCTCATGGGAGACCGCATTGGCGGTCAGGATGATGCCCGGTTCATCAATAGCCGAACTTGGCATTCAACCCAACCGTGAACGTATCGAAAGTGTTGGCACCTTCATCGCGGCTGTTGAATGCGGCAAACAGCTCGGATTTTTTGGTCAGATCGTATTTGGCGCCCAGGCTCCAGGTGTCGATATCCTGGTTACCAAACTGGGTGGCATCGCTGTTACTGCCCAGCGTTGCGATCAGGCGTGTGTGACCGACCCGATAGATACCGTTCAGATAGGTGTTGGTTCCCAACCCCAGATCTTCCACGTCCTCATAAAATGCGGCAATGGAAAACGGCCCGGACTTGTAGCGCACAGCCAGTTGCGAACCCGACCCATTGGCCATATTCGCCGAGGTCACGCTATCGGCGTCGATATCCAGCACATCCGCGGATACGAACCAGTTCTTGTCGGTATACCGCACGCCGGCGCCGGACGCCGTGCCGCCCTTATATTTGTTAATCGGGCCGGCATTATGAATCGTGCCGACTTTATCGGTGGGGGCACCAGTCTCGCCATCAAACTGCATGGAATGCCAGACACCGGCGCTCAGGTTGCCGAATTTCGGGGTAATATATTCCAGTGCGTTATTAAAATAACTGGAATGCAACGAAGACATACCCTGTTTACTGCTTTGCCGACCCTGCGGAATATTATCCGTCCAGGGATCGATTTTTGTCCCGCTGGTCTTGTAATGCACGCTCAGACGTCCGGCACGCAGCTTGCCCCAGCTACCTTTGAGGCCGCCATAACCTTCACGCCATTCGATCTCGGCAGTTTTTTCATCCGCCGCCCCATAACGGATTTCCGCCTTGTAGATCAGATCGGTCCCGCTCAGTGTGGTCGGCATGCTGCCTTTCACACCCAGACGTGACGAGTTGCTTTTCATACCGGTACCTTCGCTGCCAGCACCAAAATCATCCGAGTTGTTATCGACCGACAGGCGAATCTGCCCGTAGACGTTGACTTCATTATCCGCCGCCTGTGCCGACATGGCCGGCACTGCCATCATGGCTGCTACCAGCGTCGCGATTGTTGTCTTTTTCATGTTTTCCTCCCAATGGTTGAGTAATACGGTGATAACGCTGACGCGATCCACCGATTACGAACCTTAAGCAAGTCATGCTCGGGAAAACATGATTACGATCAGGATCCGGCCACCTCATGGCTTTGCATTCCGATCACGCGTAACTGGCGGTTGTTGCGCTCGAGAAACCCTTCTGTTTCGAGCTCCGCCAGAGTCCGGTACAGGGTCTCCGGCTCCAGGGCCAGCTCGCAGGCCAGGTCCACCATCGGCGCCGAGAGGTTGATAATGCCCTCCGGCGAGGATTCACAGGCCAGAAAGTGCAAGACCCTGTCGCGGGCCCGTTTGAGCCGCACCCGCTCGTAGCGCGAGCACTGCTTGCGCGCCTGGCGAGCAATGGCCAGGGCAAAACCGAGCGCAAAATCATTCGACTGACAGAGGGTTTGCCGAACTTCATCGGCCGGTACCAGCAACAGGCGGGTGGCGCAGACCGCGATACCGTCACACACATAACGATCTGTTGCGAGTGAGGACTCGGCAAAGAACTCGCCGGAGACGCCCCGGACCATCACACACTCGGCGCCCTCCGGTTGCGCGCGTACGGCCTTGAGCTCGCCTTCGAGTATATAGCTCAGCCAGGTAACCGCCTCGCCACGATGGAACAGATATTCACCGCGCCTGAGACGCATGATCTTGCCACGCTGGGCCAGACTTTCCGGAAAATAGGCGGGCAGTTCATTGATTAATTTCTGAGGCATGGGCTGGGACATTGTTTAATTCTCTTTGTTGTCAGGATCAGGAGAAATTCCCTGATTTGCTGTTTGCAGAGCAATCCTTTACAAGGCCCATGCCAATTAAAGAATCAATAACTTATGGGGAATAAAGCCTCTGGAACAGCCCACGACTCTGGCAAATTGCAAGGACACTGGCAAAATGCCACGGTTGGCTACACACCGTTTCCGGATTCGCGGGCAAGTCGAATGACGATTTCCAGCCCACCTTTCGGGTGGTTACGCAGCGTCATCTCGCCCCCATGGAAATCAACAATATTCCGGGCAATTGAAAGCCCCAGACCGACCCGCCCGTTTCGCGCGAGCGGGATTTTTCGACACGATAGAAAGGCTCTGTAACATGTTGCATGTTGGACTAACCGTATGCCCGGACCTGAATAATCACAGACAGTACGGACAGGCGGCGTCCCTTCTACCTGTGGCTACTCCCATTCCATTTGTTGATAAACCTGCTGGGCGTTGCGTCCCTTGAGCACATCGTAGTCCTGTAGACACTTGAAACGCGACTGTTCCAGGGTACCGATCCGGGTAATGTCGCCGCCGCTGTCCATGAACGTCCCCACCTTCTCGCGCAGGAAAACCAGATAGTCCAGGGTATCCCGGCGCGCGAGGCCCGGGTCGGTGGCCGGACCGTGACCGGGGACCACCACTTTCGGCTCCAGCGCCGCCATCGCGTTAAAGGCCTCGATCCAGCCCTGACTATCGGAATAGGGTAAAACCCCCAGCAATCGCCCCACGAACACCACATCACCGGCAAATACGATACGCTCCCCGGGCAACCAGACAAGGCTGTCGCCGGGGGTGTGCGCCGGGCCAACCTTGCGCAGCTCGAAGGTCACGCCGCCAAACGTGAAGGTGTGTTTGCCGGTGAAGGTCTCATCTGCATACACGGCTTCGGTACTGTCCAATGCCGCTTTGCCCATCAGGTTACCCAGCATAAACATCTGGTCCTGCAGGCGAGCCTTCTGATCGGCCACCGCCGCCGCACTGGCGATAATGCGCGCGCCCCGTTCCTTGAAGTAACCGTTACCGAACCAGCGGTGATCCTGCCCGCCGCTGTTGATCACGACCTTCACCGGCTGGTCAGTAACCTGTTTGATCAATGTCTCGATGGCGGCCGCGCCTTGATAACTGCCGCCGGAATCGATCAGCACCACGCCGTCGTTCGTCACCACGAAACCGAAGGTGGCGTTATTGCCCAGATTCGCCGGCGTGCGATTGCCGAAGGGGCCGACGATGGCATAAACGTGATCATTGACCTGCTGCAGATGCAATGGGGCCTCGTCGGCCTGTACCCCCGTGCCGCCAAGTGCGAGCAAACAAAACAACCCGGCGACACGGCTCATCCGGTTAATGAGTTTCATATACCCATCCTCATTGATAACGAAACGTACTGTGACAGGCCACGCACGATTGCGTGACCCGCGACAGGGCTGCCAGCGCCGGTCTTACATCATCTTCCACGCCGGCATCTTTAGCCACCACGGCAAAGCGGCTGGCGGCGCGATGCATGTCGGTACCCAGTTGGCGCATCTTTTCGGGCATGAACTGCCCCACCTCATGGGCGCCGTGCAATTCGAGCGAGGTCATCCCCAAGCGTTGCTCGGCGATCTCGCCGGCCTCGTCAAAGCGGCCCTCGGCCAGGGCCGTCTGGATCTCCTGCAGGCTGAGCAGATGATCGCGCATGTTGGCCAGGGTGTGGATACGCATCTGCTGCGGCAAGGTGACCAGCGTGCGGTTGTCTGTGGCCTGTGCGTCGCCTTCGTGTTGCTCGTGCATAGCGTGCTGGTGCGTCGGCTCGGCACGGGCAGCGAGCATCACGACGGCCAGCAGACCGGCGGCCATTAAGCCCCATCGGATTGGTTTGAACATCGGATCCACTCCTGTCACATTTTCCCGGTATGCTAGCCGGCAGCCGGGACAGCGGGTATGATTCAAATCATATTCGACTTTCTACACTGGAATACCGCGACAAACAAAGCACCCCATGGCTATAGACTGGAAAACCATCGACCCGCAACACCCGGCGTTGTCGGCCATCCCCGTTGTATTGCGCAATGCTGCCCGGCTGGATCAGTTTGTCCGCGGGCAAGCGCTTTACCATCAGGGTGACAAACCCCGCTTCATGCTGTTCGTATTACGTGGCGAGCTCCGCCTGTTGCGGCGCAGCGCCGGTGGTGAGGAGATCATCCTGCAACGTTCACGGGGTGGTTTTATCGCCGAGGCGAGTCTGGACGCCCGGCATTACCACTGCGACGTGGTCGCCGCCGCTGATGGCCAGCTACTGGCCTTTCCCCGCAAGGCATTTGCCGACGCACTGCAAAACGACGCCGCCTTCAACCGCACCTGGATCACGCTGCTGGCATCCGAGGTGCGCCGCTAGCGCGCCCGCGCCGAACGGCTCAGCCTCAACAGCGCCACCGAGCGGGTTTTACATTATATGGAATCAGAAGGCGTCGATGGCGTGGTGATCCTGGAGCAGTCGCGCAAGGCCTGGGCCGCCGAGCTGGGACTCTCCCATGAAGCGCTCTACCGGACTCTGCGCCGGATGCAGGATAGCGGCATGCTCTGGCAGGAGGGTCAGCGGCTGTGGCTGATAACCGCGGCTTCGCCGAAGCCGGCTCAGAAAAAATAGCGCAGCCGCAACTCCGCCCGCCAGTCATTGGGCCGTTCGCCGAAGTCGGTATCGCGCCCGCCGTCGAGTAGCGAAAGCCGCCCGCGCAATTCCAGATTGGTGATGCCGGAGTAGCTAACCTCGGGGATCAGGGTATAGCTGCTGTCGTGCAGGTTGATGATCGTGGTGGCGCCGGCATTCCAGTACAGGGCCTCGAAGGGCTCTTTTTGTGACACCTTTATATATAAGTAATCGCGCATCGGCTGGGGTGTGCCGTAGCCTGCCTGGCGCGCGGCCAGCGCGGTGGGTCGCAGGGCGGGCGTGGTCGGCGTCGCGCGTGCCAGATCATAAAAGCGCTGCATCTCGTCCCGGGTGTAACCGGCGCCGTTGTGGTAGACCTCGGTGATCCAGGTGGTCTCGGCCGCGGTGAGATAGCGCAGGCCGAGCAGCCAGTCAAAGGCTTCGGTCTCGCGCGTCACCAGGGTGTTGCCGGCATCAAGCACGGATTGGGTTCGCTCATCGAACCAGGCCAGTTCGCCGTGGATCTCGAAGTTGGTGGTAAGGTTGCGGGCGAAGTCGACTCCGAACGCATCGGCTCGACTGTCACCGCTGCGCAGCAGGATATCGATGTCGGTATCGCGGTAGAGCAGGTACAGCCGCGCCGCGAGATTAGTGTCTTTCTCGCTGCCGAAGTCGTCATTGATGTCATCACTGACCGGGACGATCACCGGTGTGAACGAGACGGTCTGCAGCGGTCCGTCGAAACTGCGCACGTACTCGGCGGAGGCCAGCACAAAGCCTTCGCGCGACAGCTCCGGATCGGTGGCATCCTTGGGCCGCTCGAGGAAGCCGACGGGATTGAAGGCGTAGCCCTTGCCCCAGCGCAGCGCGCGCTTGCCGGCCAGCAGCGTCCAGCGTTCGCCGGGATCAGCATCAACGTAGAGTTCGTAGAAGCGTGTGTTATGGCGGTTGCCGGTGTACTCGTCGAGGGTCTCGCCGTGCCACAGGGCGTTGAGGCTCGCGCTGTCCCAGCGGTACTTGCCGGTCAATTCCAGTACGCCGCGATAGCGTTGATAACTGTCCGGGGCGCCGTCGGGAAAACTCAGGGCGCTGAGCGCGGCATCTCTGTCGACCTCGATGTGCTCGGCACTGCCCTGCAGGTAGCCGCCGAACTCGTACGCTTTTTTCCCGTACTGACTGAGATCGAAACTGAACTCGTCGGCGGCCGATACGTTCATGGCCGGCATCGCCGCGATCCAGAACGCCAACCACGCCCCTCTCAGCATAAGCGCTTCATTGACGCAGCTCGCCCACCCGCGGCAGGTAATCGAGGGTGAACACCTCGTCGGCGAATTCGCGCGGGCGGATCCCGTCGAACAGCATCACCGATTGATAGCCTTTGTATAACGGGCTGTCGGTGATCAGTTTCGCCGGGCGCACGATGCCGTGGCCAAAGTCCTTGATGTCGTTGTAGTGCAGGGTCTTGATCAGCAGCCCGCTGGCGGCGTAGGCCTCGATGGTCAGCGGCACGCGGGTCTGTTTGTCCACCCACATCTTCAGCCGGTCGTAGGCCACCGCCGGGCCGCGCGCCTTGAGCTCGAGAATGTACCGGCCGTCTTCCTCGCCGGCGGCGCTGGCAGTGTACTCATCGCTGAAGTCCAGACGCATGATGTCGGCGTTGTTGAAGACGCCACCCACCACCGATTGCAGACTGGTGATGCGGATCGGCTTGCCCACGTTGGGAATGTACAGCCACAGGTTATCGCCCAGGCGCAGGGTACTGCGGCCCTTCTCGCTGGGCGGATCGAGAAACAGCGCGACCATCTTGTCCGTGCCCTTTTTCACCGTGTAGAGCACAAACTCCTTGCGCTTGCCGTCGGGCTCGATGTTGATCAGCTTGCGGTACATCTCGTAGGACGCCGGCGCCATGCGTTCATCGACTTCCTTGAGGATGGCGGTAGCGTCGAAGGCCAGCGCCGGTGCAATGCCGCCCAGTAATATAAATAGCATCGCTACGAGGATAACCGGCCTGTTACATTCTTTACGCACTGTCGTCATTGCCCGACCTCTTTCACCGCCTCATTGGCGGGCCCCCTGGCCACGACGGTGTTGATGTTCTGTTCGGCCAGTGCCGGGGACAGCTTGGCGCCGAAGTCACCGGCAATCAGCATGTCGATTTTTTTCTCACCCAGCCAGGTAGCCAGGGCCGGACCGGCGCTACCGGGGTTAGCGGCAACCGGGTTCGGATGCGATTCCAGCAAGGTTCCATGCGTATCGAAGATCAATATGTAAGGCGCCCGTGCGGCCACCGCACTCACGGTGGCGTTGGCGTCAGCCCCGTCGGCGGCCACGGCAATCCGCGCCTCACCGGCCCCGGCAAGGACGGTTGTTGCAGCCAACAACGTGGCCAGCAGCCAGGGGGTCAGTCGTTTAATCAGGTGCATGTTATTTCTCCTATACGTGACGCAGCGCCGTAATGGGATCCATGCGCGCCGCTTTCCAGGCCGGTTGCAGGCTGGCGATCACCGCCACCAGGATCACGATGGCGCCGATCCACAACACCTCGCTCAACGCGATCGCCGGTGCCAGTTCGATTACCTGGCGACCGAAATTGAAACTCACCGGCCGCAGGTTGAGCGCCCAGACCAGCAACAGGCTCAACACAGTACCGATCACCGTGCCCACCAGCCCGAGCAGCAGGCCCTCGGCGACGAACAGGCCGAGGATACGCCGCGGCGGCGTGCCAATGGCGGCGATGGTGCCGATCTCGCGGATGCGCTCGTAGACCGCCATGATCATCACGTTCATGATGGCGATGAGCACGATGCCCACCAGCATGATGCGAATGAACAGATCCAGCAGATCGATCATGCGCGCGATATTGGCGAACGGTGAGAGCTGATCCCAGCTGTGCACGTCCAGCATCGCCTCGCCTTTGGGATTTTTAATCTCAGCCAGGGCCTTGCGCAGTTGGGCCGCGACCTGATCGACCTTGTCGATGTCCTTCAGACGCACGGCGATCTCGTTGACTTCATTATCGGTAATGCGCAGCAGCGTGCGCGCATCGTCCATGTGCAGATAACCGTCGCGCCCGCCGGGGCCGGTGACCGCCTCGAGTATACCCTGCACCTCGAAGGTCTGGCCGTTGACCGAGCCGTCGACGTTGGTCGCCACCAGTACCACGGTGTCACCCGGTTTGATCTTCATGCCCTTCGCCAGCAATTCCGGGATCAGCAGCTTGCCCGGCTCGATCAGTCCGTTGGCCAGCGTGCCGTCCACCAGCCGTTCGGCCAGCGCCGGCATGGCGGCGGCCTCGCGCTGCGGTACGATGCCGTTGAGGCGAATGCTAGTGGTCTCGGTGAAGTTGCTGAACATGGCGCCGAACTTGAGCCGCGGCGAGATCGCCTCGACCTCGGGCAGGTCCAGCGCCTGTTCGATCTTCGCCAGCGCGGCGGGCTTGATGTTGAGATTCAGCGGCAGGTTCTCGATGGAGGCGACATAGCCCTTGCGGTGCACCTGCAGGTGGCCGAGCATCGAGTCGGTAATCTGCCCCACCATGATGTTCTTGAACGAGCCGGACACCGCGACGAACGACAGCACCGCAACAATGCCCAGGATGATCAACCCCGAGGTCAGCAGCGTGCGCCGCCAGTAACGGGCCAGGTTGCGCGCAGCGAGTTTGAAGATGCGGATCATTGCGCACCTCCCGGATGATCACTCAGATGGCCGTCTTCCAGGGTGAAGGTGATCTCGGCGGCGTCCATGATCTTGGGATCGTGGGTGGAGAAGATGAACGTGGTGCCGAACTCGTCGCGCATTTTTTTCATCAGATCGATGATACGAAAGGCGGTATCGTGATCGAGATTGGCGGTAGGCTCGTCGGCCAGCACCAGTTTGGGATTGGTGGCCAGCGCGCGCGCCACAGCGACGCGCTGTTTCTGTCCCCCGGAAAGCTGATCGGGGCGTTTGTTCGCCTGGTCGGCCATGCCCACCGCCTCGAGCAGTTCGTTAACCCGCGCCGCGCGTTTGTCCGCCGGCCAGTCCTGCACCATCAGCAACGGGTATTCGATGTTCTCGCAGGCCGAGAGCACCGGGATCAGATTAAAATCCTGAAAGATAAAACCAAGATTCGCACCGCGAAATGCCGCCGCGGCGCTGCGATCCAGTTGCGCGATATCGGTATCGAGCACCTTGAGCGTGCCCCTGGTCGGATGATCCAGACCGCCGATCATGTTCAGCAAGGTGCTCTTGCCGCTGCCGGAGGGCCCGACGAAGGCAACGAAAGCCCCCGCCTCGATGGTAAAGTCGACCCCGCACACCGCCGGGACATCGACATCTCCCGCGCGATAGGTTTTGACCAGTCCGCTGGCCGCAATCAGGCTCATAAGTCGGGTACCTTCCCTGCGTGACCGTTCGTCACGATCAGAGCATATACCCGGCACGCCGGAATGCAAGGCCCGCCGGGTGGCTAAATAACTGTCCCTAAAAGGTGCACAGAGGCGTAGGTCAGGTTGCGCACAGCGCTACCTGACACGCTTCGTATCGGCAGGGGTGTCACGCAGGCTGACGCCAGCGTGACCTACCGGATTAGCCAGAGTATAAGGTGTGCGCGAATTTTGAACAGCTATTTAGCACACAGCGGGATCATTCGCTTCAGTTGACGGCGATCGTCATTTTCATCGAATGCGATTCACCAGCCTTGAGGGTATAGGCGTTGTCCAGGGCATTGGCGGCCTCGACGCAGACCATGTGGTCGTATTGATCGTCGGGCATGTCGGCGAAACTTTTCGCGCCTTCGGGGCCCGGATTCCAGACCACGGTGCTCGCGCTGTTAATTTTTTCCATCACGATCCGCCGCCCGTGGCCCTCGTCGTCGATGACCACGTCGTTGTTATGATCGACAAAAATGCATTCCATCGGCAGGGTCAGCGGCAAGGGCCCTTCCTGGGTGAAGCGCTGGCCGTCCCGGCCCTTGTCGATATACGCGGTGTTGTCCAGTCCCTCGATGGTCAGCCCGTCGGCCCGGGCGACATTGAAGTAGGTATGAAACGCCTCGGACACCACCCAGTCACGTTCGCTGTGGTTCTCGCCGACCAGTTCCAGGGTCAGTTTTTCGCCCAGGGTCACGATCAGTTTGAGCATGAATGGCAGCGGCCAGGCCTGGCGAATCGAGTCATTGGGTTCGAGCTGCAATACCAGTTCGGTGGCCTCGTTATCCACGCTGCGCACGCCGGCCACATCCCACAGTTCATACCGGGCGACGCCGTGGCCTTTTTTGGCCGCATCGGTCGGATCCGCGCCCAGGGTGTCGGGATCATACGGGCCAAACCACGGCCAGCAGATCGGCACACCGCCGCGCACCGGCTTGCTGCCATCATAGATCGCCGTCTCGCTCAGCCAGATCACCTCGTCGCCGTTGGCGGGCTGATAACTGAGCAAGGTACCGCCATGGGTGGTGAGTGTGGCCGAGCCGTGACGATTGCTCAGCTCGATCATGATCAGTTGATCTTTTTGGCTGAAACGAACATCGGGATGGGCAAAGCGCTGGTTGAGTTCTTCGAGCATGGAATGGGCTCCTCGGGTTAACAGTTAAAAAATGGCGCGATTGAACGACGCCTGAACAGGTCTTGCGTGTACCCGATCACATCCGGGTACCGTGATAACAGCAAATAAGATCACGATAAATTTCAACAATCGCGCCAGAGGCGCTCCTGCAGATTCCATATAAATGTGTAGGAGCGGCTGCGCCGCGAGAGTTAATCAAGGCGCGTAAACCAGGCTGTCTGGGTCGGTTGGCCGAATTCCGGATCGGCCTCGCCGATCCCGCCCAGGGTAACGCGATAGCCGTTGCGCCGGGCGACGCCCTGCGACCAGTGGCGGAACTTGTCGCGATCCCATTCAAATTCATGATCGGCTTCGCGAAATTCCCCGGGGCGTAAACCATACAGCGGATTGTATTCCCGATTGGGTGTGGTCATGTACACCACGGCCGGGCGCATCTGGCCAAACACCACCTGCTCGGCCGCCGAGAGCGCACCTGGCTTGAGATGTTCGATGGTCTCCACCATGGCGGCGGCATCATAACCCTCAAGGTTATGCTGCGATTCGGTATAGGAGCCGTTGATCAGATCCAGCCGGGGTAAATCACCCTGCAGATGATCGGCCAGCAACTCTCTGGCCTGTCGCAGCGAGTGCGCGCAGGTCTCCAGCCCGACGATCTGCTCGAACTGTGGCTCGCCGGCCAGGCGATAAAGCAGGTGCCCCGAACCGCAGCCGAGATCCAGCACCCGGCGCGCGCCGCTGCCCTTGAGACGGCGCAGTACCTGATCCAGCCGGGTCTCGTGCAGCGGGGTCATGCGGCCCATCATCGACGGGGCCGTCAGTGCATCAATGTCCATCAATACGCGATCTCAAGGTTGAATATAAATCGTAATGGTACATGCCGGTTACGCTGCGGCGATAAACGGGCTGGCTTCACCGACGTGCGTCAACGTCAGCCGGTGCATGGCGCGGGTGCAGGCGATATACAGCAGGCTTCGATCCATCTCGGCGGCATAGTTGTCGGTATCGGCCTGGGGCACGATCACCCGGTCGAACTCCAGCCCCTTGGCCAGGGACGCCGGACAGATTACCACGCCCTGGGAAAAATGGCTGCTTTGCAGGTTCAACCGGTACACGTTGGGCAGTTCATCCTGTACCGCCTTGTATAACCGATCGGCCTGCTGCTGGGTCTTGCAGATGATCCCCAGGGTATGATGTTCGGAGGCATCGAATTCCTGCATCAGGGCGCGGATCTGTTCCAGCTCTTTCTTGCGACTGGCAAAACCGAGTACCTGCGGCGCCTCGCCATGGCGCTCGATCGGTTCGATCGCCGCGTTGGGAGCGATACGCTGTACGAACTGGATAATTTCGTAAGTCGAGCGATAGCTCTTGTTCAGACTGGCGCAAAAGGCATGGGTGAAGACCTCGCGGATCCCCTCGGCCGTGGTGGAGCTGAACGGATTTACCGACTGGCTGGCGTCGCCGAGGATGGTTTTCTTGCACGGAAACAGGCGTGACAGTACCGCGTACTGCACCGGCGTGTAATCCTGCATCTCATCCACCAGCAGGTGTTTAACGTTGCGGTAATTCTTGCGGATCCCCTCCAGGCGCATCTTCATATAGATCAGCGGAAACACGTCCGAGTATTCCAGGCGCGCGTTCTTTGCCGGCTGAAACAGATCCGGCTCGCCCAGCCAGGTGAAAAAGTCCTTGTAGGCATTGCGTAACGTGGTGGTCTGCATCATGCCTTTGAGGGACTCTTTGAGCTCGCGCCGCTCCCGGGTGCTCAGGGTGTAGTTGTAGTAAATCCCCACCTTGCTCTCGACATCCCGGGCAATGCGGTTAATGCGCTCGGCCACCGGCGAGGCGCGATGTTTTTCATAAGACTCCTCGAGAAACCAGACCGGCACCGGCTTGGTGTTGATGCGCAGTTCGTGCGGTGTGAAGCGATTATCTTCCAGGTGGGCGATATATTTATCCAGCTGTTTGAGAAAATCGAGCGAGGCCTTGGCACGAATGCGCTGCGGCAGTGCCGGATCATCGTTTTTCAGCAGCCGGGCGTTTTGTTCATGAAAGCTTTCGAATTTGTACTGGTGTTCGAGCAGTTCCGCCGCCAGGGTCTCGATCTCGGTTTCGGCCACCTGCTCCTCGCCCAGCTCGGGCAGCACGTTGGAGATGTAATCGGCAAACACCCGATTGGGCGAGATGATCAGAATATCCTCGGAACTTAACGACTCCTTGAAGCGGTACAGCAGATAGGCGATACGATGCAGGGCGATGGACGTCTTGCCCGAGCCGGCCACCCCCTGGATGATCAGCACCGAGGAGTGTTCGTTGCGAATGATGGCGTTCTGATCCCGCTGGATGGTGGCGACGATGTTCTTCATCCGATCGTCGGCGGCCTGGCCCAGCGCCTCCTGCAGCACGTCATCGACGATATTCAGCTCGGTATCGAGCATGAATTCCATTTTACCGTGGCGGATCCGGTACTGGCGCTTGAGGGCGATCTCGCCGGCAACCTCGCCTTCGGGGGCTGCGTAACGGGCTTCACCCAGTTCATAGTCGTAAAACAGGCTGGCGATGGGCGCGCGCCAGTCGAACACCCGGTTACGTTTGAGCTCCTCATCAAAAAAGGAATGCATGCCGATATAGATCGGCAACGGGTTGTCTCCGCCCTGCTCGATAAAATCGATGCGGCCGAAATAGGGCGAGGCGAGCAGCTTCTGGATACGCTTTTTCTTATCCAGCGCCGCCTCTCCGGTGAACATCGCCTGGGCGATGGATTCGCGGTTGGCGATCTTCTCCACGTGATCCATCTCGGCGCGATGCTCCCAGGAATAGTCCTTCTGGGTCTGGATCTCCTCGGCATAGCGTTGCACCCGGGCATCGATATCGGCCAGGGCGCGGTGCAGGCGGGTTTTTACTTCTTCAAGATGGGCCTGTTCGTCGGCTTCGGTCTGAATCATCATCACGTCTGTCAAATACACTACAACTTTCTTGCCCGGTTACCGAAGCAACCGGTCAAACTCATAATACGCCTGCGGTAATCGGCGGGCGAATGCCGCCGGATTCATCCACCCGGGACAGGGGCGCGGCTCACGCCCCGGGCAGGGAGGCCAGTGCCTGCTCGTGCACCTGCAGACTGTGCGGCTCGTGCAACACGAAACGGATGTGCTGCACGGCGCTCAGCTGCGGCAGTTGCCCGGCGACGGTGGTTAACGCCACCCGGGTCGCCGCCTCCAGCGGATAACCGAACGCCCCGGTGGAGATAGCCGGAAACGCCACGGAGGCGATACCGTGTTCCTCGGCCAGGGCCAGGGCGTTACGGTAACAGGCCGCCAGCAATTCCTCGGCCGGCTCGTCCATCCCGTACACCGGGCCCAGGCAATGGATCACATAGCGGTTGGGCAGATTATGGGCCCCGGTGATCACCGCCTGCCCCGGGCGAATCGGCGCCAGCGGCCGGCCCTCGTCTTCCAGCCCCGGCCCCGCGGCCCGGTGCAGCGCCCCGGCCACGCCGCCGCCGATGCGCAGCTCGGCATTGGCCGCGTTGATCACCGCGTCCATATCCGACTGGCTGGCAATATCGCCCTGAATACATTCAAGGCGCACGCCGTGTAGAACCCGTTCGCTCATACCACCTGCCACCGCTTCGTCGTTCGCAGCGCAAAACTAGCATGTCTGACCCGGAATTTGTAGGGCGCGCGGCTTCTTTGGCGCCCAATCGCAGCTATACATGCCTTATATCAACCCGTAGAGTGTGGAATTTCGGCGGGATCAATAAGAGCGAACGTGAGTAGCGGGCCATGGGGGGCACTGGAACAGGCAGGCCTCATACGGCAACGTCAACAGCTATTTCGATGAGTTCTTCGACGGCATACAGCAACCGGCCGGGCTGGCGAGGGCGTAACAACATGACTATGCCTGTATGATTGGCGACGGACAGTACTCTTTCAGGATCCTGAGATAATCCTGGGCGGACGCAACTGCATCCATACTCCTCCCTCAGGGCTTCCATCAGATTTCTCCGACGGAAACTACCGGCTTCTTCACCAGGCGCCATCTCGACGATGACGAGACACCCGAATTGTTACTCGACAGTCAGAAATAAGGTTTGATTACCCTGTAGCTACTTATAGCCAGCGGCCTACCAAACGCATCAAGTACTGACCAGCCTGTATAATAAAGTGTAAGAAAGCTGATCGCGACTGAGTCATATCCGTCAAGCAACGACTTTTTCCGAAAACTTTCTTGCTGAATTTTCAGTCTTCTTCGATACAAATCTCTTTACGCGACACTGCAGCCAGAGTTTTGTATACCAGAAGCAGAATTACCAGGCTAAGTATTACCAGCAAAAACCAGGATAGCCCCGCAAAAAAAACCAGTTCAGTATTCTGATACATCAACAGACTGGCAATTGTCACCGCAGCCAGGGGAAAAGAATAAGCCCACCAGGATAAAAAGAACTTCAGCCGCACAAAGTGACTTGTCTGGGTTGCCAGCATCAAAGTAAGAAACAATGCCGTGTAATACAGTATCCTGGCAAAAGAATCCAGAGTGCCTGTTAGTTGAATCCAGGAGATGAAACCGACAGCGGGTGGAGCAACAAGGATAAACAGAGTCGGCGTAAGCTTGCCCGGCAGTGGCTGATGAAAAATGACCCTGTAAAAAATTATCGCAAACAATACAAGCCAGAACAACAGACCAATACTAAAATAGAACCAGGAAATCTCGACCGAGGCGAATTTTACTCCGGCAATCGGCACCAGTATATTCCCGACAATCGGTATAAACCAGGCTGGATTGATATGATGAATTTCAAAACGGGAGTGGTGAATCCAGATTGAAAGCACATAAAGTGTAATCAACAAGTGAAGTACCGCACCAATAACCCACAGCCAGTAGGCAACCATGAGCTGATGATGCAATAAGGCGATACTGACTAGTAACAACCCAATAGATATAGTCGGAAAAAAGTTCAGTTTGACAGGATGACTTATTTCGACAAACACCTGTGTACGATATTTAATCAGCTTTCCAAGGTACAACACCCCTAGAAGAATAAAAATCACGATTGTCAGCCCCAAAATAAAATGACTCACCCTGAACGGCAGTGACATAATAGTTTCAGCTCGATGCCAGGCGATAGAAAATCCGGCCAGCCCCATCACTGTAGCAAACCAGGAAATGGGAAAATTCTCCAGGCGCGCAGGCTGAATCTTTTTCTGTTGTTCCTTCATTCGTCTACCCCGCATTAAAGTATCCCATGCAACATCAGCCATAGATAATCAAGCACGAAAAATACCCCGTTTATCTGTCTACCAAAAAATCGAGATGGATTTCCGGATAGAAACTCACCGACCGCAACAACAGCTTTTTGTTCAGGAAAATGCCATGGAAAATTACAGCATCATCTGCATTCAAACACTGACAATAAAAGTGAGACCATCAGATAATCGTAACGATAAACTGCAAGTTGCCACATTGGTTGAATAACATTTCCGAACCAAAAGCGAGCACGCTTTGACTATCAGGTTTACCTCGTCGCCGGCAATGAAGAGTAATATTGCGCGAGCGCTTCAATTTCATGTTGTGACAGGACAGTAGCGAATTGTGACATGCCTTCGTACACATCGTTATCCCGCGCACCTGATTTATATGCCTGCAGGGTGCGAACCAGGTATGCTTCAACCTGTCCAGCCAGTGCCGGTGTTTCGTTTTTCCCACCTGCACCGGTGGCACCGTGACATGAGGCGCAGGGTGTGAGCAAACGGGCAGGATCGCCCTTGCGCACCAGACGCACTATATCCTCGAGAGGTACCCCGCTCTGGCCGGATGCTGGCAACGGCTGCCTGGCATAAAAGGCCGCCACATCCGCCATATCCTGGTCATTCATGAGCCGAACGATTTCCAACATCACTTTGGACTGACCGGTCTTTTCATTGCGCCGGGCGCTGCGATAATCATGCAGCATCTTGTAGGTGTAGGCCTCGCGTTGTCCGGCCAGACTCGGATAGTTGCGGCTCGGCGCTACCCCGGCTTCGCCGTGACAGGAAACGCACATCAGTCGCTGATGAATGATCTTACCCCGGCTTGCATTCCCCGCGGGCATGCTGGCCAGGGTCTGGTGCAATGAGCGAGGAGTCCAGGCTTCTGCTTCAAGTGTCGGCTCACTACCGGCCATGGTCAGACCCGCCACAAGGCTCATGGCAAATGTTGCTCCCAGTGTCTTCAACACGCAATTCATTCTTACCCCCTCAACTGAACACGTCCTTGACGAACGTTCTGTGCCAGTTTTTCTGATACACCGCTTCAAGTACCGGCCTTGCAGGATTGTCATCGATGGGAGACAGGCCACCGCTGTCCGGAACGTTACGTATGTGGCCTTCGTGCAGCTCATAAACCGAGGAAATCGACACCCCGTAGCGGCTGCCGACCAGGCTGTAACAGGTATTGGACAAGGTGGGCTCTCCAGGCTGACGCCCATTGAGCAGATCAGAAATAGCCCAGGCCGCCACCTTGGCCTGGGTGTTGGCAGCATAACCGGATTTGGGCATTTCGTCGGCGATACAGGCATCACCGATCACATGCACACCCGGCATCTTTTTTGATTCAAAAGTCTGTCGATCCACCGGGCACCAGCCACTGGAATCTGTCAGGCCCATCGCAAAGGCCAGCTTGCCCGCCTTTTGCGGCGGAATGATGTTAATCAGATCCGCCTGGAAACGATCCGCCTCCGCTTCAACTGTCATATTCTTCGGTTCAACGGCGAGTATTCGTCCACCTTCGGAACCGGCTACCCATTCGATCAAGCTATTATCAGTCC
The DNA here is from genome assembly GCF_034521165.1 of Thiohalophilus sp. NCBI lineage: Bacteria > Pseudomonadati > Pseudomonadota > Gammaproteobacteria > Thiohalomonadales > Thiohalophilaceae > Thiohalophilus > Thiohalophilus sp. The sequence continues at coordinate 46,839 of NZ_JAXHMV010000002.1, forward strand.
CGTAACCGTACAACCGTTCCCACCCTTTCTTGAACGGACCATCCTTGGTGAAATGGTCCTTGGGATCGAGGATCAATACCTTGGCACTCGGATTATGTTTTTGCAGATACTCGGCGATCATCGAGGCGCGCTCGTAGGGCCCCGGCGGACAGCGGAATGGATCGACCGGTGGCGCGATGAGGACCCGACCGCCCCGGGGCAGATTCTTCAGTTGCTGCTTAAGCAGCAGGGTTTGCGGGCCGGCCTTCCAGGCATGGGGTATGCGGGTATCCGCGAGCTCGGGCGTATAACCGTCTATCGCCTCCCAGCGGAAATCGATGCCCGGTGACACCAGCAGTCTGTCATAACTCAGATTCTGTCCGCCGGCGGTACGCACCTGTCGGCGATCGGCATCCACGCCGGCCACCTCGTCGATCAACACATTAATATCATATTTATCGCGAATGGTATCGTGATCAAAGGTTATATCTTCTAGCGTGTGAAAACCGACTATCACATCATTACTACGCGGGCAGGTAATATACTGCGCATCTCGTTCGATCAAGGTAATTCGCACATTAGGATCAGCGATGCGTAAATATTTGGCGAAGGTTGAGCCTCCTATACCACCGCCGAGCACTACGACGTGGGGCGCATTCGCCGCTACAGCACGGGCCGTCAAACCAAACAATCCCGTCCCTGCAGCGGCACCCGCACCAAATAGCTTGATGAAATCGCGTCGTGTCAGCTTGCTCATGGTATTCCTCTATCGGTACTGGGTCGCCGGTTGTGTAGCAAAAAACTGTGCCATCGCCTTGATCTCGTCCTGACTGTAGCCCCGCGCAACTCGATCCATGATAATGGCCGGCCGCGTGCCATCCTTGAAAGAATTCATGGCTTCTATAAACTGCTCAGTCTTCATTCCTGCCAATGGCGGCATTGATTCCTTGAACTCACGGCCGTTAACGCCATGGCAAGCCGCGCAATTCTGCGCCAGCAACTGTGCACGCGGCAGATTTTCCGCCTGGGCCACTGTGCCAACCGACATCAGGACCAATAAACCAATCACCGTGAACCTGTCCTGTAACAGGCGCTTTACTTGTCGGTTCATCGCCAGCCTCCCTTCATCGTGCCCAGACCACAAAGCCAACCACAAAATACTGCACGATCCACAACACAATCAGACCGGCACTGATGGCTCCCATGCGTCTTACCACCGGACCCGGTGTATACACTCCTTCAGTCTGACCGGCCCGCCAGGCAACGGTTATCAGATAAGCCAGGACCGAACCACCGACAATGGCAAAGGTGGCAAAAAACAGAATGGTACTGTACCAATCCATATTCACCTTGTAGTCCAGGATGTTGTAGCCATGTACGCCCTTGAGATTGACCCAGCGCAATGCTTCACGCGAAACAGCGACGACCAGACCCGCCACGGCGGTCAGACCGATCGCCCAGTAGCCCCAGGCATGCAGTTGTCGGCGTATCAATGCACCGATGCCAAGCAAACCCACCAGCGCCAGTGCCGAAATCCATACCCACGGTGAAGTGGCAAAGTCGGCCACCTTATCCGGCAGGGATGTCATCCACAAAATACCCAGAATCAGAGTGACCACCATACCGAATTGCATCAGACGTCCACCAAGTTGTCCGACCCACTCAAGATATTCGCGATCCACATCCTGGCGCACACTGAAGTAGCGCCGATAGGCTACGAGCCAGGAACCGACCACCGGTACGGCAAAACTGATAAAGAACAGGAAACGCAATAGATTAAAGGCATACAGGCCACTACCGCTGGTATCCAACCGATCCTGCGGCGCATACCATTGCATCCATTGTTCCGGGTATAACATCTGCACCGTCAGTACATGCATGATAAACCCCACCACCAGTAACAGCGCCAGTGACACCGCCATCGCCCAGCGCGAACGGGGTATCGATCCAGGTTCTCTGCCCTTGTTGCGGAAATAATAGAGATACATCGACCAGTAGCCGACAATCAGGATCACCACAAAGCCAATTACCCACGATGCCGAAAGCACGTTGGAGGTGTACCAGAAGGGATCATAAGTTACCTGGACAAACAATAACGGCGCGACCCCGAGTACTATCGCCACCGAGACCGAGATTTTGGCTACATCCAGCATTGCCCCTGACAAGCGTCGCCAATGATCGTGACCGGCGAAGCTACCAAACAGGGTCATGCCAGTGGCCCCCAGCATCAACTGGACGGCAAAGATATGCATGGCAAAGGTCAGCACCCCGAGAATCATGAATACCACCGGATAAAATGGAATACCGGCAGGATCGCGCAATGCATACAAGGCTTCAGCTTCCATTCCCTACTCCTCTTCTTCGTCGACCAGAGCCAGGGCGCTTTTGTCCCGAGCATATCGCTCAGCCACCGTTTCGTCACTCATGCTTGCCAGATACACCGCAAGCGCTTCGGCCTCTTCCTCGGTGAGCGGGATCTGTGGCATATACAGGGTGTTACCTGTCGCCAAAGCGCCAAGCAGGTAGGTTTTTATCCGTTTGTAATCCGAATTACCGCCGAGATAGTGATGCATGGGACGTATGCCGGTCCGGTCCAGACTGTGGCAATTGGAACACATGATAATCGCGATTGCCCTGCCGGCGCGAACCACGTTCTCCGATGTAACTTCACGCAAATCCTCGGGCAGGAAGGGGTGTGTCTTGAGGACCCCCTTCTCCTGCAACAATGGAATTTCCGACCGGATTCCCATGCCCGGCACATCCCGCCCGATCACCTGATTTGAATAAAGATATTGGCCGGCTACATACGGTTTGCGAATCGACTCACGTGCCACTTCTTCAGGCCAGAGACCGAATACCAGAATGGCCACGGTCATAATGCTGGCCAGCGCAGTCACCAGGATACGTGGTTGCAGCATGGTAACAATGAAATAGACCAAACAAGCGCTCAAAACAGCAATCAGTGAAGGTACAAAATAATTCGGCAAGCGATTATCCATGACCAGATGGGCCGAGTCCGGCAAGGTACGGATATACCACTGGAACAAAGCAGCACCAATCAGAACCGAGGCTATACCCAACCAGGAGAGTTTGCGAGTCATCTCTTTCTTAAAGACCTGATCCTTGGTGCCGGCGATAATAATCCCGCCCACCACGGCAGTGATCGTGAACATAAATGCGGTGCGCATAGCCAGGTGGGCAAAAGTATTTGAACCATAGAAGCCATTCAAATAACCACCTTCTGTAAACCATGCCTCCTTGCCCGGCCACAACATGAAAGAAAGAATACCGATGATGATCAACATCGTGGTGTAAGATGCCAGGCCAAACACCCAGGTGATCATCATGTGGGTGCGTCGGTCCACCTTACCCACCAGGTAGACGATCATGTATACCCCGACGACCTCGATCACAAAGAAAACCCATTCAGTGGCCCATTTCCAAACGAAGCTGTGGATCAACGCCGAAATCCCGCGCGGACTGGCTACTGTGGTGGAATACCAGATACCCACCCCGGTAATCGAACCGACTACGTAAGCAAAAACCAGCAAGAAAAGGCCATAGCGCTTGATAAATTCCACCAATTCCGGCCGATTGTCCCGGTAGGCACGGGTAGCCAGGTAGGCAAAAAATATTGCAGCACCAACTGACAAATGCGATGTCAATACATGTATCGTCGCGATAATCGCGACTACCCAGCCACTGCCTACTGTGGATTCATACCATGTTGGGTACAAACCAATTAAATCCATAATCAGGCTCCCGTCTGAAGTATCTTTCCCCCAGTACCTTGCTGTAGTTCAGTGTTGAATCCGTGGCGGTACCAATGAATTACTCAAATTGGCGGTGCCAGGTAATACCCTTACCCTTCTGATCACTTTCCTCTGCTTTTTTACTTGAATACGCGTTCGGATAAGCAGGGACATCATTGTCCGCTAATCTTGATAGAATTAACTCAATGAATCCATCCACAAATAAAGACCCAAGAAATGCGCGGAAATACAATACTTGTTCTATTCCACGTCAGAACTATCTGAATAATTAAAGAAGAATTTACGAAATTTACAAATAAATGCCGCAACCTGCTCTTCGAACAGGTTACGGCAAGCTGATACGCCGGAGTTACCAGCCCAGGTCAGGTTCATCCTCGTCTTCTTGCGAATCGGTGTCCGCGTTCTGGACAGTCAGGGGAACAATCATCTGATCATCCCAGGTCCAGGCAGGGATTTCTTCTGCCGCCATGGCACCCGCCGGCAGCGCGGCAATGGCGAAAACAAAGGCCAGAACATTCATTAATGATTTCATCGTCGTCTCCTCAAGTAACTGAATCAAACATGGTTATGAAATATATGGCAAGTAACGTGCCAGACTGTGCTCCACCTTCTTTTCATCGAGATTCATCTCTATCCTACTGTTTTTATTAATTCTTTTCTGCATGCTTAAAATATAAGCCAGACTCACGTTATTCGAATTTACTGTCTTTTTGTCAAAATTAACCCATAATACTGCCATTAATGACAACTTGTGGACCGCCATGCCGACTCCCGTTCCTGCCGAAATCGCTGCCCTGCTCGACGTCTACGATGAACCGGCGGTATTGCTGAGTCAGGACTACCTGATTCTGGCCGCCAATCAGCCATACCGGGCCATTTACGGCGACGAACAGCCACTACGGGCACGGCACTGTTACGAGGTTTCTCATCACTACCAGGTTCCTTGCGATCAGGCCGGTGAGAGCTGTCCGCTGAAAGCGAGCCTTACCTCCGGAGAAACCCAGCGGGTCCTGCACCTGCACCACACCCCGCGTGGAGAAGAACACGTGGATGTCGAAATTCATCCCATCCACAATGAAGCCGGCGAGATTCTCTATTTTGTTGAAGTGATGCGCCACAGTACGGTGGCGAGCGCCCGCCCCGCCGGAGAGGGGCTGGTCGGCCGTGCCCCGGCCTTTCTGCGCATGCTGGAACTGGTACAACGGGCCGCCCCCGCTGAAACCACCGTCCTGCTGCTGGGCGAGACCGGCACCGGCAAGGAACTGGTTGCCAGAGCTGTACACGAGGCCAGCAATCGAAATACCGGGCCATTCGTCCCGGTCGAATGCTCCGGCCTGACAGAAACCCTGTTCGAGAGCGAACTGTTTGGTCATGAAAAAGGGGCGTTCACCGGCGCCACCCAGCGCAAGCCCGGGCTGGTTGAAATCGCCCGCGGCGGCACCCTGTTTCTGGACGAAGTGGGTGATATCCCGCTGGCCATGCAGGTGAAACTGCTGCGTCTGCTGGAGACCGGGACGTATCGGCGTGTTGGCAGTGTGGAATCGCACAAGGCCGAGTTTCGACTGGTCTGCGCCACGCACCGTGACCTGAAACAGATGGTGGCCGAAGGGAGCTTTCGCGAGGATCTCTATTACCGGATCAGTTCCTTTCCCATTGCCCTGCCGTCCCTGCGCGAACGAATCGAAGACCTACCCTTGCTGATCGAAACCATTGTACAGCGCATCGCCTCGGACAAACCCCGCCGGCTGGATCGCCAGGCGTTACACTGCCTGCGAAATTATGCTTTTCCGGGGAATATTCGCGAGCTACGCAATATACTCGAGCGGGCAAACCTGATGGCCGACGGTGAGACCATTACCATCAATCACCTGCCGGCCGAGTGTCGCTGTCCCACTGACAGCAAGCTGACAGAGGTCACTGACACAAACATTCTTCCGCTGGTGGAAGTGGAACGACAGTACCTGCAGCGAGTACTCGCCCGTTTCGAAGGGGACAAACGCGAACTGGCTCGCCAGCTCGGGATCAGTGAACGGACCCTGTACCGCAAGCTGAAGTTACTGGCCATTGAAAAATAAGGTGACGTTCCTGCGTAACATACGAGCATCTGAACTCTGACAGTAAGATTTCACTAAACAATCTCGATGCAGTGCCCCCGGGAAGCTCTCGTCAGAGTGAAACGCACAGCAACAGCCCATCAGTGATTAGCAGGTTCATCGTGGTCCGGGAACGACCAGAGAAAATGGCGGAAGAGAGCAGGAGTCGAACCTACCAGGGACCGCCTGGCGGCCCCTCCCGGTTTTGAAGACCGGGCGCCCCACCGGGGAACGATCTCTTCCAGAGTTCATTGTGCGCTCCAGTGCTGCAAAGCGCTGTCGTGACGCAAGACATGATCATCGCGTACCCGTCGAGTGTAACCGATACGATCGAAGAACTCGAGGATCCGAATCGCCACCTTACGACCGCCGCTACCATCGGGAAAGATAATGTCTCGAAACGGGGCGGCACGCGCCGCGCCCTGTTGCTCATTGAGCTGGCGGACATGTTCGGCCAGCTCCTCGACCGCCCTGGCGGTGAAATAATGATCATGGGCTACCGGATAGAGCTCCCCCGTCCGGGCGAGCCGCTTGAATAACTGGCGTACCACATGCTCGGGCGTGCCTGTTGCCCTGAATACATCACGCACTCGCGGCGGATTATAGGGACTGGCATCCAGCAAAGGCTTAAGCTCGGCAAAAAGTTCCCGGTCGTCGGCAGTGACAGTGGCGCGATGCTCCGGCAGATGCAGCCAGGAGCGCGTCTGTACAATGGCACCATTTGCCAGTAATTCCTCACTCAGTGCCTGAAAAACAGGACGCGACAGCCTGCTGGAGGTCATGCGCCGCAGCCGTTCGACTTCCACGCCGATCATATCGGGCGCACGCTCATGTTCCGCAGTCAGCGCCTCAAGCAGTTTACTTCGCAACGCGGTCCAGGCCGCCGGGGTAATACCGGTTGTTGTTTCGCCCTCGCGGATCACGCGCAGGCCGACCCGTTGCCAGAGCATCTCGGCGTCTGCCTCGCTGAGGTTCCAGCTCATCGCGAATCGATTGAGATCGATGCCGGCTTCCACCTGGTCGGCCAGACATTCAAGCGCAACGGCAGGATCCACGTCACGCAGTTTGTTGAGCAGGGCCAGCCGTTGCGGTGTCCGCTTGTGGCGGGTAGGCGGAAAGATATCCAGCACCCTGCCTCCGGCAACAGTCCGTTGCGCACCGGCATCGCGCAGGATGAATCGGTCGCCGTGCAGGGCCAGAGTTTCGCGTTCGAGCAGGATCTCTACCAGCGCGGTATCTCCGGCATTGATCTCCTTGCAATCGAGCAACGCCACCCGGCCGACTATGTCATCGCTACCAAGATGCACATGCACGTTTTGCATGTGCGTCACCGGTTTCTGACCGGCGGGAATGCGCACCTCACCCTGAAAACGGGACAGGGGCAGGGCCAGCGCCGGATCGACCAGCCACATCCCCCGGGCAATATCCTGTTTGTCAAAATCACCCTTGAGTGCCAGGGCACAACGTTCACCCGCCTGACCACGTTCGGCAGAGCGGTCCTGGACATGCAGTTCACGCACACGGGCCTTGACCCCCAACGGGGACAGGGTGAGCATCTCGCCGACATTGACTGCTCCGGCATGGGCGGTACCGGTTACTACGGTGCCAACACCGGTGAGCGAGAAACAGCGATCGATGGCGAGACGGAAACGCCCTGTCGCTGAACGCGGGTGAAATAAAGTCGCCATCGTCTCCAGATGAATGCGCAGGGGCTCGATCCCCTCCCCCGTTCGCCCCGATACGGAAAAGATCGGACTACCTGACAGTCCGGTATCCGCCAGAAGTTGTTTGACTTCCTGGCGGACCGCCTCGAGCCGCTCGGCTGAAACCACATCGATTTTGGTAAGGGCGACTGTGCCCCGGGTCCTACCCAGCAGTTCCAGTAACTCGAGATGTTCACGTGTTTGCGGCATCGGTCCGTCATCGGCGGCAATCACCAGCAGAACGAAATCGATAGCGGTGGCGCCGGCCAGCATGTTGCGGATCAGTTTTTCATGGCCGGGGACATCCACAAAACCGAGTACTGAACCATCCGATAAGGGGGTATAGGCGTAGCCGAGATCGAGCGTAATGCCGCGCGCCTGTTCCTGCGGCAACCGATCGGCATCCACGCCGGTAAGCGCCTTCACCAGCGCGGTTTTGCCATGGTCGATATGCCCTGCAGTGCCGATCAACATCTCACGTATCTCATGCCATCCGACCTGATGCATCCGATTGACGTGTGTCCAGGATCGAAAGCTGGGCAGCGAATTCACTTTCCTCATCCGTCGCAAGGCAGCGCAGATCCAGCAGCAACGCGTCGTTCTCGATGCGGCCGATCACCGGACGCGGCAACTCGCGTAATCTGGCCTCGATGCGATGCAGTACGCCGCTTTTCCTGCTCTGCGGGTGAACAGCAAGCCCGGCAGACGGCAGACGATCGACCGGTAGTGACCCGGAGCCGATCTGCGATCGCAGTGGCACGATTTCCACGGTTACCGGCTGCGAGGCCAGGGCACGCTGCAGTGCGGGCAACAGGCGTTGCGCCACGGCATGGATGTCGGCTTCGGGACGGGTCAGTTGCTGCAATGCCGTCAGGCGTTCGGGCAGGCGATCGGGATCGCGATAGAGACGCAGCACCGCTTCGAGGGCGGCAAGGGTGATCTTGCCGACGCGCAGTGCGCGCTTCAGTGGATTTTTCTTGATCTGATCAATCAGATCTTTGCGACCAACCAGCAACCCGGCCTGCGGGCCGCCAAGCAGTTTATCACCGGAAAAGGTTACCAGGTCGACCCCGGCGGCGATGCTCTCGCGTGGTGTCGGTTCGTGGGGCAGTCCCCAGCGCTCGAGGTCGGTCAATGTACCGGAGCCGAGATCGACGACAAAGGGCAGTTCATGTTGATGTGCCAGCTCGGCCAGTTCTTTTTCCGGTACGGCATGAGTAAACCCCTGGATCGTGTAATTGCTGGTGTGGATTTTCATCAGCATCGCCGTGCGTGAGGAGATCGCTTCGCTGAAATCCTTCCGATGCGTGCGATTGGTCGTGCCGACCTCGACCAGTTTGGCACCGGCCCGCTTCATGATATCGGGTACCCGAAAGGCCCCGCCGATCTCGATCAATTCCCCGCGGGAGACAACAACTTTCTTCTTCCATGCCAATGTGTTGAGCAACAGGAAGACGGCAGCAGCATTGTTGTTGACCACGGTGGCCGCCTCGGCTCCCGTCAACTCGCAGAGCAAATCGCTGACGATGTCATCCCGGTCACCCCGTCCGCCGTCCTCGATATCGTATTCCAAAGCACAGGGATTGCGGGCGGCCGTCACCAGCGCCTCGACAGCTTCTTCGGGCAGGGAGGCGCGGCCGAGATTGGTGTGCAGCACGGTGCCGGTGAGATTGAAGACCGGGCGCAGCCTGGGCAGAGCGAGCGCCTTTGCATTGGCGGTGATTTTTTCGATCAGGTTTTCGTTATCGGGAATCGGGGCGCCAGCCTGGGCCGCCGCACGGACCTCGGCCAGCGTGTCACGGATCATCTGTGTAATCACCGCGTGGCCGTGGCTATCCACCAGCTCCGCAACCACGGCGTCAGACAACAGACGACTGACAGAGGGGAGTCTGGAGAGTTGATTCATTATTTTAGTATCCAACTGTTTATCCCCAAGGTTAAGCGACGAACCGCTGTGTGGTCTTTTCCTGCCCACTCGTAAAATAAAAACCCCGCCACGAAGGGCGGGGTTTGAGATAGCCGGATAAGGACTCGACTATTCCATGGAAGGGTTCCATACCTCCCAGACTTTCCCCACCAGATCCGGTCCAGGTTTGAGAGTCGGCTTGCCCGGCTCCCAGCCTGCGGGACAGGCTTCCTTCCCTTCAGTGGCGCGTACATGCTGATAGGCCTGAATCTGGCGGATCGTTTCAGCAAGCTTGCGCCCGACCGGCGGCGTCAGCACCTCCATCGCCTGAATCACACCATCCGGATCGATGATGAAACGTCCGCGGAGCTCGACCCCCTGGGTCTCGTCCCAACAGCCATAGGCGCGACCGACATTCCCGGCCTGATCAGCTACCATATGGAATGGCACCCCGCCATCCACCATTTTGCTCAATTCCTCGTCGTTCCAGACTTTATGGACAAAGTGGCTGTCCACACTGACTGAAATAACTTCGACACCTAAATCCTGGAGCTTCTGATAATTCGCGGCGACCGCCGACACTTCAGTAGCTCAAACAAAGGTGAAATCGCCCGGATAGAAACAGAGCATCACCCACTTGCCTAAATAATCCGACAGCTTCACGCTGGTAAAGCTGCCCTTATGATAGGCAGGCGCAGTGAAATCGGGGGCTTTCTGCCCGACACGTACACTCATACTGGACCTCTCTTCTTGACTGGTTAATTCAGAGGGTGCCGGAGTTTCCGGTGACGGCTCTCCCGAAACCGAGCCGGTCACCCTGGCACATGATACGGATTCTTCTTCTGCCATAATCGTCCCTCTTGTTGGCGTAGAGCATATAGTACATAGTAAAAGTTAGAACTAAAGCCAGTTCCTGTCAATAAACCGCAGGTAAACGATCCCGGCATGATAAAAGTGGATGCAAGTGCGCATGAATTGTTTAAAATGTTCACAGTTGGTAACGTTTGTCTTGGAAAGTTCATTGATCAGATATCAGGAGAAAGACTATAGGATTAATAAAAATACGTCTTTCAGCTTCTACCGAGTTCTTCATCTGTTACGCCTGACAATTTTGTCCAACCAAAAGATGATCATCACGACTTCCCCGCATATCAGTAACTAGATACTAGTTCCTGGCAGCTAGCTTCTGGAAATTAAAAAAGGCCCCGATAGGGTAATGCCGATCAGTTAAGCAAAAACTTGCTTGACTATCAGTAAGATGAGATCAAAATCCCGTGATCACTTTTGATCACGGGATTTTTTTATGTCATTTTCCGAAGAGCTGGACCAAACAGCAGAATGGTCACCTGAGTCACTCAGCACTTTTCAACGGGACATTCCCAGCGAATGGATAGAAACGGCCCTTGAAGCCACCGGTATGGCCAGTCTTCGCCGCCGCCGTCTCCCCGCCGAGCAAGTCATGTGGCTGGTACTGGGGATCGGCCTGTACCGTGACCGTTCAATTCAGGACGTCTGTGACAAGCTGGATCTGGCGATGCCGGACAGTCAAGGTCGCCCGGTGGTGGCGACCAGCGCCCTGTCCCAGGCCCGTGAGCGCCTGGGTGCGGAACCGATGCGCTACCTGTTTCTCAGTAGCGCCGAAGCGTGGAGCCGACAGGAGAGACACGATGATTTTCGCGGACTGAAGCTGTTGAGTGTTGATGGGACGGTATTCGAGGCGCCGGATTCCGAGGAAAATGGCGAGGCTTTTGGCTTTATCGAGTCGCGCAAGGGGCACACCAGCGCCTTTCCCAGCGTTCGCCTGACGGCGTTGATGTCACTACGCACCCATCTGGTAAGGGAGGCCACCTTCGGCCCTTGTACACAGGGCAAAATCAACTATGCACGTGAACTGGTGAGCACGGCCCCCGCCCATTCGCTGACCCTGTTTGACCGCTGCTATTTCTCCGCCGAACTGCTGCTCTGCTGGCAACAGGCTCAGCCCGAAAGCCACTGGCTAACACCGGTCAAGCGCAAGATGCGCTACGAAGTGGTCGAGCAATTTGCTGAACATGACTGTCTTATTGAAATGCCCGTCTCGCCCCAGGCACGTGAGCAATACCCCCATCTTCCGGCCACCTGGTAGGCCCGCCGGGTCAGCTACGCCAACCCCCAAGGAGAAATCACCGGTTTTCTCACCTCCCTGACCGACCCTCAGCGCTATCCGGCCGAGGAGTTGTTGCGCATTTACTGGGAGCGATGGGAGATTGAACAGGGTTACGGGGAACTCAAGCGTCGGCAACTGCGTAGCGAGTTGCTGCTGCGCAGTCAAAAGCCCGAAGGGATCCGCCAGGAGCTGTGGGGGATCCTGCTGGCCTACAACCTGGTACGACTGGAAATCAGCCGTATTGCCGAAGAAGCGGCGGAATCCCCGCGGCGGATCAGCTTTATGATGGCCATGCGCTATATTCAGGATGAGTTTCTCTGGTGCGCCGTGGCGTCACCCGGGACCATCCCAAAGAAGCTCCGCGCACTGAGAGCCAACGTGAAGGCCTTTATTCTGCCGGAACGAAAACGGCCCTCGGTACCGAGGGCCGTTCGAAAAAGCAAAACCGGCTATCCCGTCGTGGAAAAACCCCCGAGGAAAAACCGGGGGCTTAAGTGAGCGGCATTAGCCGACAGGAACCTTTTTTGATATGGCGGAGAGGGAGGGATTGTCTCGGGGCCATCCCTGGCCCCGAGCCCTGCGGGCGTCGTCGCTACAGCTCCGGCGACCAAATTTGCTGTCCTGCAAATTTGTCGAACCAAAGGGTTCTCATCATGGCCTCCCCCATCCACAAAATAAAAAAGGAGGCGCAAGGCCTCCTTTTTTATTTTGGCGGAGAGGGAGGGATTGTCTCGGGGCCATCCCTGGCCCCGAGCCCTTCGGGCGCCGTCGCTATGCTCCGGCGACCAAATTTGCTGTCCTGCAAATTTGTCGAACCAAAGGGTTCTCATCATGGCCTCCCCCATCCACAAAATAAAAAAGGAGGCACAAGGCCTCCTTTTTTATTTTGGCGGAGAGGGAGGGATTGTCTCGGGGCCATCCCTGGCCCCGAGCCCTTCGGGCGCCGTCGCTATGCTCCGGCGACCAAATTTGCTGTCCTGCAAATTTGTCGAACCAAAGGGTTCTCATCATGGCCTCCCCCATCCACAAAATAAAAAAGGAGGCGCAAGGCCTCCTTTTTTATTTTGGCGGAGAGGGAGGGATTGTCTCGGGGCCATCCCTGGCCCCGAGCCCTTCGGGCGCCGTCGCTATGCTCCGGCGACCAAATTTGCTGTCCTGCAAATTTGTCGAACCAAAGGGTTCTCATCATGGCCTCCCCCATCCACAAAATAAAAAAGGAGGCGCAAGGCCTCCTTTTTTATTTTGGCGGAGAGGGAGGGATTCGAACCCTCGATACGGGGTTACCGTATACACACTTTCCAGGCGTGCTCCTTCAACCACTCGGACACCTCTCCTGATCAGTTTCTAGTCACCAGGTCCTGGGTACTAGTACCTGTGCAATGCCAGTGGCATTGCACAAGGCGCGCAAGATTAAACCAGATGCCCGGGCGGTGCAACGTCAATCCGGCTCGATTGGCTGGTCTGGACTGGCGGGCTGGCAGGAGCACGGCTCCATTTCATTACAAATCAAGTGGTTAAAGCCGTGATAACGGGAAGATTGGGTAATCTGGTGAGTGATTGACCAATATTAGGGTGTTATAATATTGAAGTTTTTTATTCTGTGGCCGAAAACGGCAGGACGCGCTTGCGGTTTGCCAATTGTACTCCAGAATTTGATCAGGCAACCGATAACCAGTTCACAGACTGAAAGGTAAGACGGAATGCAACGACGGGTTTTCGCAACATTGCTGGGCGGGGCGGCGCTGATTGGCGTGGTACTCAATGCCTGCACACCGCAGCACAGTGCGCTGGAACAGGTACTGGATAGCGGTGAGTTGCGCGTTTACACCCGTAATGCCCCGACCACCTATTATCAGGGGCCCCGGGGTCCGGCCGGGCTGGAATACGACCTGGCCCGGGCCTTTGCCGACCACCTTGGCGTGCGCCTGAAACTGGTCGTCAAAGACAACCTGGAAGAGATGTTCACCGGTCTGCGCAAGGGGCGTGCCGATCTGGCCGCTGCCGGACTGACCGTCACCGAACAGCGCCGCCGGCAGGTGCGCTTTGCGCCGGCGTACCAGCAAATCACCCCGCAACTGGTCTATCGACAGGGCACCTTGCCCGAACCGCAGGATTTTGCCGATGTCCGGCAAGGCTATCTGGAGGTGGTTGCCAACAGCAGCCATACCGAACAGTTACGCCAGATACAACAGTCACACCCCGAACTCCAATGGCATGAAAATCCGGAAGCCGGCAGCACCGAATTGCTGTCGCTGGTAGCCCAGGGACTGATCGATTACACCATTGCCGATTCCAATGAAGTGGCCATTAACCGGCGCTATTTCCCCGAGCTGCGGGTCGCCTTCGATCTGTCGGAACCCCGGCAGCTCGCCTGGGCCCTGCCCCGAAGCAAGGACACCTCGCTCTATGACGAGGTGGAACATTTCTTCGAAACACTGCGCGAATCGGGCGAACTGGCGCACAGGGTAAAGCAGAACTATGAATACGTGCGTAACTACGACTACGCCGGGACGCCGTTTTTCATGCACCATATGCGCAGTCGCATGCCGAACTACCGCAAGCTGTTCGAAAAGGCAGCTGCGCAAACCGAACTCGACTGGCGTTTACTTGCGGCAGTCGCCTATCAGGAATCTCACTGGAATCCGCTGGCAATATCGCCGACCGGTGTCCGCGGTATGATGATGCTGACCAATGTCACAGCCAGTCAGCTGGGGATAGCGGATCGGACCGATCCGGCCCAGAGCATCCAGGGTGGCGCCCGTTATATCAAGAGCCTGTATCAACGTTTTGATGACATCCCCGAAGGGGATCGGATGTGGTTTACGCTGGCCGCCTATAATGTCGGCTTCGGTCATGTGCGCGATGTTCAGAGGATAACCGAACAACGCGGTGGCGATCCGAGCAAATGGTCCAACGTTAAAACCAATCTGCCCCTGTTAACCCAGCGAAAATGGTATCGGCAAACCCGTTACGGCTATGCCCGGGGGCATGAACCGGTAACCTATGTCGATAACATTCGCAGTTATTACGATATCCTGCGCTGGCACTTGCGCACCAACCCGTCGCCCGGACAGATTCCCAGCTCGATTCTGGCTTATTCCTCACCGGCATTGTAACGCTGATCATCTGATCGCACACGTTTACGCTGGCGACTCAGTCTTTTTTCCTGGCCTCGCGACGGGTCTGAAAAAATTCAGTCAGCAAACGCCCACACTCTCCGGCCAGTACCTCGCCGCGAATCTCGACCCGGTGGTTATGTTTATCACTATTCAATATGTCAAAAACACTGCCGGCGGCTCCGGTTTTCGGATCCCGGGCACCGAACACCACCCGGTCAACCCGTGCGTGAATGATCGCGCCGGTACACATCACGCACGGCTCCAGCGTCACGTATAACGTCGTACCCGGCAGACGATAATTCCCCGACCGTTGTGCCGCATCGCGCAGGGCGCGCATCTCGGCATGGGCACTGGGATCGTGATTGCCAATCGGCTGATTCCAGCCCTCGCCAATCGCCTGTTCATCCCGAACCACGACCGCCCCTACCGGCACCTCGCCCGCCGCCCCGGCCTGGCGCGCCAGCTCCAACGCCCGCTGCATCCAGAATTCATCCAGCGCATCGGTCTCCAGCTGCTCAATATCGTTATCCATGCTCAATTATCTATCGCCACAATCCAGAAAAGATTACACCACAGAGGATGAAGGAATTTTGAATTGAATGTGAACACAAAATTTAAAATTGTTACTTTGCGTACTTTGCACCCAAAAAACGGGCATAAACGTCTTTACGAACTCCGCGTTATCTTCCAGAGCCTATCGACTACCGAGTGATTGCAGTTCGCGATCGCGCATGCCCAGCAGGTACAAAATGGCATCCAGGCCCAGCGTGGCGATGGAATGTTGCGCCTGTTCGCGCACCAGCGGTTTGGCATGAAAGGCGATACCCAGGCCGGCGATGGACAGCATCGGCAGGTCATTGGCGCCATCGCCGACTGCGATGACCTGTTCGGTGCTGATGCCTTCCTGTTCGGCCAGTTGCTGTAACAATTTTGCTTTCATCTGCCCGTCGACGATCTCGCCTTTAACCTTGCCGGTCAGTTTACCGTTTTCAAAGTCCAGCTGGTTGGCGTAGACATAATCGACGCCCAGCTTGTCTTTCAGGTAATTGGCGAAATAGGTAAAGCCGCCGGAGAGAATCGCGACCTTGTAACCAAAATGTCGCAGTGTCGAAATCAATCGTTCCGCCCCCTCGGTGATCGGCAAGCTTTCAGCGATCTCCTGCAGCACCGACTCTTCCAGTCCTTCCAGCAGGACCATCCGCTGGCGAAAACTTTCGGAAAAGTCGATTTCGCCGCGCATGGCCGCTTCGGTAATTGCCGCCACCTGATCGCCGATGCCGGCCACTTTTGCCAGCTCGTCGATCACTTCGGTTTGAATCAGGGTCGAGTCCATATCAAAGCAGACCAGGCGGCGACTGCGCCGATACAGGTTATCTTCCTGCACGGCTACATCGATTTGCATATCCTGGGCGATCTGTAAAAACCGGGCATGCATACCGGGGATATCCTGAACTTCCCCAGTCAGGGTCAATTGCACGGCCGCCGCCCCGCTCTGTTTCTCGGATCGATGCAGGGAGAGTCTTCCGGAAAGCCGACTCACGTCTTCAATATTAAATCCGTTTTCTCCCACCACTTCGGTGACCCGGGCAATATGTCGTGCCGTAATCTGTCGTCCCAGCAGGGTCACGATATGCCGGGCCTGGCCCTGGCGGGCTACCCACTGCTCGTAATCCTGTTCATTGATGGGGGTGAAACGGATATCGAGATCCAGCTCATGGGCACTGAACAACAGATCCTTGAACAGGGAACAGTTTTTATTCTCGTCCGGCGCTTCGATTAACAGTCCCAGTGCCAGGCTGTTATGGGTCACGGACTGATCGATATCCAGCACCGGAATATCATAATCGGCCAGGACACCGGTCAAGCGGGCCGTGAGGCCCGGCCGGTCGCGGCCGGTGACATTAATCAGAACGACTTCACTCATGTTATTCCCGCTGGATTGTAAACCAGCCATTTTTTCGGATTGATTTCACTGGCTTGGTTATTGGTATAGATGGCAGTACCATGAATAATAGCATGTTCTGTTGCACTGCTAATTGCCAATTTTCAGCTCAAGCTTCCCGGTAAATACCCTGCGCGACCACCTTTACAATAGTACTATATATGGACTATATTTAGTACCATCAAAGCCCTCAAGGAACATAGACCATGAAACTGAGCGAATCGGTTAAACCCATCAGCTACCTGAAAAGCCATACCGCCGAGGTTCTGCGAGACGTTAGTGAAGGACAACGCACCATGGTAATCACACAACACGGGGAAGCCAGGGCCGTGCTGCAGGATATTGCCAGTTATGAACAAACCCAGGAATCGCTGGCACTGCTCAAGGTACTGGCCCAAAGTTCGAAAAGCATTCAGGAAGGCCGGAGCAAGCCTCTCAAGAAAGCCTTTGCCGATATTCGAAAGCGTGTCAGGGAAGATACTGAGTGAAACGCTATCGCGTCCGGCTTACCGAGGATGCAGAACAGGACCTCATCGATATCTACCGCTATATTGCTCTCTACGACTCCGCGGAGAATGCGGATTACGTACTGGTTCAGCTGGAATCCCTCTGCTTGAGACTTGTCGAGTTGCCCGAACGAGGACACGTTCCGCCAGAACTCGATCGAATCAGTGTAACAAACTACCGGGAAGTCTACTTCAAACCCTACCGTGTAATCTATGAAGCCATTCGTCACGACGTTTTCATTCACTGCATTCTTGATGGTCGAAGGGATATGCCTTCGTTACTTCAACGACGACTGATTCGCTAAGATTGTTGCTGAAAAATCCGAGTCCACGCTCGATCCTCTACAAATACTGTTGATATCACTATTGCCCGCCGCTGCCAGCCAGCGCCAGGCTGTTATGGGTCACCGACTGATCGATATCCAGCACCGGAATATCGTATTCGGCCAACACCCCGGTCAGACGCGCCGTCAGTCCCAGCCGATCGCGACCGGTGATATTGATCAGAACCACTTCACTCATGCTATTCCCACTCGATTATAAATAAGACAGTATTGCCACGTAATATCAATCTGATACCGGTGTGCGCAAGCGTCGATACCATGGAAGATACCATGTTAAGGCTTTGCTGCTAATCGCCACCGGGAATCACCCAAATATGTCAATTTGCGCAGAATATATCACTCACCCCTGCCTGGTCCGACCCAGCAACCCCACAAGATGCTTTTAGCCCAGGTCCGCTTCGACGAAGTGCTCCTGGCGGTCATCGACCAGCGGAATGCGGGTGTCGGGATATTCGGTGCCGTCCACGATCACGCGGCTGATCTGCCCCGAGGGTTCACCGACGCGCTTGACGGTGATGTGGTAGACAGTCTCGCGATAGCGGTAGTGGATTTTGTAGGACTCCCAATCGGCCGGGATACAGGGCACAATGCGCAGATGATCCACTTCCAGTTGCAGCCCCAGCAGGGTTTCCACGCTCAGCCGATACATCCAGCCTGCCGCACCGGTGTACCAGGTCCAGCCGCCGCGTCCGATGTGCGGCGGCACGCCATAGATGTCCGCGCACATGACGTAGGGCTCGACCTTGTAGGTTTCGATGGCGTCCGCCGTGCTGCCGTGATTGACCGGATTGAGCATGGCAAATAATTCCCACGCGCGTTCCGTGTCGCCCAGCAGGGCAAAGGCCATCGTGGACCAGATCGCGGCATGGGTATACTGGCCCCCGTTCTCGCGCACGCCGGGGATGTAGCCCTTGATGTAACCCGGCTCCAGATCGGACTTGTCAAAGGGCGGGTCGAGCAGCTGGATGATCTGTTTGTCGCGCCGCACCAGGCGCTGGCCGACGGCCGTCATCGCCTGGCGGGCGCGCGTGGAATCACCGCCCCCGGAGATGACCGCCCAGCTCTGGCTGATCGAATCGATCTGGCATTCGTCGTTAGTGGACGAACCCAGGGGCGTGCCGTCGTCAAACCAGGCACGTCGATACCAGGCGCCGTCCCAGGCCTGGGCCTCGATGTTACTGCGCAGCTGGGCGGCCTGATCGCTGCACAGCTCGGCAAAGTCCGTGTCATCGCGGCTGCGCGCAAGACCGGCAAACGACTCAAGATTCTCGATCAGGAACCATGCCAGCCAGACGCTTTCGCCCTTGCCCGCCTTGCCCACCAGATTCATGCCGTCGTTCCAGTCGCCGCAGCCCATCAGCGGCAATTGATGGACGCCAAAACGCAGGCCGTGCTTGATAGCACGCACGCAGTGCTCGTACAGGCTGGCGGCTTCGTGCGAACGTTGCGGCTGGTCGTAGTAGGCCTCTTCTTCCGCATACAGCTCACGGCCCTCCAGAAAATGGATGGACTCATCGAGCACGCCGGTGTCGCCGGTCGCCAGCACATAACGACAGGTGGCATACGGCAGCCACAGATAATCGTCGGAGAAATGGGTGCGCACGCCCTGCCCATTGGGCGGGTGCCACCAGTGCTGCACGTCACCCTTGATGAACTGGCGCCCGGCGTGTCGGATCAACTGCTCGCGGGCGAGCCACGGCGTCGCGTGGATCAGCGCCATGGTGTCCTGTAATTGATCGCGGAAACCGTAGGCGCCGCCGGACTGGTAATAGCCGCTGCGACCCCACAGCCGGCACGATATTGTTTGATAAACCAGCCAGCCATTGGCCAGCACGTTGAGCGCAGGGTCGGGGGTATCCACGTTCACCGCGCCCAGAGTGCGGTTCCAGTGTTCCCACACCGCTTCCAATGCCTGGCGCGCACCCGCCGATCCACCGTATTGCTGGATGAAGTGACGTGCCTCATCGGCGTGTTCAGCCGCGCCGAACACGAACACGATCTCGCGTTCCTGCCCGGCACCCAGTTCGATCCGGGCCTGGATCGCGGCGCACGGGTCGAGGCCGGCGCCGGTTCGACCCGACAGGCGCTTGCGGCGCATCGCCGCCGGCCGCGTCAGCGAGCCGTTGCGGCCGATGAACTCGGTGCGGTTTCCGCTCACCGACCGCTTGCGCTCGCTGGCACCTTCATTGCTGACATGGGCAAACACCACCCGGTTGGCGCATTCGCGACCGTAGGCATTGCGGGCGAACAGCGCGCCAGTGTGCGGATCGATTTCGGTAACGATGTGCATCAGATTGGCGTGCCGCCACTCGCCGAGCACCAGCTCCCAGTACCCGGTGAGCGACAGGCTGCGCGCACGCTTTGACGCGTTGCGCAGCTTGACCACCGCGAACTTGACCGGCGCATCCATGGCGACGTAGGTGAACAGTTCCGAGGCAATGTCGGCCTCAAAATGCTCGAACACGCTGTAGCCGAAGCCGTGTCGGCACACGTAGCCGGCGCGGCCGTGCGCGGGCAGCGGCGTCGGTGACCAGAACGCGCCGGTTTTCTCGTCGCGGATGTAGAGCGCTTCACCGCTGCTGTCACAAAGCGGGTCGTTGTGCCAGGCGGTGAGGCGGAATTCGTGCGCGTTTTCCACCCAGGTATAGGCGCTGCCGCTCTCGCTGACGACGGTGCCGATGTGCGGACTGGCGATCACGTTGGCCCAGGGCAGCGGCGTGGTCTGTCCGGGTTCGAGGGTGACGACGTATTCGTGGCCGTCGGGCGTGAAGCCACCCAGACCATTGCAGAAAATGCGCTCGCGCGGGGCCAGCGGATAAACCGGTTCGACGCCCGCCTGCTGCGAGGGCTCCAGCAGATCCGACGCACGTTCTGGCGACATACGGCGTTCCACCTGCTCGATCAGGGTCGCGGCGGTATCCCTGAAGACGATGCGGGCGACTGTCTGCAGCAGCACGCGTTCGTTTTCGGTCAGTTCCTCGGTGCGGCGCACGAAGACGCCGCCCGGCTTGTCGATCATCTGCGCTTCGGGACCCGAGTTGATCAGACCCACGATCCGATCCTGCAGCTCCGCCCGGTAGCCCGAGAAATCCTCGTTGACGATCACCAGGTCGGCGGCCAGGCCTTTCATGCGCCAGTAGGCATGCGCTTGCAGCACCTGCTTGACCAGAACGATGCGGTTGAGGTCGCCGATGTGCAGCAGGACGATGGGCAAATCACCCGAGATGCCAAAGCGCCACAACCCGGACTGCCCCAGCTGGTTGCGCGCAATGACGTCGGGTGTCGCGCGGCGCAGTGCCGTGCCGTAGATCACGGAATTGGCCAGGCGGCCATAGATCTGCGCATCCGCTTCGGTGACATTGAGGTGGCGCAGCACCTCCTGGCTCTGGAACCAGGCCATTTCGAATGCACGCTTGACGAAGTGACGGTCGCAGTATTTCTCCAGCAGGGCCAGTGCGGCCTCGCGGGTGTCCGCGACTCCGGAAATAATCTGCACACTCGCCGACTCGTCGGGTGCCAGGGTCAGAGTCCGGCGGATCGCCACGATGGGATCGAGCACCGGCCCCGCGGTGTTGGATAATTCATGGCCCGGCAGAACAGACGGGTTGTCGCCGCTGTCCAGCACCTGCGGATTGGCCACGGTGCGGCCGCGCCCGATGAAGCGGGCGCGGTCGGTCTCGTAGGACGGCGCATCGGCTACCGCGCCGGGGGCAGCCAGCAGATGAAACATCCAGGGCACCTGCTCGCCGGGTGTGCGGGGACGCCGGGTGCAGAGGATCGCCTGCCGCTCGGGCAGGATTTCGGTCTGCACGAACAGATTACTGAAGGCGCGGTGCGCCAGATCGGCATTCAACGGCGCCAGCACCACTTCCGCGTAGCTCGTCACCTCGATGTGACGGGTGCGCGCCGACTGGTTGGTGAGCGTGACGCGACGGATCTCGACGTCGTCCTCGGGCGACACGCTGATCTCGGTGTGTGCTTCGATTGCCTGATCGCGTCGCCGGTATTCAGCACGCGCCTGCACGAAGATCGCCTCGTAGTGGTCGGCGCGGCGCAGGGTCGGCTGGTGCGCGCTCGACCAGTACTTGCCGCTGTCGCGGTCGCGCAGGTAGATGAAGGTGCCCCAGTCATCGGCAGTGGCATCCTCGCGCCAGCGGGTGATGGCAAGGTCCCGCCAGCGGCTGGTGCTGCCGCCGGCATGGGTCGCCATGACATGGTAGCGGCCGTTCGACAACAGGTGGACTTCAGGGATCGGCGTGTTCGGATTGGTAAACACGCGCATGATCGCGCCGATGTCCGCACCGGGGGGACGGGCGGCGGCGCTCACTTCGGCGGCGTGGGGATGCAGGGTGGCGCCCTTCTTCGGCACCCGCTCCTGCAGCAGCAGTTCGGTCGCTTGCGTCAGCGGGTCGGACATGAAACGGCGCTGCATCGGCTGGTCGAGCAAGACATGTGCATACGCCAGCAGACTCATGCCCTGGTGATGCGCCATGAAGGCCTGCACGACGGCGTGCGGCTTGCCGCGCGGTACCCGCGAGGGCGTGTAGTCGATGGCCTCGTAGAAGCCGTAGGCGCCGAGAAATCCCTGATTGGCCAGCGTCAGCAGGTTACGGCAGGCTTCGCGCGGCATCACCGTCAGCGCCAGGGCACTGGCGTAGGGCGCGATGACCAGATCGTCGCCCAGTCCGCGCTTGAAACCGAGGCCGGGCACACCGAATGCCCGGTACTGGTAGATCTGATGCATGTCGGTGGCGTTATAGCAGGACTCGGAAATGCCCCACGGCACCTCGCGTTGTCGACCGTATTCGATCTGGCGCGACACCGCGGCCTTGCAAGTCTGCTCCAGCAGGGTATTGGGGTAACCCGGCATGATCAGCTGCGGCATCAGGTACTCGAACATCGAGCCGCTCCACGAAATCAGACTGACGTCGCCACCATGACTGGTCAGCAGGCGGCCGAGCGAGAACCAGTGCTTCTGCGGCAGCTGTCCCTGCGCAATCAACAGAAAACTGGCCAGGCGCGCTTCCGATGCCAGCAGGTCGTAACAGGACGGATCGCGGCGCCGTTCGCCCACGTCATAGCCGATGGCCAGCAGGCCGCAGGCCGCATCATAGAGAAAGTCAAAGTCCATTGCCGCCAGAGCACGGCAACGCTGCACCAGATCGTCGATTACGCCAAGCCGTTCGGCCGCGACGGACGAGCGCGCCCCAGTCACCTTTGCGTGCGCGCCAGCCAGTTCCGCCAGTGTCGGGATTGTGCTGAAGTGTTGCGGCTCACAGACCAGCAACCGAAGCTCATCCCGAAGCGCCCGGCATTGCCGGTCGAAGGCTCGTGCCCAGTAAACCCGTTCGCCATCGATATCGCTATCCGCCGGCAGCCAGTCAACCAGCTCCCCGCCGACACGGTGAATCTCATCCAGGGCGTGCCCGGCACCAGCCAGTGTCCGGAGCGAGCCGTTCTGTGTCAACGAGCACAGTGTGTCCTGCAGCGACGTGATCCTGTTTGCAAGATCCGGATCGGACGACGCAGGCAGCTGTTCAGCGAACACCTGCAGTGTATCCTGCAGCCCCTGCAATGCGTTGGACGACAGCACCGGCTGATCTTTGAGCTCGGCCAGCCCGGCCTGCAGGGTGAGCAGACAGCCGGCCAGGTTGCCGCTGTCCACCGACGAGACGTACTGCGGGTGCAGCGGCTCCAGGGTGCGCGTGTCGTACCAGTTGTAAAAATGGCCGCGGTAGCGTTCCAGCTTTTCCATCGAGTCGAGCGTGTTGCCGAGGCGCTGCAGGCATTCCCCGGCCGTGATGTAGCCAAAATCGACCGCCGCCAGGTCGGCCAGCAGCGACATGCCGATGTTGGTGGGCGAGGTGCGCGAGGCGATGGCCGCTGCCGGGTATTCCTGGACGTTGTCAGGCGGCAGCCAGTTGTCCTGCGGGCCGACGAAGTCCGCGAAGTAGCGCCAGGTGCGCCGCGCCGACGTCCGCAGGAAGGCTTCCTGGTCGACGCTCAGGCCCGGGGCGGGGGCGGCCAGCGGCCGGCTGATCCACCAGCCGGCGACGGGCGACAACAACCACAGCAGCAGGATGGGGCCGGCATAAAGCCACACCGCCGGCTGGCTTGCCATGGCCAATGCCACGCCCAGCCCCAGCGCAATCACCGGCGCGACCCACATCTCCCGGAAAAATTCGGCGAGCGTGCGGGTTGCGTTACGGCGTGCGTAGGACGGCAGTTTCCACAGCAGCAGGCCACGTCGCGTGAACAGCATGCGCAACCCCGAGCGCAGGATTGCCCCCAGGCAGATCAGCGCGTCGTAGGGCAAAAAGGTCAGGGTCAGGACGGCGAGTGCGAGCGGGCGCCCCACGGATCGGCCGGTCAGGTTCAGGTGTACTCGCCAGTCGGATTCTTCGGGCTTGCGAACCAGCTCGATGGCGGCAGCCAGCAGGCTGGGCAGAAATATCACCGCCATGACCAGCAAGCTCCAGTGCCACCCGAGCCCCGGGCCCAACAGCCAGCCACCGGCCAACAGGGCGAGCAGCGCAGGCGCCACCAGGCTGCGCCGCAGATTGTCGAAAAGTTTCCAGCGCGACAGCGCCGAGAGCGGGTTCGTCTGCCGCGTCGCCTTCACACCATCCAGGCCGGGGGGGCCCGGCACGTGTGGCAGCAGCCAGCCGGCCAGTTGCCAGTCACCGCGTATCCAGCGGTGGTGCCGGCTAGCCTCGATGGCATAGCTGGCCGGATGCTCCTCGATGAGTTCGACATCGGTCACCAGCGCGGAACGTGCATAGCCGCTTTCCAGCAAGTCGTGGCTGAGGATGAGATTTTCAGGAAAGCGGCCGTCGACGGCCTGGCGAAACGCATCGACGTCGTAGATGCCCTTGCCGATGAACGAGCCTTCCCCGAATACATCCTGGTAGACGTCCGACACCTCGCGCGTGTAGGGATCGATGCCGGCCTCACCCGCGAACAATTTCGTGAAGCGGGATTGGCCGGCACTGATCAGGCTGATCGAGGCGCGCGGTTGCAGGATCGCGTAGCCTTCAACGATACGGCCCTTGCCGGCATCGTACACCGGGCGATTGAGTGGATGCGCGAGGTTGCCCACCAGGGTGTGTGCCGCGTCGCGCGGCAGCTGCGTATCGGTATCCAGGGTGATGACGTACTGGATCGATCCGAGCAGGGACTGATCGCCGACGATGTCCGAGAAGGCCGTTTGCGCCCCGCCCCTGAGCCGGGCATTGAACTGCTCCAGCTTGCCGCGCTTGCGCTCGTAGCCCATCCACACCCGCTCGAACGGGTTCCACACCCGTGGCCGGTGGAACAGATAGAAGATGCACGGACGATCCTCGCGGTAGGTCGCGTTGAGCGCCTCGACCGCGGCGCGCGCATATTCGAGCAGGGCTTCGTCGTCCGGCAGCGTTTGTTCGGGCGCGTCGACAAAATCCGTCAACAGAGCAAAGTACAGATTGGGGTCGCGATTGCCGAGGTAGCGGATCTCCATTGCTTCAAGCAGATCGTCGACGTCTTGCGCTTTCGTCAGCAGGGTCGGGACGATCACCATGGTGCGGTGGCGGTCCGGGATCCCGGTAGAGAAATCCAGTCGTGGCAACGCGCGCGGCTGCAGGACGAGCGTGACCAGCAGGTTCACCAGCGGCACGGCCAGCGCCGAGGCGCCGATGACCAGGGGTAGCGCCAGCAACCCGATCCGCCAGCCATCCACATTGACACCGCCCGTATCAAGGCCAAGCACGACCGCTGTCGCGAGCAACGTGAGCAGCAGGATCGGGCCGAGATAAAGCGGGAGGCGGAAATGCCGGCCCATCCGGCTGAGCCTGGTTTTCCACGACAGTCGGCAATCGACCGCATGCTCCAGCTGTGGTCGGCCCTGATCGATCAGGTAGTAGCCCACATGCGCGCTGCGATCCTGCGTGCCCTGTTGCGTGACAGCGGCCTGCGCAAGCGCGACGGCTTCGCGTGCCACCGCCATTTCGCTGCAGCTGCTGCGTCGCGCCACATCCTCGATGACGTGCCGGTAGCGGTCGCGGGTGGCGAAATCCTGGCTGGCGTACATCGCCATTGGATCTTCGTGCAGGATCTGTTCGACGACGCTGAGCGACTCAACGTATTGCTTCCAGTCCATGGCGCCGATGAAGCGCAGGCTGCTGATACTGTTGGCGATGGAAATCTGGTTGGCCGCGGCGGTGCGCCCCGCCGCCTCCGACAAGCCGGCTGCGGTCACCCCCTGCTCGAGCAGTTTGTGCTCGACCCAGGTTTGCACGAAGGCCATGGCCGGTCCCTGCGCCTGCAGCCGGTCGTAAAACTCTTCCACAAACGAGGCAGTCAGCGGCACATCGGCATGGGCAAACTCGGCCAGCAACTGGATCAGCTGTTTGGGCTCGGTTTCGGCCGCCTCAAGCATGCGGTCCGCCCAGGTGATGGCCGCATCGCGCTCCTCACGCCGCCGGGCGATGCGCACCCCGACGCGACGCAGGTTTTCCAGCAGCGCCAGCTGCAGCATGATCGGGAAGGCCCACAATTCGCCCAGCTTCAGGGGCTCGACGGTCTGGTAGGCGGCAATGAACTGGGTGGCGTTGTCGCTGTCGACGCGGCCGTCCATGTGGGAGATCAGCTCCAGCGCCAGGTCGTAGATGCGGGGGAATCCGGCCGACGGGCCATCGGCCAGTCGCGGCAACTGCCGGCTGTAGCCGCGCGGCAGGTGCCGACGCGCCAGGGTGATCTGCTGCTCAATCAGGTAGAAGTTATCGAGCAACCAGGCCTCTGCCGGCACAATCCGCTGCCCCTGGGTGGCAACGGCGGTGACGACGTCATACGCCGCCAGCAGAACACGGGCGTTGTCCGCCAGCCGTGGCAGCAACCGGTCCGGACCTGGACGCGGATCGATCACGTGCTGGCCGGCCAGCGTGACTGCGTGACGTTTCAGTTGCTCGATACTGAACAACTCCGCACGCAGCAACTCGGTATCCCGATGATGGCGTAACGCATTCCATGTGTGCGGCGAAAATCTGAACGCGTTGGTGATGATGACATGCTCCTTGCTCGAACTTCGGATGGTCAAGGCCGCTCTGGCTATACGACCGGCAATTACCGAAAATACACCCCTTGTGCTTGCGAACCCTCAGCCTTTATGGACTGATTCGTTAACAATTGATTGTATGCTGTTTTGGCAAGAATTGATGTCGCCAGGGTAAAAAGAAAGTGCCAACCTCGTCTCCGGTAGCCAGACCCGTGCATTCAAAGGCACCGCATTCCGGGCGAGAGAAACAGACCGAACTGCCATCTATCACCATTGCCGGATGCTCCCTACTCCCACTCGATGGTGCCGGGCGGCTTGCCGGTAATATCGTAGACCACGCGCGAGATGCCGTCGATCTCGTTCACGATACGCCGGGAAACATGATCCAGAAATTCATAGGGCAGATGCGCCCAGCGGGCGGTCATAAAGTCGATGGTCTCCACCGCGCGCAATGCCACTACATATTGATAACGCCGGCCGTCACCGGTCACGCCGACCGATTTGACCGGCATGAAGACGGTAAAGGCCTGACTGACCTGGTCATACAGCTCGTGCTTGCGCAGCTCCTCGATATAAATGGCATCGGCCAGGCGCAGCAGATCGGCGTACTCTTTTTTTACTTCACCGAGAATGCGAACACCCAGACCGGGACCGGGAAACGGATGCCGATAGACCATATCAAACGGCAGGCCGAGTTCCACGCCGATCTTGCGTACTTCATCCTTGAACAACTCGCGCAGGGGCTCGCAAAGCTTGAGTTTCATGTTCTCCGGCAGACCGCCCACGTTATGGTGGGATTTGATCAGATGCGCCTTGCCGGTTTTGGCGCCGGCCGATTCGATGACATCGGGATAGATGGTACCCTGCGCCAGCCAGGTGGCATTGGTCAGCTTGCTCGCTTCATCATCGAAGACGTCGATAAACGTGTTGCCGATGATCTTGCGTTTCTCTTCCGGATCACTGACGCCTTCCAACTTGCCCAGAAACAGATCCTCGGCATCTACCCGGATCACCCGGATCCCCATGTGCTCGGCAAAGGTCGCCATGACCTGCTCACCTTCAAGGTGACGCAACAGGCCATTGTCAACAAACACACAGGTCAGCTGATCCCCGATGGCCTTGTGCAGCAAGGCCGCCACCACCGAGGAATCCACACCGCCGGAAAGACCGAGTACCACTTCGTCCTCGCCGATCTGCTCGCGAATGTCGTCGATACTCTGATCGATGATGTTCTCCGGCGTCCACAACCGGCGACAGCCGCAGATCTCGTGCACGAAGCGTTCGATAATCCGCTGACCCTGGTTGGTATGCGTGACCTCGGGATGAAACTGCAGGCCATAAAAGTGCCGCTGCACATCGGCGATGCCGGCGATGGGCGCGCTGTCGGTGGAGGCCATCAGTTTGAAACCCGCTGGCAGGTCGATCACCCGATCGCCGTGACTCATCCACACATCCAGCAGCCCATAGCCTTCGGGACTGGCATGATCCTCGATATCCTTGAGCAGCGGGGTATGACCGTGAGCACGCACCTGCGCATAGCCGTATTCATGCCGATCGCTGGTTTCCACCTTGCCGCCCAGTTGCCGGGCCATGGTCTGCATGCCGTAACAGATTCCCAGTACCGGCACGCCCTGCTCGAAGATCAGCGGCCAGGCCAAAGGCGCATCCTCGGCGGTCGTACTCTCCGGCCCGCCGGAGAGGATGAGGCCATTAGGCGCGAAGTCGCGAATCTCGGCTTCGGCCATGTCCCAGGGGTGCAGCTCGCAATAAACGCCGGCCTCGCGCACCCGGCGGGCAATCAACTGGCTGTACTGGGAACCGAAATCGAGGATCAAGACGCGATCCGAATGGATATCCTGGGACATGGGCAAACTCTCAAAATGGGCCGGGATGGACAATAGAGCGGCGATGATCCCGGAAATCGCCTGAAATTTCAAGTATTTTTACTAAAATCAGTAACTTATGCACTAACACCGCTGCTGGTGACTGGCCCGCGACACTCTACATAATAGAGGGATGAAATATATCGGTGCCCATGTCAGTGCCGCCGGCGGCGTGCAGAACGCCCCGTTCAATGCGCAGGCCATCGGGGCGCGGGCCTTTGCCCTGTTCACCAAAAACCAGCGCCAGTGGCAGGCCAAACCGCTGACCCGCGAGGCGATCGACGCGTTTAAAACCCATTTGCAACAGGTCGGTATCGCCGCCGAGCACGTCCTGCCGCACGACAGTTATCTGATCAATCTCGGTCATCCGGACAAAGCCGCGCTGGAAAAATCCCGCGCCGCATTTGTCGACGAGATGCAGCGTTGTGAACAGCTGGGCCTGAAACTGCTGAATTTTCATCCCGGCTCGCACCTGAACAAGATCAGTGAAAGCCAGAGCCTGGCCATCGTGGCCGATTCCATTAACCAGGCACTGGAACAGACCCGGGGCGTCACCGCGGTGATCGAAAACACCGCCGGCCAGGGCACCAACCTCGGCTACCGGTTCGAGCATCTGGCCGAAATCATCGAGCAGGTCGAGGACAAGTCCCGGGTCGGAGTCTGCATCGATACCTGTCATACCTTCACGGCCGGTTACGATCTGCGCACTACCGAAACCTGTGAAGCCACCTTTGAAGAATTCGATCGAATCGTCGGTTTTGACACCCTGCGCGGTCTGCATCTTAACGGATCAAAACCGGATCTGGGCGATCGGGTCGATCGGCATGAATCGCTGGAGAAAGGCAAACTGGGACTGGCCGTGTTTCAGTACATCATGCAGGACAAGCGGTTCGACGCTATTCCCATGGTCCTGGAAACACCCGATCCGGATAACTGGGCGCATGAGATCGAATTGCTGTACAGCTGGCAATGATCGGGCAGATATTCCCGGGCAGACAGATTGCAGGCAGCCGATTGCCGGACACCGCGTTGCTATGTCCGGCCTACCACTTTTCTGTTACCGGAAATAACGCAAAGGACGCCAAGACGCGGAGAACGCAAAGTGAAAATAATTTTTGCCGTCGTAGGCCCGATAAAGCGAAGCGGTATCGGGCAACACCGCCGATTGCCGGACACCGCGTTGCTATGTCCGGCCTACCGCTGACGATTGATTGCTTGCATGTCAGAAAATCAAGCTATTCACTGGCACAGGCCGCATGATTCGTTCCACGCTCATATCGCCATTTCGCCGTAATCATATATTGCCCCCCTCCGCGTACTTTGCGCCTTTGCGCCCTCTGCGTTCCATTCCAGAGAACCGAAAAAATGGAATTCGCCAGACTCATCGTAATAACACCTCACGGCAGGGGTTGATTCGCCCCCCGTCAGACCTGACATAATAGGTATCTCTCAGGTTAAACGGATTTCAGTATGCCTTATTCAGAACAGACAATTACGTCCAAACGCCCCTGGGCGGAGAATATCTTTACCTTCACCACCACCCGACCGGAAGGCTTTGAATTCAAAAACGGCGAGTTTGTGACCCTGGGCCTGCGCCCGGAAGGCAAACTGATACCGCGTGCCTATTCGATCGTCTCCACCAATGACGATGACCAGCTGGAATTTCTGAGCATCGCGGTGCCGGACGGCCCGCTGACCAGCCACCTGGCCGAAGCCGATACCGGCAGTTCGATCTGGATCAATACCAAAAGCACCGGCTCCCTGACTCTGAATCACGTGCAACCGGGACGCCATTTGTACATGCTGGCCACCGGTACCGGACTGGCGCCGTTTATGTCACTGGTGCGCTCCAGCGAAGCCTTCAACCATTTCGAACGGGTTATCCTGGTCCACAGCGTGCGCCATACCCCGGCCCTGGCCTACCGCGACGAGCTGGAAGCCCGGCATGGCGATGAATTCCTGTATGTGCCGACGGTCACCCGGGAAACGTTCCCCAACCGGACGCGCGGCGCGGATCTGTTCCGCTCCGGTGAACTGGCCGAACAGCTGGGCCTGCCGGCCGCCGATCCCGAGCAGGATCGGGTCATGCTGTGCGGCAATCCGCAAATGAACAAGGACATGAGCGAGCATCTGGAAGACAACGGCTGGACGATGACCAATTACAAGGGCGTGGGTAACTTCACCGTGGAACAGGCCTTCGTGCTGCAGCACTAAAAGCGTTCAGACGTAGCTGATCGGCGAGCGCAGCAACATATCGATAAACGCCTCCGCCACCGGGTGATCCAGCCGCGAGCGATTGCGCGCAATCCACAGGGTTCGCTGTATCCTGAAACCGGTGACTTTCAGGTGATAGAGATCGCCGGCAGAAACCTTCTCTTTGACGGCGAAGCGCGGCAGAAAGCTGACGTGCTTGCCCCGCCCCAGCATCTCGACAATGGTATCGGTGGACCCCACCTCCAACGCCACGTCCAGTTTCTCAATCCCGATGCCGGTTAACGCCTGATCCAGCTCTTCGCGGCTGGAGGCATGCTTTTCCCGCAACACATAGGGCAGTTCGGTCAGCTGCTCCACAGCCAGCCATTCACGCCCTGCCAGCGGATGACTGGCGCCGCAGACCAGCCATAACTCATCGTCGGCCCATTTTTGCACCAGCACATCGGGATGATCCGGCGCGTTTTCCATCAATGCCAGGTCGGTGCGCCCGGTCACCAGATGAGACTGGATATCGCGACCATAAGCCATGCGACTGTCGATCTTGTAATCGGGGTAGCGTTCGGCAAACTGGAAAAGCAGATCCGGCAGCAGGTGTTCTCCGATGGAAAACGTTACCTCCAGAGCCAGGGTGTTTTGCCCCAGATGCAGATTCCGCAACTCGTCATAGAGGGCCCTCTGGCGATCCAGGGTCTGGACCGCCAGCAGATACACCTTTTCCCCCGCCGGCGTCAGTCGCAGCCGCCCGCTGACCCGCTCCATCAGCCGCGTCCCGTAACTGGCTTCCAGGGCCCGCAGGCGCTTGGTCACCGCCGGCTGGCCGATATTCAGCGCCACAGCCGCCGCGGAGACACCGCCCTGCTCAACGATCGCCCGCAGAGTCGCCCAGCCATTGATATCGGGGAGAACTTGGTATTCCATATAGGAATATTTACATAAAGAATTTCATTAGTAAACACTGAAACCCTGTCGCATAATGCGCGCCCTTGATAAGCATATCTTACTAATTTCCTGTAGTTTTCTGTCAGCCGGTCAGTTCGCCGGCAACCAGACTGAACAGACTAACTCCGGGTGATATTCCACAGGGCAATATCAGCGGCCTGGGGAAACACCCGCAAGCATCCATGGAGTGCATCGATGACCAAACCTGCAGACAAACCAACACCAGAGCGCAGAATAATCTCAACGACCACCCATTTCGCCATCCTGTATGGCGTCCTGAGCCTGGAACTCTTTCGTTTGTTATATGTATACAACGATGAAATCCGCCACATGGCGGAAGCGACCAGCCGCGGCGACAAAACCCTGTTTTTTGTCCCTATCATCATCGCGTTGGTTTTCTCCCTGGTGCACGGCGCCTTCACAGGATATTTCTGGGAAGCGCTGGGTATCAGTGCCAAGAAGAAATAATTTTTAAGAGGTTAATCTCGTGGAAGCTGTCAATTTTCTTGATCTCAATGCGACGACCGTCTTTTTGCTGTTCCTGGTCGGCTTCATCGGCGGCATGGTCAGCGGCTTCATCGGCTCCGGTGGCGCCTTTGTCCTGACTCCCGCGATGATGAGCCTGGGTGCCCCGGGTGTCGTCGCCGTGGCCAGTAACATGGCCCACAAATTCCCCAAGGCCCTGGTCGCCTCCATCAAGCGAAACAAGTATGGCCAGGTTGATATCAAGCTGGGCCTCGTCATGGGCATTTTTGCCGAAATGGGTGTCTTTGTCGGCAAGGAGTTCATGACCGGCATTCGCGACAACTTCGGGAATACCGGCACCGATCTGTATGTCTCCATCGTGTTTATTGTTGTTCTGGCGCTGGTGGGTGGTTATGTATTGCGCGATGCTTTCAGGTGCAAACGCGAAGGCGGCGATGTGGAAGGCGCTGAACATATCACCCCGCGTCTGGCCAAATGGGTGCAGTCGGTCAACATTCCCGGCACCATGATGAGCTTCCACTCCATCGGCGGCAAACGGGTCTCGGTCCTGTTCATCGCCCCGCTGGGCTTTGCTACCGGTCTGCTGGCCGCCTCGATTGCGGTCGGTGGCTTCATCGGCGTTCCCGCCATGATGTATGTACTGGGTGTCCCGGCCATCATGGCCTCGGCCACCGAACTGGTCGTAGCCTTTGTCATGGGCATGGGTGGCAGTCTTTTTTATGCCTGGGAAGGCTTCGTGGATATTCGCCTGGCGATGATTATTCTGGCCGGTTCCCTGTTTGGCGTGCAGATCGGTGCCATCGGCACCACCTATGTCCGGGACTACACGGTCAAGATGATCATGGGCATGATCATGATCATCGTGCTGTTCAGCCGGCTGTTCGAGATGCCGGTTTACCTGTCTGATCTGGATCTCATCAGCACTATTTCCGAGGGGACCAGCTCGCTACTGAGTAACATCAGCTTTGCTACTCTGGCGCTGGCATTATTAAGTGGCGCGTTTGCAATCCTTGCCGCACTGCTCAAGGGTATCAAACAACATAAGAAACAACAGGCGGATGCAGAATACGCCGCCTCGGTGGCAGAATCATAAGTCGATTCACAATATCACTGAAAGCCCGGCCTGTGTGCCGGGCTTTTTTGTGCGTACTGGTTTCAGAGCGGCAGTTACATAGCGAACAGCAGGAAACCGCCCTTTTCAAGATTCGCCGGCTTCATCAAGATGACGAATCAACTTCTGCAGTTCATTCAACGCCACATTGAGCAGAGCCAGATCCACACGGGCTGATTTGAATTCCACAAAACGTCGACTGTAGCGCTCCAGCACCGATTGATGAGTCTCCCGCCAGTTTTCCAACAGTCGTTTCGCATCGGTATTATTTGTCACATCGGAGTCCAAAACACTGGCAGTCAACAGGCGCTGCAGGCGATACAGCTCATCGCGCAGGGCGGAGCGTGCCAGACGGGTCCAGTGCTCTTTACGCGATAACCGATCGAGCTGATCCCGTAACCAGTGTAACTCCAATGCCGCCCCAACCCGATTGAATACCTGGGCGACGAATACCGGACTTTGCCCCGTCTGCAAGGTAACTTCAACCATATCCAGCGCCGGAAACAGGTAGGGCAGTCCCGCCATACGCCAGGCAAAGGATTCGGGAACACCCTGTCTCTGATAATCCTGTGCCACTGTCGCCAGCGCCTCACTATCCTCTTCAACAATCTGGCCCGGCAACGCATCGATCAGGGACGTGATACTGTCCATGTATTTATCAATTGTGTCTCCGATATCGAAAGGACGCGGAACATTTTGCAGCAACCACAATGTACATTGATTGGCCAGGCGGCGGATCGTACTTAACATGTCGAACTGTACAGAAGCCTTGACCTGGTTATCCAGTAACGCGATTTGTTGCCACAAGCCGGGTAATTCAAAGACTTTGCGGGTTACCAGATAAGCACAGGCAATCTCGGGAACCGGGGCACCGGTGTGTTCATGCAGGCGAAACGGAAAAGCCATCCCCATGCGATTAATCATACTGTTGGCGATAAACGTGGCGATAATTTCCCGGCGCAATGGATGGTTATACATATGTTGCGGATATTCCCGGGCAATCGCCTCGGGAAAATAAATCGGCAGTTCATTAACCAGATATGGCTCGTCAACAACTTCTGAAGCCAGCAATTCCTGATAGAGATTAATTTTGCTAAACGCCTGCAACACGGCCAGTTCTGGCCGACTCAATCCCTGTTCGGTACTGCGTCGTGCCGACAGATTTGCATCATCGGGCAGGTTCCAGGTCTGGCGTTGTAACAGCGCCTTGTGCTCCATTGCTCTCATCAGCCGGATGTGTTCATCGAGCAATGTCGGTGCCAGGTACTCGCTGAGTGAAAGTGCCTCACTCTGTTGATAATTATTAATCAGAACCAGTCGCGCGACATCCTCGGTCATACTGCCAAGTAGCTGGTTACGCTGAGGCTCGTCAAGCAGCCCCTCGCGCATTGCCTTGTTGAGCAGGATTTTGATGTTGACCTCGTGGTCAGAACAGTCGACTCCGCCAGAGTTGTCAATAAAATCAGTATTGAGACGCCCCCCCTGTCGGGCAAACTCAATACGGGAACGCTGCGTCAGTCCCAGATTCCCTCCTTCCCCAATCACCTGACAGCGCAGCTCATCGGCATTAATCCGCAGCGCGTCATTAACCCGATCATCCGCATCATCATGACTTTCATCACTGGCTTTAACAAAAGTCCCGATACCGCCATTCCAGAGCATTTCGACCGGTGCTTTGAGGATCGCCGTAATCAGTTCGTTAGGCGTCAGTGATGTGACTTCCACTTGCAGCGCTTGTTTAACCGGCGCGGAGAGGGTAATGGATTTTGCCGAGCGTGAATAAACGCCACCCCCGTTCGAGATAAGTGCAGGATCATAATCCGACCAGTTGGAATGCGGCAGGTTGAAAAGCCGCTCGCGCTCCCTGAAGCTGATCTCGGCGTCCGGTTCGGGATCCAGAAAAATTTCCTTGTGATTGAAAGCCGCTATCAACCGGATATGACGGGATAACAGCATGCCATTGCCAAAGACGTCACCGGCCATATCCCCGATCCCGGCCACGCTAAACTCTTCCTCCTGAATATCCTTGCCGATTTCCCGAAAGTGACGTTTGACCGACTCCCAGGCACCGCGTGCGGTAATCCCCATTTTCTTGTGGTCGTAGCCGGTGGACCCGCCGGAAGCAAAGGCATCATCCAGCCAGAAGTTATACTCCCGGGCGATGGTATTGGCGGTATCGGAAAAAGACGCGGTTCCCTTGTCGGCCGCGACTACCAGATAGGGGTCCGGATCATCATAGCTGACCACCCGGGGTGGCGGGACCGGTTTGTCATCGACCAGATTGTCGGTTAAATCCAGCAAGCCCCGAATAAAGGTTTTGTAACAACTGATAACCCGCCGATTTACCTCCTCGCGATCGAGCTCACGCAAATTCTCCTTCACAATGAAACCGCCCTTGGCGCCAACGGGAATGATGACGGCATTTTTCACCATCTGGGCCTTCATCAGGCCAAAGACTTCGGTACGAAAGTCTTCCTGGCGATCGGACCAGCGAATACCGCCGCGCGCGACTTTACCGCCCCGCAGGTGAACCCCCTCGGTTTGCGGCGAGTAAACAAATATTTCGAACTGGGGTTGCGGATTGGGCAGATCGGGGATCTTGTGCGGATCCAGTTTGAATGACAGATAGGGTCGAGGCACCTGCCCCGCCATTGTCTGAAAATAGTTGGTCCGCAGCATGGCCTGAATCAGAACGAACAGGCGGCGTAATATCCGGTCCGCATCGAGTGTTGGCACTTCATCCAGCGAGCGTTGAATCGCATCGCGAATCCGCTCACCGCGTTCGGCAGCCTGTTCCTGCCCGTCGGGATCAAAGCGCACGAGAAACAGGTCCACCAGCATCCGGGCAATCTGGGGATGCTCCACCAGGGCCTTTTCCATATAGTTCTGGCTGAACGGGAACCCGGTCTGTTTAAGATATTTGACGCAGCTTCGAATCACCACGACTTCACGCCAGTCAAGCCCGGCACGCAACACCAGAGTATTGAGCCCGTCATTCTCGACTACGCCGTACCAGATACGTACGAAGGCATCCTGAAAAATGTTCCGAACCTGTTCGGTATCAAGTTGTCCTTCATAGGCATAGACCATCCCGACATCGTGCAACCAGACCATGGAGCGCCCGGCCGGCCGCAGACGATGCGGCCGCTCGTCAATCACCTTGAGCCCCATGTTCTCCAGAATCGGTAATAATAAAGAGAGGGATAACGGTTCTTCGGTGTGAAACAGCTTGAAGCGGATTTTCTCCGGTGGTGCCTCTACCGGATGATATAATCCCATTCCCAGGTCCAGACCGTCTGCCAGTGCTTCCAGTTTGTGGATATCGAGCGCGGCGATTTCGGCCGAATAGTCCCCCTGATAGGAGGCCGGAAAGGCCGTATTATAGTCCTGCAACAGTTTGTTACCCTGCTCCTCGCCATATTCATGAGTCAGCGCGGCATGCAGATCGTCCTTCCAGCTGCGAATAGTATCAGCCACCCGTTTTTCAATTTCGGCAATGTCATAGCGGGGTAACTTACCGGGTGGCAGGTGCAGGATCAGATGCAGACGGGCCAGTACCGAATCGGTCAACCAGACCGTAAAATCCATTTCCCGGGCATTGAACAGGTTAACAAGAATGTCCTGCACCTTGAGCCGGATATCGGTATTGAAGCGATCGCGCGGCATATAAATCAGGCTGGAGACAAACCGTCCATAGGCGTCGGGACGTACAATTACCCGTACTCGCTGGCGCTCCTGCAGTTGTAAAATACTGCGAGCAATCTCATACAGTTCATCATCGGCACACTGAAACAGCTCATCGCGCGGCAGGGTTTCAACGATATTTAACAGCGCTTTTTGTGAATGGCTATGCGGGCGAAAACCGGAGCGGCGCATCACGAACTGTACTTTGCGTCGCAACATCGGGATGTCCGTGGCACGACGAATATAGGCCGCGGAAGTGTATAATCCGAGAAAACGCCATTCTCCGATCACCTTGCCATTGGCGTCGAACCGCTTGATGCCGACATAATCCAGATAGCCTGGCCGATGAACGGTCGCCCGGGAATTACTCTTGGTCAGAATAAGCAAGGCCGGCTCGTGGGCTTTTTGTTTTGCCTGGGGATGTAACTGCTCAAAACTGCGCGAATAGGTATTATTCTCTGCATTTCGCAGAATGCCCAGCCCACTGTCAGCGATGATTTTTAAAGAATCATTGCCTTTACGACGTTCGAGCTGGTATTCACGATAGCCAATAAAGGTAAAATGATTCTTGTCCAGCCACTCCAGAAAAGCCAGGTCTTCCTCTACTTGCTCATCGTCCAGCGGAGGTCTAATGGCTTTGACTTCTTCAATAATGGTTCGCAAACGTTCCCGCATCGGTTGCCAGTCATCAACACAGGCTTCAATATCCGCCAGCACCCGGGCGATGTCATCATGTAACTCCTGTAATACAACCGGATCACTCTGCTGATCCACCTCAAAATACATGCAGGCTTCATTGGCGGTCTCATCACCGATTTCTTCCACATCGAATACTTTACTCAGAGAACCCTCTGCATCACGCTCAAAGCGCATCACCGGGTGAATGATCAGATGTACCGTCAACCCTTGCCGGTTTAGAGCCATTCGCACGGAGTCGACCAGAAAGGGCATATCCTTCTGGATCACTTCAACAATCGTATGAATCGACTGCCAGCCATGCTCTTCAAGATCCGGATTATGAACCCGGATCCGCACCTGCTGTGGACGACGTTGGCGCGCCAGATTCCAGTGCGAAATCACCGCACCGTACAGGTCCTCCAGCTGGCGTTCTGACAGATCTTCCAGGGACACACCGGCCAGAAACTGACGGATAAACCGTTCGATATTGTCATGATCCTCTGCGGGAAAGCTGTTGCGGGCACGCTCTACCACTTGTTCTATCATGTGGTGGGCATCATGCGTCAGGGTTACAGGAATAGACATGGTAATGGCTGATGGCCTCTGAAGAGGGAGTCGTACTCGACAAAACGGATTGATTCTCTGCCGAGTCTACAAAAAAATTCCGGCCAGCGACAGCCGTGCGTATCAGAGTTCAGACCGCGATAACAGGCAACAGGACCGGCTTCAATCGCTTTGGGGCTACGCAAAGCATCATGACAGACCGAGGCGTCCGGCGAATAACTGAAAATTCGGGAAGAGGAAGAAGGATGGAACAGCTACCGGGTATGCAGCGATACCCGGCAGTGTTGAGTTAAACCCGGTAGTTGGGGGATTCCTTGGTGATCTGTACATCATGGACGTGACTTTCACGCATCCCGGCGCCGGTGACACGCACGAACTCGGGACGGGTCCGCATCTCGTCAATGCTGCGGCAGCCGGTATAGCCCATGCTGGCACGAATCCCGCCCAGCAACTGGTGGATGACCGGACTCAGCGGGCCCTTGAATGGCACCCGGCCCTCGATGCCTTCGGGCACGAGCTTGTCGGTTTCGCCGCCTTCCTGGAAATAGCGATCCGAGGAACCATGCCGGGCTCCCATGGCGCCGATGGAGCCCATACCGCGATAGGATTTGTAGGAGCGGCCCTGGAACAGCTCAACATCGCCGGGCGATTCTTCAGTGCCGGCGAACATGGAGCCAAGCATCACACAATAGGATCCGGCCACCAGCGCCTTGGCAATATCCCCTGAATAGCGGATACCGCCATCGGCGATCAACGGGACCCCGGTGCCGTCCAGTGCCTCGGCCACGTTGGCCACCGCGGTAATCTGCGGAACGCCCACCCCGGCCACGATGCGGGTGGTACAGATGGAGCCCGGACCGATACCGACCTTGACCCCGTCGGCGCCGGCATCCACCAGGGCCCGGGCGGCGGCGCCGGTGGCGATATTGCCACCGATCACCTGCACAGCGGGAAAGTGCTTTTTCACCCAGGCCACCCGATCCAGTACGCCCTGGGAATGGCCGTGGGCCGTGTCCACCACGATGACGTCCACCCCGGCCTCGACCAGGGCTTCGACCCGCTCCTCGGTACCGGCACCGACCCCGACGGCCGCCCCGACGCGCAGTTGCCCGTATTCATCCTTACAGGCATTGGGGTATTCGCTGGCTTTCTGGATATCCTTGACGGTAATCAGACCGCGCAACTCGAAATCGTCGTTGACCACCAGCACCTTCTCAATGCGATACTCGTGCAGCAGATTGAGGATTTCCTCCCGGGCCGCACCTTCCTTGACCGTCACCAGCTCGTTTTTGGGGGTCATGATGCGGGACACCGGCTGCTCGTAATGGGTTTCAAAGCGCAGATCCCGGCTGGTCACAATCCCCACCAGTTCGCCCCCATCGACGACCGGCACCCCGGAGATGTTCTGGGCCCGGGTGATAGCCAGCACATCGCGGATGGTGGTGTCGGGTGTGACCGTGGTCGGATCCTTGATTACCCCGCTCTCGAATTTTTTGACCAGCCGGACATGCTCGGCCTGGGTCCGGGTATCCATATTCTTGTGGACGATCCCGATCCCGCCTTCCTGGGCCATGGCGATGGCCAGCCGGGCCTCGGTCACGGTGTCCATGGCGGCCGCCACCAGGGGAATATTCAGCTCGATCTCCCGCGTCAGGCGGGTCGCCAGAGAGACCTCCCTGGGCAGGACATCGGAGTGAGCGGGCAGCAGCAGGACATCATCAAAGGTGAGAGCTTCTTGGGCAATTCGCAGCATCTTGGGGTCCCGGTTGAGGTAAATCGCCGAATTATAAAGACTTTTGCCGGACCGGTAAATCGGGCCAGTAGCTGATTTTAGCAAAAATCAGCGGTTGCCATCTCGATTCTGACGCCGCATAATGGCTTTCAAGTATGGCGTGGTGGCTACATGTCGCTCCGGCCAACATTAATAACAATGAAGGTCCGCAAAAGGGCCGGTTAATAACAAACCCCCATAAACTCAAAACAAGTGATTCCATCGGAGGAGCCCATGAAAAAGATTGCAATTCTGGCGATGACTGCAGCCCTGTCCCTGGCCGCGTGTGCCACCGGCCCGAGCATGACCCAGCAGGATGCCAACAGTGCCATCAGTGCCGCCAAATCCGAACTGAACAAGGCTGCCAGCATCAACTACGCCTGGCGCGAAACCGGCAATATGATCAAGGCTGCCGAAAAAGCCGCCAAAGAAGGCGAATATGGCAAGGCCGTCAGCTTGGCCAATGAAGCTCGCAAGCAGAGCGAACTGGCCCAGGTCCAGCAAAGTGAAGAAGAGGGTGCGGGTCCGCGCTTCTGAATCACGGCCAACGCTGTGTTAAAAAGGCCGGGTTCGCCCGGCCTTTTTTTATTGCCTGCCCAAATCTCTCCCGCTGCGGTATCCTCCCGCTATGGCTGAACTGACCTCCCCGCAACGCGATATCTACAGCGTCTCGCGACTCAACCGCGAGATTCGCACCCTGCTGGAAACGGGCTTTCCGGCCATCTGGCTGGAGGGGGAACTCTCCAACCTGGCCCGACCGGCCTCCGGCCATCTCTATTTCTCCCTCAAGGACGAGGCCGCCCAGGTGCGCTGCGCCATGTTCCGCAATCGCAACCTGCTGCTTAAATTCCGTCCGGAAAACGGCCTGCAGGTCATGGTCCGCGCCCGGGTCAGCCTGTACGAGGCGCGCGGCGATTATCAGCTGATCGTCGAACATATGGAGGAATCCGGGGACGGCGCCCTGCGCCGCGCGTTTGACGAACTCAAGGTCAAACTGGAAGCGGCCGGGCTGTTTGCCGCCACGCACAAACAGCCCTTGCCCCGTTTCCCGCAGCGTATCGGGGTGATCACGTCTCCCAGCGGCGCGGCCATCCGCGATATTGTCACTACCCTGCGGCGACGCTTTCCCGGCCTGCCGGTGGTGATCTACCCGGTGCCGGTGCAGGGGGAAAACGCCGCCCCGGCCATCGCCGCCGCCCTGCGCACCGCCGCCCGTCGCGATGAGTGCGATGTCCTGATCCTGGCCCGCGGCGGGGGCTCGCTGGAGGACTTGTGGCCCTTCAACGAGGAAGTGGTGGCGCGTGCGATTTACGACTGTCCGATTCCGGTGGTAAGCGGCGTCGGCCATGAGGTGGATGTCACCATCGCCGACTTTGCCGCCGATGTCCGGGCGCCGACCCCCACGGCCGCGGCGGAACTGGTCAGCCCCAGTCAGTACGAATGGCAACAGAGCTTCGCCCAGCTGGCCGGTCGCCTGACCCGACAGCTGCAGCAACAACTGCGCCATCGGGAGCAGCAGCTGAACTGGCTCGCCCGGCGCCTGCCCCATCCCCGGCGCTATCTGCAGTCGGTCGCCCAGCGGCTGGATGAGCTGGAGATTCGTCGCACCCAGGCCCTGCGTTATCAGTTGCAGCAACGCCAGTCGCAACTCAACACCCTGCGCGAGCGCTTGCAGCAGCACAATCCACGCCATGCCCTGCAGCGTCACGACGCCCACTGCCGACAACTTGCCACCCGCCTGCAGCACACCATGCATCGCGATTTACAGGACATGAACCGGCGC
Organism: Thiohalophilus sp.; assembly: GCF_034521165.1. Taxonomy (NCBI): domain Bacteria; kingdom Pseudomonadati; phylum Pseudomonadota; class Gammaproteobacteria; order Thiohalomonadales; family Thiohalophilaceae; genus Thiohalophilus; species Thiohalophilus sp. The sequence goes on from NZ_JAXHMV010000002.1 coordinate 88,491, forward strand.
CTGCAGTATCTGGCGCGCTCACTGGAAACCGTGAGTCCGCTTGCCACCTTGAGTCGTGGATATGCTATTGTCACCACAGAAGCCGAAGATAAAGTGATTACCGATGTTAACCAGATCACGTTGCAAGGCCGAATCCGTGGCCGGCTGCATCGGGGTCGTTTCACCGCTGTTGTCGATGGGATCGAAGATGAAAAAAGCTAGTTTGCGTCTGTTTGCTCTTGTTGTTGCTGTTCTGTTTTATACCACCAGTGTTAGCGCGGCCACATTGCCCCGTCACCAGGCAATACCCGGCGGTGTCGCCGTCATCCCGTTGGGCGAGCCGGGACAACCGAAACCGGCGGTCACTTATCTTAAAAAACAGGTCATGGTGCGCGCCAATAATCGGCGCTGGGAAGCCGTGGTGGGGATTCCCCTGTCCGCCAAAGCCGGTATTCATCGCCTCAAAGTGGATAATGGCCAGCGCGAATTCAGCAAGGAATTTCGCGTGGTGGACAAGGACTATGAAACCACCCATATCACGATAACCAACCAGCGCATGGTCTCACCCACCAAGGAAGACATCGAGCGCCATTACCGGGAAAAGAAACAGATCATTGCCGCCATTCACAGCTGGAGCGAGCGGGAGCAGGTTGATGCGGCGTTTATCACCCCGGTTGAGGGTCGCTTCAGCAGCCCCTTCGGCCTCAAGCGTATTTATAACAATCAGGATCGCATTCGCCGTCATACCGGGCTGGATATCGCCGCCCCGGTGGGCACGCCCATACTCGCCCCGGCCAGCGGCACGGTCATCCGCACGGGCGATTACTTTTTTACGGGTAATACCGTCTTCATCGACCACGGTCAGGGACTGGTCACCATGTATTGCCATCTGGATAAAATTGATGTCGAGGAAGGCCAGCACATCAACCAGAGTCAACAACTGGGTGAAGTCGGCATGACCGGCCGGGTCAGCGGCCCCCACCTGCACTGGGCGGTCTTTCTCAATCAGTTCAAGGTCGATCCCAAGCTCTTCATGAGCCAGCTGGAAGAGTAAACAAGCGTTTCGAATAGCAATACAGGCAAGCGGAACAGCCGCGTCTGCCACAGGGAAGGGACGAGGAAAATCAAAACTCGCCCCATCGACCGCAGGAGCGGCTGCGCCGCGATAAACCTGACCGCGCGGCACGATCTATCGCGCCAAAGGCGCTCCTGCAGGCCGTCGGTTCAAGCTATTTTCCTCGTCCCGACCCTTCGCCAGAACCGTCAGCCACAGGGAAGGGACGAGGAAGATCAAAACTCGTCCCCATCGACCGTAGGAGCGGCTGCGCCGCGATAAACCTGACCGCGCGGCACGATCTATCGCGCCAAAGGCGCTCCTGCAGGCCGTCGGTTCAAGGTATTTTCCTCGTCACTCGTCACTCGTCCCTGGGCCCTGTATTTTAGATACCGCTGCGCCATATCGGGCCTGCAGATCCTGGTCGACAGGGTACCCAGCTTTAATACTCTCGCAGAGACGCAGAGCGCACAGAGTATGAGCAATATCCGATTTCTTTGCGCCGTGGCGTCTTGGCGAGAGATAAGCTTTTCCTTCTACTGCACACCGGACCCAAATAGATACACCACCGAAACACCGAACACCCGAACCAGCAACCCGATAGAGGCCCGATATTGCTACCTGGTATATGGCCTGCAGGTCAGAAGACCTGTTATAACCGATTCGGGATCTCGTTCAGACAAACTCCCCCACAAATGATTTGCCTCGCTGATAATCCTCCAGGCGTCGTCCGTGACCGCGGCGACGTTCGACACCACCGGTCAGCTGTCGATAATCGGTCCGGCTGCACAGGCGCCGATCCCGGCGCTGGCGACGTTCGCGCCGGGGCCGGCTGGTCGGCTCCGGGCCTGTCACTTCGATGGGCTGGCTCTGGGTCTTGCCCAGTTGTGTCAGGATACGCGGCAGCGGAAACTGCGCCAGATATTCCGCGGGCAGTTCCAGCAAGCGGGACTTGAACTCGTCGGGGGCGAACAGCATGGGAATAATATTATTATAGTAACTGGCTTGCGGGGTCATTCTGAGACTATCCCCCTCCTGCGCCAGATAGCCCAGCTGTTTCAACACCCGAACCAGTTCTCCGAACACCTCCTCCAGATTAACACTGTATTTCTGCCTCACCGTCTGTAGCGAGACTTCGGTAAAGCGCAGTTTACTGGTAATTTCGCGCGCCATTTCCATCTCCGGCGACAAGGCATCAACGCTGACAATCGGCGGCTTGCCTTCATCCAGCAGCTGATAATAGGATTTAAGTGTCATGGCATTTTGATAGGGTTTGCGTGGTGCATAGCCCTGGGACGAGATCCCCAGAGCCAGCAAGGTCAGATTATCCCAGCGACGCAACTGATGCTGATAAGACGCGGCATCTGGTTTGACAAAAATATTCTGTAATACCGCCCGATAGCCCTGACTGTCCAGATAATCGCTGGCTCCGGCAAACAGCTCAATCTTGCGCTGATAGTGCTCGTCCTCCGGTGGCCCTTCGCCGGCATGTGTCTGACAACGTTGACGATCCAGCGCGTAGATAGAAAGACTGGGAATATCCAGTTCAACAAAGGTTTCCAGCGTGTTACGCAGGGCATGCTCCGATTCGCCATCGAAACCGTACATGGTATCGACATTGACGTTACCGATAACCCTCCGTGCATAAGTCAGCTCTTCGATGGCCTCGCTGACCGAGTAATAGCGGTTCATCCCGGCCAGCAGCGTTTCATCCAGGCTCTGGATACCATAACTCAGACGATTGACGCCCAGTGCCCGAAGCAGATCCACCTTGCTCGCTGGCAAGGTCCCCGGCGAAGCCTCGATGCTAATCTCCGCCTCCGGCGCAAGATCAAAATGCTGCCGAATTCCCTCGATCAACCGGATTAACAGATAATCATCCAGGTAGGTCGGGGTCCCCCCGCCCAGGTAAACCGATTCACAGGTCTGTCCTTGCATATGTGGCGCATATAACTGCATTTCACGCAGCAGATAATCGACATACCGGGCCGATTGCTCTATCCCTTTGCCGGGGAAAACGGTGTAATAACAAAAATTGCACAGGGTCTTACAAAACGGGGTATGTAAATAAAGGCTGTAACGCTCCGGGATAACCGAGGGTTCAGACAGCAGTTGCGCCACCGATCCCGGCTGCGAGGCCGGTGGCAAAATCGGCGGCGGAAAGGTCCAGTCAAAACAGGGATAAAAATCATTTTGCACCTGCAACAGTTCCGGCAGGCGTGTTTCGAGATCATGCATCTCCGCCAGCGCGGCGGGGGTCGAATCGCCGGATACCACCTGTGGCGTACGGGTCAGTCGGGATTGCTTGTTGAAGTCGGGGCGAAAACGTTTCATGGCCACCTCCCTGTGTTGAGTTGTCTTGTCCGATATCCTTCCTACAATTAAACTAGCCAACTCCGAAAGCCGTGTCCGTCAACCTCATCACGTTTTTATGTCTGCAGTGAATTTTTCGATCCCCGACTGGGTCAACTGGATCGCACAGGACGCCAATGGCAACTGGTGGGGTTACAGTGTCGAACCCCTTCAACATGACCGGGGCTGGTATGAAAACGAAGTCGGTCGGTGTCAGCTGCTGGGGGCGGACCAGCCCAATTCGAACTGGCAGGACACATTAGCGCACGTGCCGCATCGGGCACTTGCTGACACCACGGATTAACGAATCACCGGGGAATGAATCGATGACACGGCAGGCTTGCAACAATCAAAAATGGCAAGCGGCGAGTTTGTCGTGAGAATCAACAAACTCGCAGCCAGATCAGAATATAAAAAGTGTGATGTTTCGGGAGATCAGTAAGGTATCAGCGCTGATAATGCAGCCTGATATTGCCCCGTCGGCAATAGAGGTTGCTCCGATCCGAAGTCTGGCAACGGGCCGTCAATGACGGTTCCTGCCAGCCCTGCTCCAGTTTCAGACCATGCGGATCGGCCTGCATGCCGCGTGAGTCCGCCTGATCCAGCTTGATTGCATTGTAATTGTATTTGACCTGGAAACTGCCGTCGGCGTTGAAGTCGGTCAATGTTGCCTTGGTCGTATAGGTCACGCGCATCCCGTTGATGACCCGCTGTTTTTCGCTGGAGAAACAGACGACTTCGGCATCCGAGGCACTCAGACAGTGGGTGCTGGCAGACGGTAAAAAGTCGGCCGGCTGTGCGTCCCGCTGCCATTGGTTGTTTAACACCAGTTCGGCAAGATTGGGAATATTGACGCGCCGGGTTGCTGCCGGTTTGCTGGAGGCGGCAGCCGCCTGTTTTTGCTGCGCGGCTCTGGCTCTGGCCTGTTGCTCGCGTTGTTTGCGCAACGCGGCTTCCCGGGCACGGGCCGCCGCGGCCGCCTGTTTGCGTTTTTGCTCTTCGGCGCGGCGCTGCTTTTCGGCCTGCTCCTGCTGCCGCTGCTCTTCTTTCATGGCGGCGATACGGCGTTTCATGACCGCCTCGCTGCGGGCAAAGGCCGCCTTGTTCATGCGCTCCTCGGCCAGGGTACTGCCGTTTTCCGCGGCCTGCTTGTACCATTCCATGGCCTGTTTAAGATCCTCTTCCACCCCCATCCCGTTTTCATACATCACACCGAGCTTGTACTGGGCGGCACCATGCTGCTGTGCAGCGGCCTTGCGATACCACTCAAAGGCTTTTTTCATATTCTCCTGCGTACCGCGACCTTCTTCATAGGCATTGGCCACATAATACTGGGCATCGGCATCGCCCCGCTCGGCCAGAATCATATCCAGTTTGAACTGGCCCATATCGGCCATCAGCGGCGCGGAAAACCCGGCACCCGCCAGGGCGGCCACCAGAATCAGAACCTTGTAAAAATAATTTGTCATCGTCTTCTGCCTGCTGTGCGTACGACTTATTTACAGATTGACATCACCCGGGCAGCCGGCCCCTTGCAGGGATCCGACTTGAAACGCTCATCGTTGGTCTCGACCTGTTCGGGCTGGCTTTCTGACGGTGTGGGTTTTTCAGCCGCTTTGGCCTTTGCCTCGGCTTCGGCGCGGGCTTTTTCCAGCCGGGCCTGCTCCCGGGCCTTGCGCCGGGCTTCAGCTTCGGCTTTTTGACGCGCGAGTTCTTTGGCCCGGGCCTCGGCTTCACGCCGGGCCTTTGCCTCCGCTTCGCGGCGAGCCTGCTCCTCGGCGCGTTGTTTGGCCTGGGCCTCCTGACGGGCTTTTTGCCGGGCGGCTTCCCGGGCTTGACGCGCCTCCTGTGCCTTGCGTTCGGCCTCGGCGCGGCGTTTTGCCTCCTCGGCGCGACGCCGGGCTTCACGGGCTCGCTCGGCCTCTTCGCTGGCGGCCTGGCTTTGCGCCTGACGGGCACGCTTCACGCGCGCGATGGCCGCCTGGGCATCGCTATGTCCGGCCGCGCGGGCTTTTTCATACATCTCGAGCGCCTTGTCGTAACTCTGCTCGGTGCCCTGGCCCTGTTCATACATCTCGCCGAGCTTCATCATGGCACCGGCACTGCCGTTGTTGGCCATCTTTTGCTGAAACGAAAACAGGCTTTTCAGCGGATCGTCCTGCGCCACGGCAACACCGCCGAGTACAAAACCCAGCAAGATAATTAAAAGCGACTTTTTCATTCTCGAAAGACTTCGCCAGTCGGTTAATTAAGCGGTTGAAGAAAAGTATCGGCCCTCCCTGGAGGGCCGATCGAACGTTAATCAGGGAATGATCAGTACCACGTTGACGCTCTTGTCGAGGTACTTGCCATCGATATAGCCAATGGCGCCCGGATTACGGGCCACCCACTCTTTCACGGCCTCATCGCCGGCGATCACCCGGGGCGGTTTGCCCTTGCCGGTGAACTTGAGTCTGGACCAGTGGCGATTCACCTCGCTGGCCGACTTTCTGACCACCGCCTTGTAGAACTTCTCGCGGACCGGGCTGTTGGTAGACTGATCCACCGGTTTGGCGGATACGCCGTTGGGAAAGCTTTTGCTGTTGCCCATATAGATATCGGCCACCTGTTCACGGGAAACACCGATTTCCTTGACGCCGGGGTGGGTGATGACCGCAATCTCCGCCTGGACGGTCTGAATCCCGGCCAGCAGCAATACGAGGACCGCCGCCTTGCTAAAGACATTCTGTAACTTACGCATTGGACTCTCTCTTAAAAAATCGTATCGAAGGTGACGGTATAGATATTGCCGTCTTCCACGGTACCGGCATTGAACAGGCCGTAGGTACTACCGGCCGAGTTCGCTTGCGGCTCCGCATTCATGATTTCAAATTTGATCGCGGAAGCGTCACCGATTTCGGTGCGCAGCCCCAGAGCTACGGACTCCTGGACCTGGGCAACCGGCGATTTGAAATCACCTTCGTCGATTTTGGCGTAAGTCACATAAGGCAGGAAGCGATCCACCCGGTAACCCAGGGTGAGGTAATAGGCTTCCTGATCAGGGAAAGCAAATTGCATGGCCTGACTGTCATCGGTATCACGAATGATGTATTCGCTGTAGGCCACCATGTCGTTCCAGTCGATAGTGAACCCGGCAGAAGTAAATGAACCGGGCGCTTCATCCAGGGTAAATGGACCGACTTGAGCATTAACATCAGTTTCATAGTAACCCAAACGGAAGCTACCTATATCGCCGGAAACTGAAACATTGAGCCCACGAGAATTCGGGGTTTCAAAACTAACTGGATCACCAGGTTTTGAACCCGTCGAGAACATTGCGTCCATAAAGTCAGCTGACTCGGGTAACATTCGTGCATCATGTGTCCCGTTACCGGCATAGATCTCGAACAGATAGCGCAGATCGCCCACGTTTTTCTGCCAGATCAGATCCAGCCCGCTCAACGCCTCGATGGGGTTGGTACTGTAGACTTCCAGCGGCGGCCGCACCCAGGGATAAGCGTAACCGACGTCCTTGTAGTCGGAGATCATGTAGAACGGGCCCTTGTATTTGCCCATTCGCAGTTCCAGCTCGTCATTGAAATGGTAGGAGGCGTAGGCCCACTGGGTGTCGATGTCGTAGTTATCGGCACCGCCCTGGGCGTGCAGAACCACGGTCATGTCGACCTTGTCAGAAGCCGCCGCCGAAAACTGCAGACCAATATCGTTATCTTCGGTGTCGAACCGGGCGGTATCGTCCGCCAGTTCGAAATAATAGGGAACCGGATTGCCGTTCGAGTCTTCGCTGTCGCTGTAGGTGCCGGCAAAGGAGGCATAGCCGCTGACGGTCACTTCCACCGCCTGGAGCGGCAGTGAAACGCACGCCAGCAACCCGCCCGCCAGGGCAAGGATGTGCTTATTCATTGTTGTTCTCCCAATGTGTGTATCCGGGCCGGATCGTCAACCAGGCAAGTGCACGAACCGTCGGACAAGAAATACCCAATGGTATTACCCCAAACGGCGTTCATTCTAGCGAAACGCTGGTTAGAATTAAACCAGAGTGTAACAATTATGTGACAAAAGAAACCGGAATATCTGCCCGAATATCACAGGGTTAGGGTTTTCCCTGAGTCATGAGATGGGTTATGACATTGCCCGCGAGAGGGTTATTTGCTGCGTTTGGCCACAAAGCGACGCAGGCGCTGGCGCTTGTGCACCTGGCGCGCGGTGAGTTTGTTTTTCTTGCCAGCGAAGGGATTGTCGCCGCTGCGTAACTCGATCTGGACCGGTGTACCCTCGAGTTTCAGATGTTTTTGAAAGCCGTTGATCAGATAACGGCGGTAACTGTCCGGCACGGACGCGGTCTGGTTACCGTGGATCACGATCACCGGCGGGTTCTGCCCGCCCTGATGAGCAAACCGCAGCTTGATGCGGCGACCGCGCACCAGCGGCGGCGGATGGGCCTCGACCAAATCGTGCAACAGCCGGGTCAGGGCCGCCGTGGAGAGCGTCCGGGTCGCCGACTCATACGCGGTGATGATCGATTCAAACAGGTGCCCGACATTGGTGCCGTGCAGGGCCGAGATGAAATGCACCTCGGCAAAACCGAGAAACGGGAGTTTGGCCTCCAGCTCGCGCCGGATCCAGTCACGCTGCTCCTGCTGCAGGCCGTCCCATTTGTTGACCGCCAGCACCAGCGCCCGGCCGGACTCCAGCACAAACCCGAGCAGGCTGGCGTCCTGTTCGCTGATGCCCTGGTGGGCATCGAGCAGCATCAACACCACATGCGCATCCTTGATGGCCTGCAAGGTCTTGATCACACTGAACTTTTCCACCGTTTCCTTGACCCGGCTGCGGCGCCGCACCCCGGCGGTGTCGATCAGCACATAGGCCTGACCGTCGCGCTCGAAGGGCAGATAGAGACTGTCCCGGGTGGTGCCCGGCATATCATAGGCCAGCACCCGCTCCTCGCCGAGAATGCGATTGACCAGGGTCGATTTGCCCACATTGGGCCGGCCGATGATCGCCACCTTGATGCCGGCCGGTTCCGCCGCCGGCACCGTCTCGGCTTCGGGCAGGCTCGCCAGCACGGCGTTGATCAACGGCTTGAGGCCACGCCCCTGGCTGGCGGCGATCGCGCAGGGCGCCCCCAGCCCCAGGGCATGGAACTCGGCACAGACCAGATCGGCATCGCGACCGTCGGCCTTGTTGACCACCAGATAAACCGGCTTGCCCGTTTGACGCAGACGCTCGGCAATCTGTTGATCGTCCGGCATCAGCCCGGCATGGGCATCGACCATAAACAGCACCACATCGGCCTGTTCCACCGCCAGCCAGGCCTGGCTGGCCATCAGGCTGTCCAGCGTGTCGTCCTCGCCGCTGAGACCGCCGGTATCCACCACGATATAGGGCTTGTCACCCAGCTTGCCATCGCCGAACTGGCGATCCCGGGTCAGCCCCGGTTGATCGGCCACCAGCGCATCCCGCGAGCGGGTCAGGCGATTGAACAGGGTGGACTTGCCGACATTGGGACGACCGACGAGCGCGATGACCGGTTGCATGGACGTTCCTGAATCAGAGTGCTGACAAGTTGAAATGCGACACCGTTATTCGGCCCGCCCGAAGGCGGCCAGATAACCCTTGCGATCCACCGCGATGACCCGCTCGCCGGCCACCAGCGGCCGGGTCAACACGTTGTTTTCCTTGCGAAACGCCGGATCGTAACCGTCGTATTCATCGGTCATCAGATAAAACCCGGCGTTGATGCGGGCGCGCCCGGCCAGCTCCCCGCTTTCGCGCAGCAACCAGTGCAAATAGCCGTCGTAATCGGCCACCACCAGATAGGGCCCATCCAGTTGCGGGCGCGTGACACTGCGCCGCAGCAGCTTGTCCTGGCGCCACAGGGTGGCCCCGTTACGCCGGTTCAGCGCCAGGACCTGGCCCTCGCTGTCACTGAGATAAATCCGGTAATCATCCACCGCCATGCCGGTATAGGAAGACATATCCCGGGCCCAGACAATGCGCCCCGAACTGATGTCGACCGCCGCCAGCCGCCCCTGATAGGTCACGGCATACACCACGTCGCCGACCACCACCGGATCGGCATCGATATCGATCATACGCTCCAGTTCGGTCTTGCCCGAGGGATAACTGATCGCCGTCTCCCAGAATACCGAACCGTTGCTCAACACCAGGGCGCTCAGGCGGCCGTTGTCGGAGCCGGCAATCACCAGGTCGTTGGCTATCACCGGTGCGCTGTTACCGCGCAGAGTCAGCGCCGGCACGCTGCGATCGTAAACCCATCGGCGCGCGCCACTGTCGGCCTCCAGGGCGAACAGTTTGCCGTCGTTGGTGCGCGCCACCACCGTCCCGTCGGCCACGGCCGGTGCGGCGATCACTTCACTGGAGACCTCGGCGCGCCAGAGGATCTCGCCATCATCGGCGGACAGGGCCACCACCTCGCCCTGGCGGGTCCCGAAATAAAGGCGACCGTTGTCATACACGGCGCCGGTGGCCAGTTCCAGATCGGTCTGACGTTCCCACTGGAGCTTGCCGGTAGCCAGCTCGAAGGCTTTGACATAGCCCTGATAGTCGGCCGCGTAGCCTGTTTGCTCATGGTGGCGAACCGGCAAATGCAGATATTGCTCTCCCACCCCGCGACCGGCCTGGCCCGACCAGAGGCTCTCGATACGCACCTCGGGTTCGGCAAGCGGTTCCAGCTCACGCGGCGGCTTGAGATTGGCGGAACTGCACGCGCTCAGTACCAGCGCCGCGCCGACCATCAACAGCAAGGATCTCACGGTTGCACCTCGTTATTCTGGATCGGGTCTCGACCCGCGCTGTCGGGGGACAGCTCGGCCAGTTTCATCTCCAGCAGCTGAAGGCGCAGCGGCTGGCTGGCCTGCTGAAGCGCAGTTTGATAGTGGCTGCGCGCCGCCTCCGGCTGCGAGCGAGCGACTTCGATATCGCCCCGGATTTCGGCGTAGATCGACGCGTAGCCTCCTTCGTCGACGCCTTCGAGCAGTTTGGCGGCCTGCCCGGGCTGCTCCCGGGCAATCAGCAGGCGGGCCAGCCGCTGGCGGGCCAGATGCGCGTATTCATCGGTCTTGCTGTTCTCCAGCGCCCAGCGCAAATGACGTTCGGCATTGTCCGCCTCACCGGCTTCCAGTTCCAGCCGGGCCATGCCCAGGGCTGCCAGGCTGGCATACACGGTTGAACCGTACTCATCGGTCAGGGTCCCGACCTGTTCCAGCGCCTGTTGCCGGTTGCCGGATTGCACGGCCATCATTACCTGGCTATAGAGCTGCGAGGCCTCTTGCCGGCTCGTTGCCTGGGCGTCGAACCAGTAACGCACCCCGACGATCCCGCCGATGCCCAGCACCACGCCGGCGATGACCGCCCGGCCGTTTTCCGCCCACCAGTCCTTGATCGCCTGGATGGTTTCTTCTTCGCTACGTTCAAACTGTGCCATTACTGTATCCTATTAATTAATGCGAGATTGGCGACGAAGCGTCAGGCCAGCGAAAAGTGCCGGGCCAAAAACGCGGCCAGTTGAGCCTGGGCCACTCCCTTTTGCCGTGTATCGCCACGCAAGTCCTTGACCATGACATGCTGGCTGGAGAGTTCCTCCTCGCCCAGAATCAGCGCCAGGGCCGCGCCACTGCGATCGGCCTTTTTCATCTGGCTTTTCAGACTGCCGCCACCGCAATGAACCTGCAGCCGCAACAACGGGCAGGCATCGCGCAGCTGCTCGGCCAACCGCAAGCCGGCTACCTCGGCTTCGGCACCGGGTAATACCAGATAAGCATGGGGCCGGTACGGTGTCTCATCGAAGGGGTGCTCATCCAGCAAGGCCACCAGCCGTTCCATTCCCAGGGCAAACCCCATCGCCGGGGTCGGCTTGCCGCCCAGTTGCTCGACCAGACCGTCGAAGCGGCCGCCGGCACACACCGTGCCCTGGGCGCCGAGCCGATCGGTGACCCATTCAAACACGGTTTTGGCGTAATAATCGAGCCCGCGGACCAGCCGTGGATTGACCCGGTATTCGATGCCAACGGCCTCCAGCAGTTCCCGCAGGCGGGCAAAATGCTCGGCCGATTCACTGTCCAGATGATCCTGCAGGCGCGGTGCCGCCTCGATCAGCGCCTGCAGGTCCGGGTTCTTGCTGTCGAGAATCCGCAGCGGATTACTGTGCAGCCGCCGCTGGCTGTCCTCATCGAGCTGCGCCTGATGGGCACTGAAGTACTCGACCAGGACCTCACGATAGGCACGTCGTGCTTCGCTGGTGCCCAGCGTATTGAGTTCCAGGCGAACATCGTCGGCCAGCCCAAGCTGCTGCCAGAGCCGGGCGGTCAGGATGATCAGCTCGGCATCGATATCCGGCCCCGGCAGACCGAAGACCTCGACCCCGAGCTGGTAAAACTGGCGATAACGCCCTTTTTGCGGTCGCTCGTGGCGGAACATGGGGCCGGCATACCACAGCTTCTGTGTGCCCTGGTTCAGCAGGCCATTCTGGATGGCGGCACGCACACAACCGGCAGTCCCTTCGGGGCGCAAACTCAGGCTGTCGCCGTTGCGATCGGCGAAGGTGTACATCTCCTTTTCGACAATGTCGGTCACCTCGCCGATGGAGCGTTTGAACAGCTCGGTTTTTTCGACGATGGGCAGGCGGATCTGCTGATAGCCATAGCCGGCCATCAACTGCCCGAAGCGGGCCTCCACAAACTGCCAGCGCGGGGATTCTGCCGGCAGAATATCGTTCATACCCCGGATTGCCTGGACTGCGTTTGCCACGTTGATATCCTGTGCGGGTTGTCGGGCCGAAAAGTCTGTTTCCGGCACTGAAAAACGGCCGCCATTATACGCGATTCGGGTCGGGATGAGGCGAGGGATCGGCGTAAATTCTGCGCCTCGACCATTCCGGAGCAAGACAGGCTGGATAGATGTTCCAAATTACGCGTCAGACAGGGCCCGGCAGGGCCACTTCGACTTGTCAGTGGCGCCTGTTTCAAATCCGCTATCTAGATAAAAGTTCCCAATAGCCGATCACCCCCTCTGTAGGGTGGAACAAGCGAAGCGGTTCCACCTGCCCCCCGCAAAATCGGGATCCGTCGCGTTGCGCCTTGATCCAGGCGACTCGGTAAAATGGACGGGTATTCGGAACGCTGATTTAGCGCGATGGCAACAGCCCGAGGTCAAACGGCAGGGGAATGCTGAAAAACAGCCCGGCCAGCCCGGCGAGGATCAACACAATCAACACCAGATAGAGCCAGGTGCGATGTCCGCGTGTCCCCAGGCGGACCGGTTTGTCGTAATCAATATTCTCGGGAAGCAGTTCACTGGTTTCGGCCTGCTCGATCTGGACCGCCGCGACGATTTCGTCCTCCGGCAGTTTCAGCAAGCGGGCATAACTGCGCAGGTAGCCGAGAACATAGGTCTGCCCCGGCAAGCTGGCATAGTCGTCCTCTTCCAGGGCCTGAATGATGGTCACTTCCTGATGCAACTGACGGGCGGCCTCTTCGCGGGTCAGTTGCCGGGCTTCGCGGGCCTCGCGCAAACGCTTACCGGGCCACATGCGCGGTTCGGCGGGCGGCATTTCCGGTTGTTGTGACGCCTCCCGCTCCATGTTCGCTCCTTTATAATTTGCCCTGGCGTTCGAGTTTTCTCAGCTTGCTGGCTTCCTCGGAATCGGGAAACCGTCCCTTGAGCAACATCGCATAGCTGGCGACCCGATTTCTGTTACCTGCTTGGCGTTCCAGCAAAATCCCCAGCCACAGGCTCTGGGCGTTATGCTGACGACGCTCCAGGAACCGTTCCAGGTACTGGCGGGACTGGGTGTACAGACTCATGTCGAAGGTCATCCGGGCCATGCCCAGATTGGCCGCGGGCAGTTTGGGATCCAGGCGCAGCGCCTGCAGGTAATACTCCTCGGCCCGCTTGAGATTGTTCTGGGTTTCGGCACACTGGGCCATGTTCCCGTACACGCCGGCCTTGCCGGAGTAAACCGGATCTTCGAGCGCCTTGTTGAAATAGCGATCCGACTCGGCATATTTTTCCATATCGCAGAGCAATACCGCGTAATTGTTCAGCAACGAGGGATCGTTGGGGGTAATCTCCAACGCCTGCCTGAAATGGTCTTCGGCTTTCTGCGGCCGATCGACCCGGCGATACAGCTCACCCAGATAGTGGTGGGCCCGGGCATTATCTTCGTTCTGGCTTATCGCTTTTTGCAGCTTGCCCATGGCGCGTTCGTTATCGCCCTGCTGCATGTATCGAACGCCCAGCTCGGCATTGAGTTCGGAAGCCCGTTGCAGACGTTCATCGGACAGCTCCGGTTTACCGGTGGTGGTACAGGCGCCAAGCAACAGCGCCGGGATCAGTAACAGTCCATAACGCAGCTCTTGAGTCATGTTCCCACCCTGTTGATTGGCATCGGCTCGCTCGCACGACGAAGTTTGCGTTTGGTTTTATCCTGTACCTTGCCGGCCAACTGGCCGCAGGCGGCATCGATATCCTCACCCCGGGTCTTGCGGGTCACGGTCATCAGCCCGGCTTCCATCAAGATATCACGAAAGCGGTTGATGGTGGCCGCATCGGAACAGCGATAGTCGGTACCGGGGAACGGATTGAACGGAATCAGGTTAATTTTGGAGGGAACGTGGCGCAATAAGCGGATCAACGCCCGGGCATGCTCGGGGCTGTCGTTAATGCCATCGAGCATCACATACTCAAAGGTGATCTTGCGCCGCGAGTCGTCGGCCAGATAACGCTGGCAGGCGGCCATCAGTTCCCTGATCGGATACTTGCGGTTGATCGGCACCAGCTGATCGCGCAGTTCGTCATTCGGTGCATGCAGCGACACGGCCAGACTGACGTCACTGACCTGTTTGAGACGATCCAGCGCCGGGATAATACCGGAGGTACTGAGGGTCACGCGTCGCTTGGACAGGCCGTAGGCGTTATCTTCCATCATGATGTTCATGGCGCGCACGACATTGTCGAAATTCAGCAGCGGCTCGCCCATCCCCATCAACACGACGTTACTGATCGTGCGTTGCTGGCGCGGAATGGCATGCAGGCGCTGGTTGGCGACCCACAGCTGGCCAATAATTTCGGCGCTGGAGAGATTGCGGTTAAAACCCTGCTGCGCGGTCGAGCAGAAGGTGCAGTCCAGTGCACAACCGACCTGGGAAGAGATACACAGGGTGCCGCGATGATCCTCGGGAATGAATACCGTCTCGATACAGTTGCCGTTATCTACCTGCAACAGCCACTTGACGGTGCCATCTTCGGAACGTTGTTCACTGACCACTTGCGGCGGGCGAATTTCCGCCACCTGGTCAAGTTTTTCACGCAGTCCCTTGGCAAGATTGGTCATGGCGCCGAACTCGTCGACACCAAACTGATAGATCCATTTCATCACCTGGGTAGCACGAAAGGCCTTCTCGCCCTGTTCGGCGAAAAAGGCCTGCAAGCCTGCCTGATCCAGATTCAGCAGATTGACTTTATCGTGCTCGCTCAAAGTGATATATGCTCCTCGGGGTGCGTCGTATTAGCGGGTACGCGGACAGATTTCATCGTCCTTGAAGAAGAACGCGATTTCCGCTTTGGCGGTTTGGGGCGCATCGGAACCGTGTACCGCATTTTCATCCACGGTCCTGGCAAAGTCGGCGCGAATGGTGCCCGGTGCGGCTTCCTGCGGATTGGTGGCGCCCATCACTTCCCGGTTTTTGGCAATGGCCTCCTCGCCTTCGAGCACCTGAACCATGACCGGACCGGAGGTCATGAATTCGACCAGTTCATTATAAAAGGGACGTTCCTTGTGCACGGCATAGAACTCCCCGGCCTGCTCCTGGCTCAGGTGCAGCATCCGCGCGGCGACGACTTGCAGACCGGCTTTTTCAAAGCGGCTGTAAATCTCGCCGATCACATTCTTGGCGACGGCATCGGGTTTGATAATGGAAAGCGTACGTTCAACGGCCATGCACAGTGTCTCCTGAATTCGATTAGCAAGATAGCATAAACCCGCACCGGGGCGCGGGTTTAAATCACAAATGGTAATAGGGAATTTTATCCCCATGCCGGGGTGACAGGCAATCCACAGGTGTGGCCGACATGCGCCGCCCGGTGCGAAGCCGGGCGGGCCGGGATTCAGCTGCCGGAGGCGACCTTACTGTCTTCGCCCTGGGGCGAGTGGAAGGTTACCTGCTGCTGGCGTTCCTGGCGAGCGGCCACTTCCTGGACCCCCTGACGCTCGACCAGTTGCCCCAGGCTGATGCCCTTGAGGAAGTCGTGAATCTGCTCGCTCAGGTCGGTCCACAGCTCGTGGGTCAGGCACTGCTGATCGTCCTGGCAATTGGACAGGCCACCGCAACGGGTGGTTTCGACCTTTTCATCCACCGCGGTGATGACATCGGCCACGGCCACTTCATGGGCATCCCGGCTCAGACGATAGCCGCCGCCCGGACCCCGGGTGCTGTCGACCAGGCCGTTTTTGCGCAGCTTGGAGAACAATTGCTCCAGATAGGAGAGGGAAATGCCCTGACGCTGGGAAATATCCGCCAGCGTGATCGGACCCTCTTTATAATGCAGCGCCAGATCCAGCATGGCGGTCACGGCGTAGCGGCCTTTGGTAGTCAGTCTCATTGCTCAGTCCTGTCTCGTAATGTGGGTTTACCATCAACGTTCTGCTAACTTAGCAAGCCCTACTATTTTAGTCAAGAATCTGACGGCAGCTTTATGGTCGATTTTTAACCCTATTATACTCAGGACTTTTCAGACTTGTCAGGCTCTTCCGCCGACTCCGCGCTGGCGGCGAATTCATCGGCCTGCTTCAGATCGCGGGCGCTGATCTCGCAGGCGCCGAGATCGGGCAGCTCCACCTCCTCCTCCATACCGAGGGTCTTGAGCGAGTGGCACATCGTTTCCATCTGCTGGTCCATGGCATGAATGTGATCCAGCATGCAATTGATGGCGTTGGCCACCGGATCGGGCATATCCTGGGTGGTGCCATAGGCATCGAAGCCAATCCTGGCGGCGAAGGCCTTGCGTCGTTCATCCTCCGGCCCCGGTTCCCCGCCCGATTCCACTTTGGTCACGACGCGTCCGGGAATCCCGACGACCGTCGCCCCGGCCGGCACATCCTTGACCACCACCGCGTTGGAGCCGACCCGCACCCCTTCGGCCAGGGTGATGGGCCCCAGCACCTTGGCGCCCGCGCCGACCACCACATCATTGGCCAGAGTGGGATGGCGTTTGCCCTTTTGCCAGGTGGTGCCGCCCAGGGTCACGCCATGGTAGAGGGTGCAATCATCGCCGATCTCGGCGGTCTCGCCGATCACCACGCCCATGCCGTGGTCGATAAAAAAGCGCCGGCCGATTTGCGCCCCGGGATGGATCTCGATCCCGGTCACCCAGCGACCCAGATTGGAGAGCAACCGCGCCAGCCATTTGAGGTGGTGAGTCCACAGGGCGTGAGTGAACCGATGCAGCACCACCGCATGCAACCCCGGATAGGTGGTCAGCACCTCGAAGGTATTGCGCGCGGCGGGATCCCGCTCGAACACACACTGGATATCTTCTCTGATTCGTCCAAACATCATCTGTTTACCGACACCGACCTGTCTGTTGGTGGTATTAAACGCTCGCCAAGGCGCAGAGCAGCAGCAAGAAAAATGTTCGTTTTGCGGCAGTGGCTCAATCAAGCGCAGTGCCAGAACGCTGGACACTGTCATTTTCAAACCCGGCGGGCTCCGCGCCTCGGCGAGAGCGTTCCTGAATTAAAGACTTTACCACTAACGCTCTGATTCTTCAGTCTTTGCCTGCGCCAGTTTGTCCCGGGTGGCGTTGAGGATGCCGCGCAGGATGTTGATCTCCATCCGGTCCAGCTCGGCCCGGCCGTAGAGCCGGCGCAGGCGACGCATGATCTGACGCGGCGCACTGGGCTTGAGAAAGTCGAGCTCGGTGAGGGTCTGTTGCAAATGCGCATACAGCCGTTCCAGATCCTCGGCGGTGGCCCGGGGCTGATCGCTGTGAAAGCGGTTATCCCGCCGACCCAGTTGATCCAGCAGACTCATACGCAGCTCATAGACCAGCACCTGGGCGGCGGCCGCGATATTCAGAGAACTGTATTCGGGATTGGCCGGGATATGCACCAGATAATTACAGCGGTCCAGCTCCTCGTTGGTCAGCCCGTTGTTCTCGCGGCCGAACACCAGGGCCGCCTGGGCCGATTCGGTGGTATCCAGGACCCGTTCGGCCGCAGCCCGCGGATCCAGGCTTGGCCAGGGGATGCTGCGCAGGCGGGCACTGGCGCCCAGCACTACCGCACAGTCGGCCACCGCCGCATCCAGGGAGTCGACTACCCGTGCCTGCTCGAGCAGATCGGTGGCGCCGGAGGCCCGGGCGCGCGCCTCGCCGCTGGGAAACTCCGCCGGATTGACCAGCACCAGTTGCGTCAGGCCCATGTTTTTCATCGCCCGGGCCACGGCGCCGATGTTGCCCGGGTGACTGGTGTTAACCAGCACCACCCTGACCCGGGACAGGCGGGCGTTGAGGTCATCGTCCTGCTTTGCCGACATTACAAATCATCCTGTCAGTTTGAATTGAGCCTGTTACAATAGCGCACCTTGACGTCCGGCGCCGCCGGCGTTTTGTTCTTTGGCAACCGGATTAAGGAAAAACTTGTGCACCCGATGTTAAATATCGCGGTCCGCGCGGCGCGTGATGCCGGTTTTATCATCGCCCGTAACGCGGACCAGATCGACACCCTGACCATTACCGAAAAAGCCGACAACGATTTTGTCAGTGAAGTCGACCGCCGTGCCGAGCAGGTGATCATTCGCACGCTGCACAAGGCCTATCCGGACCACAGCATCCTCGCCGAGGAAAGCGGCAGCCATGCCGGCAACGACTACGAGTGGATTATCGATCCGCTCGACGGTACCACCAACTTCGTGCACAACTTTCCGCAATACGCCGTTTCCATTGCCCTGCGCCATAAAAACCGCCTGGAGCAGGCGGTGGTCTACGATCCCCTGCGCGAGGAGCTGTTCACCGCCAGCCGGGGCGAAGGCGCCCAGCTCAACGGCAAACGCATCCGGGTCACACCCCGGCGCGGCATCGAAGGCGCCCTGTTCGGCACCGGGATTCCGTTTCATGAGGCGCATATGCCCTACATGGAAGCCTACCTGCAGATGATGCAGGCGCTGATCCCCGGCAGCGCCGGGATTCGCCGCGCCGGCTCGGCCGCGCTGGATCTCGCCTATGTGGCGGCCGGCCGCCTGGACGGTTTCTGGGAATTCGGCCTCAACAGCTGGGACATGGCCGCCGGCGTGCTGCTCATCGAAGAGGCCGGCGGACTGGTCGGCGACTTCAGCGGCAACGCCAACCATATGAAAAACGGCAACATCGTCGCCGCCAACCCGCGCCTGTTCAAGGCCATGCTGCAAAAAATCCGCCCCCACGTCCCCGACGACCTCATTTGAATGTTGAATGTTGAATTTTGAATTGAGGAGTGATCCCATTCAAAATTAACTATTCAACATTCAAAATTTTCTCCCCTCCCCCCTTCAATATCCCGGAACGGGTCCGCTATTGGGACAGGCCCATTCAATTCATGGACACAGACGGCGGCAGTGATGGCGCAGCCCAAACGCAACAACAACGGCAGCAAGGCCCTGGAGATCACCATGCGTGATGTTCTCGATGCTCTGGAGGAGTCGGCCAGCTATTTCGGCTATCAGCCGGGACTGGATAATATGGAGATTCTCTCCATTGAGGCCCCCGGCCCGGATCCGTATCAGCAACGCAGCACGCCCGCCACCGTGCATCCTCTGTCGGGCCCCGAACGCAGTGCGGATATTGTCGATTACCTGATTCGACGCGAATCGGCTGCCTGATCGCGGCCCTCTGTTCCAGCACGAGCCCCCGCTCTTACGCCCTAACGCCCTAACGCCCTTATCAATCTCGTGGTTTTATTCCCTTTTGCGATCAGGCGATGCAAAATTCATTTGACCGTCATAAAAAATTCATGCTTACTAGGCAGTAACCTTACGTTACACCAGCATATTCCACAGGAATAATCAGGAGGGGGATGGTGAAACGCAGTATTTTTGCCTTGCTTGCACCGCCGGTCGCGGTCTGTCGTTATGGCTGTGCCAGTTGTTGCGCCGCGCCGATTGCCGTGTTCTGGATTGCCGGTATTATCAGTATCATCTACGCCTTTTTCGGCGGCCCGGTCGCCAGCGAAGGTATCAGCCTTGGCACCCTGGCACTGGGCGCGGCGCTGTGGGGGATCGCCTCAATCTGGGCGGAAACCGTGATCAAGAGCGTCGAACAGGACGAAAGTGATCCCGAATGCGAAACGCGCAGCAGCACCGTCTGCCGCATGGTCCGGCCCCGGCCTGACGAACATGACCCCATGGAAGACGTCAAAAAATTCCATTCCCGCTAAAACCAAAAGCCCGCTTCTGCGGGCTTTTGCATCTATGATTCAGATTGGTTTGTAACGCAAAGTCCGCAAAGGCGCAAAGAACGCAGAGATTGCTCTTGTATGGTTCAGTACTCGCAAATGAATAAAACGATAATCAGTCGTTTTGCTTGAATAGCGCCATTAATCAATAGATTTTATACTTTGCGTCCTCTGCGTTCATTCCAGAAGCCTGAAATCAGAGCTCGTGGCCAGGCTGGTCGGCGCCTTCTTTTTCCACCGGGATCAGGTTGGTGCTGTTAACGTTCAGCGCCAGGGCCGCCGTGCTGGCCACGTAAATGGACGAGTAGGTCCCGATAATGATCCCGACCAGCAATGCCGCGGAGAAGGAGTGAATCAGCTCCCCGCCGAGGAAGAACATCGCCAGCACGACCAGCAGCGTCGTCAGTGAAGTGACGACGGTGCGCGACAGGGTCTGGTTCAGCGAGATATTGATGACTTCCGGCGGCTGGCTCTTGCGCATGCGCAGAAAGTTTTCCCGAATACGATCGAAGACCACAATGGTGTCATTGAGCGAGTAACCGATCACCGCCAGTACGGCCGCCAATACCGTCAGATCGAATTCCATACCGGTCACGGAGAAAAACCCGATCACGATCACCACATCATGGATCAAGGCCGTGATCGAGCCGACGGCAAAGCGCCATTCAAAACGGGCCATGACATAGATCAGGATAAAGCCCAGTGCAATAATCATCGCCAGGCCGCCATCGTCGCGTAATTCGTCGCCAACCTGCGGGCCGACGAACTCCTGCCGTCGCATCTCGACCGACTCGTCCTCGACGCGCAATGCCTTGAGAATGTCGTCACTCAGCGTGGCGCTGACCTGCTCGGCCTGGGGCGCCAGACGAATAACGATATCCCGCGAACTGCCAAAATGCTGGACCACCGCGCTCTCGAATCCGGCACCCTCAAGCGCGTCGCGAACCTGCTCGAGTTCCTTCGATTCACTGTAGCCGACCTCCAGCAATGTCCCGCCGGTGAAATCCAGGCCGAAGTTCAGGCCGCGCGTGGCCAGCGAGCCAATCGCGATCAGCAGCAGGACCGCCGACACGAGTAACGCATACCGGCGTTTGTCGACAAAGTTGTAGTTGGTGTTCTGAAAAATCTGCATAACGCGTGTCCTGTTGCCCTAGATAGACAGTTTGCGCAATTTCTTGCCAGCGACCGACAGGTTGACGATCGCCCGGGTTCCCATAATCGCGGTGAACATCGAAGTGAGGATCCCGATGGAGAGGGTAATGGCAAAGCCCTTGATCGGCCCGGTACCGAAGACGAACAATACCATCGCGGCGATCAACGTGGTGATGTTGGCATCGGCGATGGTCGACAACGCCTTGCCGTAGCCGGCACTGATCGAGGCCTGCGGCGAATTGCCATTTTGTAATTCCTCGCGAATACGCTCGAAGATCAATACATTGGCGTCCACGGCCATCCCCACGGTCAGGACAATCCCGGCGATCCCCGGCAGGGTCAGCGTGGCCTGCAACATTGATAATACGGCGACGATCAGGACCAGGTTTACCACCAGCGCCACATTGGCCACCAGACCGAAGCCCTTGTACCAGAACGCCATGAAGGCCAGCACCAGAATCATGCCGATGATCACCGAACTGGTGCCCTGCTCGATATTGTCCTGCCCCAGGGATGGGCCGATGGTGCGCTCCTCGATAATCCGGATGGGCGCCGCCAGTGCGCCGGCACGCAGCAACAGGGCCAGGTTGCGGGACTCTTCCGGCTCCAGACCGGTAATCTGGAAACGTTTGCTGAACACACCACGAATGGTGGCGACATTAATCACTTCCTCGACCTTGCGGTTGACGACTTTTTCCTCGCCGTCTTCGCGAATGATTTCCGGCTTGTATTCGATGAACACCACGGCCATCGGTTTGCCGATGTTCTGCTGGGTGGTGTTAGCCATACGGCTGGAACCGGCGCCGTCGAGATTGACAAACACCGCCGGCGAACCGGTCTCCTGATCGAAACCGGAGGTGGCGTTGGTAATGCGCTCGCCGGTGATAATCACCCGTTTTTTCAACAGAATCGGATCCCCGCTACGCTCCTCGTAAAGGCGCGAACCAAACGGTACCCGGCCCTGCAGGGCTTCGCGCACATCGTTTTGCGTATCCACCAGACGAAACTCCAGCGAGGCCGTGGCACTGATCACGGTTTTCACCTGGGCGCTGTCCTGCACGCCCGGCAGCTGGACGATGATTCGCTGGTCACCCTGACGCTGCACGATCGGCTCGGCCACCCCCAGCTCGTTGATACGGTTACGCAGGGTCGTAACGTTCTGCTTGACCGCCGCCTGTTTGATTTCGGTGATGGCGTCCTCGGTCAATGCGGCTATAAGATAATAGGCACCGTCCGCTTCACGCTCGCGCAATTGCAGATTACGCCGTTCACGACTGATAGCCGCATCGGCCGCCTCGCGTTCCTCGGCATCGCGAAACCGCAGTTCAATCACTTCCTCCTGCTGGGTCACCGACTGATAACGCACCTTCGCTTCGCGCAGAATCGTGCGCAGTTCATTACTCAAATCCTCGTAGGTCTGCTCCATGACCGTCCCGGTATCCACTTCCATCAAAAAGTGCAGGCCACCGCGCAGATCCAGCCCCAGATACATGGGCAAGGCACCCAGGCCCGACAGCCAGCCGGGGGCGGCCGGTGCCAGGTTCATCGCGACCACATAACCGTCGTCCAGATTCTCGCGCAGCACATCGTTGCTTTTGAGCTGTTCGTCCACATCGGAGAAACGGACCAGCAGGCCCGAGTCATCCAGGGTAATCCGGCGATACGCGATCTCATGCCCTTCCAGCAGTTCGCGCACGCGGTGCTGGGTCGAACTGTCCACCGTCGTACCCCGGCTGCCCGATATCTGGATCGACGGGTCGGTGCCATAGACATTGGGCAGCGCATAGAGCACTCCCGTGACCAGGACCAGCAGGATTAAAAGATATTTCCACAATGGGTACTGATTGAGCATGAGACTCGATTCCGAATTGAGGCGGCGGCCGCACCAGGCGGCCGCACAAAGCGTTCGACGTTATTCTTTATTGATGGTCTTCAGAGTGCCCTTGGGCAGGACGTTGACGACCGACTGCTTCTGTAACTTGACCTCGACATTGTCGGTAAGTTCCAGATTCACATATTCATCACCCACTTCGGTCACCTTGCCGGCCAGACCGCCGTTGGTCACCACTTCATCCCCCTTGGACAAGGCCGACACCAGATTGCGGTGTTCCTTGGCGCGTTTTTGCTGTGGACGAATCAGCAGAAAATAGAAAATGACGAAAATCCCGATAAAGAAAATCAGCTGCGACATGATGTTGGGTTCTTGGGCTGCCGGCGCCGCCTGCGCCATGGCATCGGAAATGAAAAAGCTCATAATCTCTGTCCCTTGTCGTTTGGAGGTTTGAGGCCCGCTATTATGACATAGCCGGCACGGCTTGCGAGCGTTTGGCGTAGAAATCGGCCACGAACGCCTCCAGCTGGCCGGCCGCAATCGCCTCGCGCAGCTGCGCCATCAGGCGCTGATAATAATGGAGATTATGCAGCGTATTGAGCCGCGCGCCGAGAATCTCGCCGGTCTTGTCCAGATGGCGCAAATAGGCCCGGCTGTAATGACGGCAGGTATAGCAATCGCAGTCCGGATCCAGCGGCCGGGTGTCGGTGCGAAACTGACTGTTGCGAATGCGCAGCAGCCCGGTAGAGGTGAAAATGAAGCCGTTGCGGGCGTTGCGGGTGGGCATCACGCAGTCGAACATATCGATGCCCCGGCGCACCCCCTCGACCAGATCCTCCGGCTTGCCGACGCCCATCAGATAGCGGGGATGCGCGGTCGGCATGCGCGGGCCCAGATAGTCCAGAATCCGCAGCATATCGTCTTTCGGTTCACCCACCGACAGGCCGCCGATGGCATAGCCGTCGAAGCCAATCTGCGTCAGCCCCTCGAGCGAGGCCTGGCGCAGCGATTCGTACATGCCCCCCTGCACGATACCGAACAGGGCGGCCGGGCTGTCGCCATGGGCCGTCTTGCAGCGCTCGGCCCAGCGCAGCGACAGCTCCATCGACACCCGCGCTTCCTCTTCAGCTGCCGGATAGGGGGTACATTCATCAAAGATCATGACAATGTCCGAGCCCAGTGCGCGCTGTACCGCCATGGACTCCTCCGGTCCCATAAAGACCCGGTTGCCATCCACCGGCGAGGCAAAATACACGCCTTCTTCGGATATCTTGCGCAACTTGCCCAGGCTCCAGACCTGAAACCCGCCCGAGTCGGTCAGAATCGGCCCTTCCCAGTGCATAAAATCATGCAGATCGCCGTGCGCCTCGATCACCTCGGTGCCCGGGCGCAGCATCAGATGGAAGGTATTGCCCAGCACGATCTCCGCGCCCAGCTCACGCAACTCCTCCGGCGTCATCGCCTTGACCGTGCCGTACGTCCCCACCGGCATGAACGCCGGCGTCTCCACGGTTCCCCGATCAAACGTCAACCGCCCGCGCCGCGCCTCGCCATCGGATTGTAATAATTCAAATTTCACCTGAAACCTTCATTTCTTAAGCGTACTGGAAAAAACGCAAAGGACGCAAAGACGCGGAGAACGCAAAGAAAATCAAAATTATAATAATGATATCTATACATTTCCTTTCCCTGATGACCATTACTGACTAATCATGTAACCCAAACAAAAACTCCGCATTGTTTTACTTACTCATTCAAAACTTTGCGACCTTTGCGTCTTTGCGTCCTTTGCGTTCCTTCCAGCATCCTATCTACCAACTCACCTGGCTCGGGTAAGTAACATGGCGTCGCCGTAGCTGAAGAAGCGGTAGCGCTGTTCGACGGCGTGGCGGTAGGCGCGCATGACGTTGTCGTAGCCGGCGAAGGCGCAGACCAGCATCAGCAGGGTCGATTCGGGCAGATGGAAGTTGGTGATCAGCCCGTCAACGATCTGAAACTCGTAGCCCGGATAGATAAAGATGTCCGTGTCGCCAGTGAACGGTCGCAGCTGGCCGTCGCGCGCCGCCGATTCCAGACAGCGCACGCTGGTGGTGCCCACGGCGATCACCCGCCCGCCTCGCTGGCGGGTCTGTGCCACCTGCTGGCAAACGGTCTCGTTCACCTCGACCCATTCGGCGTGCATGTGGTGTTCGTGAATTTCCTCCACCCGTACCGGCTGAAAGGTGCCGGCGCCGACATGCAGCGTGACCCAGGCGGTCTCGATCCCCTGCGCCGCCAGCTGGACCAGCATGGCTTCATCAAAATGGAGTCCGGCGGTGGGGGCGGCCACCGCGCCGGGGCGGCGGGCAAAGACGGTCTGGTAACGTTCCCGATCGACCCTTTCATCGGCGCGACGAATATAGGGCGGCAGCGGCATGTGTCCCAGCTCGTCCAGTATCGTCAGCAAGGGGCGTTGGGGATCGTCGCGATCGGCGAGCCGCAGGTGAAACAGATCCCCTTCACGTCCCAGTACCGTGGCGCTCACGGTCTCGCTCAGGTGCAGCGTGGTGCCCGCCTTCGGGCTTTTACTGGCACGCACGTGAGCCAGCAAATCAGTGTCATCGAGCAACCGCTCCACCAGCACCTCGACCTGTCCGCCGGTCGCCTTGCGCCCGAACAGCCGCGCCGGAATCACCCGGGTATCGTTCATCACCAGCAGATCGCCGGCCTGCAGCAGGTCCGGCAACTGGACAAACTGCCGATCCGCTATCTCGCCAGTCGCGCCTTCCAGGCACAGCAAACGGCTGTCCCGTCGCTGGGCGGCGGGCACCTGGGCAATCAGCTCCTCGGGCAGATCAAAATGAAAATCCTGGCGTCGCATGGCGGCGCATAGTAGCAGATTTGCGCGCCTTCGACGCCAAACGCCCTTACAACCGCGGCCCGATTTGCCTATAATGGCCGCCGCAATGGCGCTCTGGTGGAATTGGTAGACACGCGGCACTCAAAATGCCGTGGGGCAACCCGTCCCGGTTCGAGTCCGGGGAGCGCTACCAACTTAAAACACAGGGACGAGTTACGAGGGACGAGGGACGAGGAAACAAGCTCCTGCCCCTGATTCATTCTTTAATTTCCCGTCGATATATAATCACTTTACCTGACAACAACGATGTAGTGCTGCCGGATGCCGTAACCGTTTTTCCTCGTCCCTCGTAACTCGTCCCTCGTCCCTGTTACTTATCCGGACGCAATCCCTTGTAGTAGTTAATGAGCCCGTTGGTCGAGCTGTCGTGGCTGTCGATGGGGGTGCTGTCTTCCAGTTCGGGCAGGATTTCCGCGGCCAGTTGTTTGCCCAGTTCCACGCCCCATTGATCGAACGAGTTGATGTTCCAGATCACGCCCTGGACGAAGACCTTGTGTTCGTAAAGAGCGATCAGCCGTCCGAGGGTGCGGGGATCGAGGGTGTGGAACAGGATCGTATTGGTCGGTTTGTTACCGGGAAAGACGCGATAGGGTAACAACCGTTCGATCTCCGCTTCGTCCAGTCCCTGGGCCTGCATGTCGGCGCGCGCCTCGGCGTCGGTTTTGCCGCGCATGAAGGCTTCGGTCTGGGCAAAGACATTGGACATCAGGATACGATGATGATCGCGGATGCAGTGCAGGCTGGTAATCGGGGCGAGGATATCCGCCGGGATCAGTTTGGTGCCCTGGTGCATCAATTGATAAAAGGCGTGCTGGCCGGTAATCCCCAGCTGACCGAACAGCACCGGGCCGGTCTCGTAGTCGGTAATCGGATTACCCTGGCGGTCCACGCTCTTGCCATTGCTCTCCATATCCATCTGGCGCAGATAATCGGGCAGATACTTGAGGTGCTGATCATACGGCAATATGGCGCAGGTCGATGCGCCGAGAAAATTGTTGTACCAGATACCGAGCAGGCCCAGGATCACCGGCATATTCTGTTCCAGTGGCGCACTGCGAAAATGGCGATCCATATCGCAGGCGCCCTGCAGCATGGCCTCGAAATGATCCATCCCCACCGAAATGGCGATACTCAGACCCACCGCCGACCACATGGAATAGCGGCCACCGACCCAGTCCCACATGCGAAAGATGTTGGACTCGGGAATGCCGAATTCCACGGCGGCCGGGACATTATCGCTGACCGCAATAAAATGGCGATCGATGGCTCCCTCGTCCCCGGCGATCTGGCGAAACCATTTACGCGCGGTTTTGGCATTGACCAGGGTATCCTGCGTGGTAAAGCTCTTGGAGACGATAATAAACAGGGTGGTTTCGGGCTTGATCGCTTCCAGGGTGTCGAGAATATGGTTCTCGTCCACATTGGAGACAAAATGCATGCGCAGATCATGGATGGCATACGGCCGCAGAGCCTCGCAGGCCATCACCGGCCCCAGATCCGAACCGCCCACCCCGATATTCACCACATCGGTGATCGGCTGGCCGGTATAGCCCCGCCACTGACGGGAACGGATGGTGTCGCTGAGCTCGCGCATCTGCGCCAGCACCGCCTGGACCTGGGGCAGAACATCCTCTCCCTCGACCCGGATCGGTCCCGACTCGGGATCGCGCAGCGCCGTGTGCAGCACGGCACGCTGCTCGGTATGGTTGATCGCCTCGCCGCTGTACATGCGCTCGATCCAGGCCGGCAATTCGCATTGCCCGGCCAGTTCCAGCAACTGCGCCCGCGTCTCCTCGGTGATCCGGTTCTTGGAATAATCCAGCAGCAGATCATCCAGCGTCAGCGAGAAACGGGCAAAGCGGTCCGGATCGCTGTCGAACAGCTCGCGCATGTGGAGCGATTCAATGGTTTTGGCATGCTGCTGCAGGGCCTGCCAGGCTGGCAGAGCGGTACGGGATACGGGGGCGGAGTCCATTGATATACCTGTCATTAATCCGTCATAATTCATTAACTTACGGTGTTTATAAAGATACTAACACGCTGCCCCCACAAGGCAACCATTGTTACCACCCTTTTCGGATCATATAGAAAAAATTCCGTCAAGGGACACACTCCTCAGTTTGGCGGCTATAATGTGCGGTCATTTTGCAACCGATACAAGCAGCGGCTATGACGGCAGAAAAAACTTCCTCGCAAGACGGGACCCGTCAGACCGGCAAACAGCCGGTGAACGACAAACCGTTACGTTCCCGGGTTAAACTGTTTGGTAATATCCTCGGCCAGATCCTGCAGGAACATGCCGGGGCGAAGGTGTTCAACGCCGTGGAAACCCTGCGCAAGGGCCATATCAGCCTGCGCCAGGTGGATAACCCCAAAAAACGGCACAAACTGGCCGAATACACCGCCACGCTGGATGCCGAAACCCTCGTTCATGTCGTGCGCGCCTTTGCCATCTATTTCAGCCTGGTCAATATTGCCGAGGAATCCTTTCAGCACCGCCTGCGCCGTCGTGACGCCGGCAAGACCGGTCCCGATTGGAAAGGCTCCTATCACGCGGTATTAAAGGAACTGGAAGGCGACGGTATAGAACCGGCCCAGGTCCAGACCCTGCTGGATCGCCTGGCCTATATTCCGGTGTTTACCGCCCACCCGACCGAAGCCAAGCGCCGGACCATCCTCGAGGCATTGCGCCGGATCTTCGTCATCAGTGAAGAGCTGGATGTCCCGAACCTGACTCTCAACCAGCGCGAAGAGATTCACGAGAAGCTGCGCCGCCATATTCGCATTCTCTACAAGACCAATGAAGTGCGGGTGAACAAGCCGCAGGTGCTCGACGAGGTCAAAAACGGGCTGTATTACTTCAAGGAATCCCTGTTCGACGCGGTGCCCGATACCTATCGCAACCTGGAAAAGTCCCTTAACCATATTTACGGCACCGGCCACGGTGTCAGGGTCCCGAGTTTTATTCGCTTCGGTTCCTGGATTGGCGGCGATCGTGACGGCAATCCCTTCGTCAAACCGCAGACCACCGTCAAGGCGGTCAACATGATGGCCCGGGCGGCGGTGGAGGAATATTACGAACGGGTACGGGGTCTGACCCGCACCCTGACCCACTCCTCGCAGCTATGCGCGCCGAATGCCGCGTTCAACGACAGCCTGCAGCAGGACGAACAACGTTATCCGCACATCTACGCCGATAATCCGGGGCGCTTCAAGCAGGAGCCCTATCGCCGCAAGCTGTTCATCATGCAAAAGCGGCTGCTGGCCACCCTGGACAAGCTGCAATCGCGTATCGACGACGCCGAGTATGTCGGTCTGGGCTGCGGCTACGCCAACGAACATGAACTGCTGGCCGATCTCTATCTGATCCGCGATTCACTCATCAGTCACAACGATACCATCATCGCCGACGGCGAACTGCAAAATCTTATCCGCCTGGTGGAAACCTTTGGTTTTTATCTTGCCCAGCTGGACATTCGCCAGGAATCGACCATCCACACCGAAACGGTCTCTGAGGTCATTCGCCAGCTGGACGGCAGCGATTACGCCGCCCTGGACGAGGAGGGTCGGCTTAACAAACTGGCCGAGCTGATCCGCCAGGGCGAAGCACCACAAATCGATCTCGAACCCCTGTCGGAGATGAGTCGCGAGACCGTCGAAGTCTTTCAGGTCATGGCCCGGCTGCGCGAGGAAGTCAGCCCGCACGCCTTCGGTACCTATGTCATCTCCATGACCCACCAGGCCAGTCATGTAATGGAAGTGATGTTCCTCGGCTGGCTGGCCGGCCTGTCGGGTTACGAGAACGAGACTCCGTTTTGCCATATCCGCATCTCACCGCTGTTCGAAACGGTTAACGATCTGGCCCATATCGAACCGGTGATGAACCAGTTGCTGGATATCCCGACCTACACCGAACTGCTCAATGCCTCCGGTAATACCCAGGAAGTGATGCTGGGCTACTCTGACTCCTGCAAGGACGGCGGCATTCTCGCTTCCACCTGGAACCTGTATCAGGCACAACAACAGATTACGGCCCTGACACAGCAACGTAATATCAAGCTGCGTATGTTCCATGGTCGCGGCGGCACCATGGGTCGCGGCGGCGGCCCGACCCACGATTCGATCCTCTCGCAACCGACCGGCACCGTGCACGGTGAGATCAAGTTCACCGAACAGGGTGAAGTGCTCTCCTATAAATACAGTAACCAGGAAACCGCGGTTTACGAGCTGACCATGGGCATCACCGGACTGCTCAAGGCGAGCCGCAACCTGATCGAACCGCCACCGCCGGACAATCCCGAATACCTGGATATCATGGCCGAACTGGCCGCGACCGGCGAAAAACAGTATCGCGAACTGACCGACAATACCCCCGGCTTCCTCGATTATTTCTACGAGGCCACCCCGGTTTCGGAGATCGGACTGCTGAACATCGGCTCGCGTCCCTCGCATCGCAAGAAAACCGATCGCTCCAAGGAATCGGTCCGCGCCATCGCCTGGGTCTTTGGCTGGGCCCAGTCTCGCCATACGATCCCGGCCTGGTACGGGATTGGCAGCGCGCTGGAGAAATGGGTCGGGCGCAGCCCGGAGAGACTGCAAAAGCTCCAGGAGATGTACCAGAGCTGGCCGTTCTTCAGCGCCCTGCTGAGCAATACCCAGATGTCCCTGTTCAAGGGCGACATGCACATCGCCCAGGACTACGCCGGCCTGTGCAAGGATCCGAATACTGCCAAAACCATCTACAACATGATCAACGGCGAATATAACCGCACCCGCCTGCGCGTCCTGGAAGCCGCCCGTTTGCAGGAACTGATGGCCGAAACCCCCAACCTCGCCCTCTCTCTCAAACGCCGCAATCCCTACCTGGATCCCCTCAACCAGATCCAGCGCATCCTCATCGAACGCTTCCGCGACGAAACAATCAGCGAGGAAGAACGCAACCAGTGGCTCAACCCCCTGCTGCGCAGTATCAACGCCATCGCCGCGGGAATGCGCAATACAGGCTAGAAGAGAATTTATCTCGCAGTAATTATTCTTTTTTCGGGTTCTCTGCTAAATAACGCAGAGAACGCGGAGGCGCAGAGAACGCAAAGAAAAAATAACCAGAATAATTGTTCGCCAGTCTATAAAAATTAGCTTTACTGACGATTTTGTTCTGAACAAACGATTGATAATAGATAATCTTTCTCTGCGTCCTTCGCGTCTTTGCGTCCTCTGCGTTCATTCCCAGAGAATGAGAAAAAAGGGATCGGGTGACCTGTTCGAAAATGGTATTTCTGGTGTGGGTGATAGATTTGTTCTTATCGAGATAGACGATTCCGGTTTGTTACTGAATAAAAAAGGGCCGGTAAACCGGCCCTTTGTGCAGTCGAGCTTGTTCGTAAAACAAGGTTACGGACGAATGTAGGTGTAACCCTGTTCCTGCAGCTCGGTGATCCGGGCGACGCCGCCGGGAACCACTTCAACACCCTCGGCCAGGGCCGGCTTTTTACCTTTTTTGCTCTCGATCTTGGCCATGGTATTGGCGCAGGCATTGAAGTTGATATTCTGCATGGCCATGCTCTCGACCCGCTTGGCATTTGTCCCGTTATCGGTAAGCAGGCTCAGTCCCGGTCCATAGGCAACAATCTGCACGTCAACGTTATCCATTCCGTACGCTTTTTGCAGGTTTGCGGCATTATTCAGGGCAATCTTCTGGGTGCGGGCATCATCCGTACTGACCTGGATAATCACCTTGTGATCCGGATCCATCGGCCCCGCCAGGGCGCTCTGCCCCAGAAAGACAGTAGCAAGTACAACCGAAACCAGTCCACCTTTTATAAAATTCGTTACCGTATGCATACTCATTCTCCTTACAGCTCTTATGATATCTTGATCTATATCGTTATTATCTAATAGACGACACCGGGAAAACCTGCGTCGTTGTTCTGGTGGTAAAACATCCAGCTACCACTTTACAAAAACATTACCTTTAAGCGAATACCGATGCAACCCACCAGCGAACAAATCAACCCGGCGCGTTTTGATCAAAGCCTTTTCGGGGCACAAAAAATTTACCCCTGATAAAAAGATGCAGAAAATATGTAAGGAAGTGCATGTTATTTCGTCTAAATCGGGTTTTGCGCTGTTGGCGACATCCGAGATTGTCTTTAGCCGATTGCCGGACACCGCGTTGCTATGTCCGGCCTACCACTAATCAATTCAAAATTCATCATTCAGAACTCAAAATTACTTTGCGTCCTTCGCGTCTTTGCGTCCTCTGCGTTATTTTCCAGGCGTCAGAAAAGAGTCGCAGGCCCGATAAAGCGAAGCGGTATCGGGCAACACCGCCGATTGCCGGACACCGCGTTGCTATGTCCGGCCTACCATTCTCTCATAATGGCCTCCTTATAGAATTTGCCGGTTCAAAGGAGGTCATTTTCTAATTAAAGTGACAATTTTCAATGTTGAGTTTTGAGTGACGGTATTCACTAACCAATTCAAAATTCATCATTCAGAATTCAAAATTACTTTGCGGCCTTCGCGTCTTTGCGTCCTCTGCGTTATTTTCCAGAGCGTCAGGGAAAGAGACATTACCCTGAAACTGGCCACTAACGGGAATGAGGGTCAGGCGACCTGGACGGGAATGGTATTGCGGGTGTGGGTGATGTTGTTGTGCTCGTCGAGATAGACGAGTTTGGGCTTGTAGCTGGCCAGTTCTTTCTGATCCAGGCCGACGTAGGCGCAGATGATGATCACATCGCCGGGGTTGGCTTTGTGCGCGGCGGCGCCGTTGACGGAGACGATGCCGGACTCATCCTTGGCACGGATCGCGTAGGTGGTAAATCGCTCGCCGTTGGTGACGTTGTAGATTTCGATCTGCTCGTATTCGCGGATACCGGAAATTTCGAGCAGTTTGCCGTCAATCGCGCAGGAACCTTCATACTCCAGCTCCGAATGGGTCACCCGGGCCCGGTGCAGCTTGGCCTTCAGCATGGTGGTCATCATGGTCCAACTGTTCCTCTATCACTACGACACGCGTTTGGGAACTATCTATTTTAGCATGCCCAACCCGGCCTTCCTACCAGCCAAGATCTTCTTTTATAAGGTGTTTTTACAGACCTGGCTTGACAGGCCCCGCCGCTTTTGGCTGACCGCCTTCAAATTCGCAGGTTATCAATCAGCCGTACCTCGCCCAGCCGCGCAGCTCCCAGTACCACCAGCGGTTCGCCGACAACGGCAGCCCGCAGATCGACCGCGCTGCGAACAGTGATATATTCGGGCTCGAAACCGGCGGCAATCAGCTGCTCCCATGCCCCGGCTTCAAGCTGGGTAAAATGCGTCTGCCCCGACCGCACCTGTTCGGCGACCCACTGCAGGATGGCGTAAAGCCGGGGCGCTCGCTGCCGCTCGTCCGCGCCCAGCAGCCGGTTGCGCGAGCTCATGGCCAGCCCGTCCGCTTCGCGCCGCGTCGGCCAGCCAACGATCTCCAGCGGCAGATTCAAATCCGCTACCAGCTTGCGCACCACCAGCAGCTGCTGGTAATCCTTCTCGCCAAACAGCGCCACTTCCGGCAGCACCACCTGAAACAGCTTGGTCACCACGGTCGCGACACCGGTAAAGTGGCCGGGTCGGCGTGCGCCTTCCAGTTCCCCGGTCAGCTGTGGGACCTCCACCCGGGTCACCGTCTCGCGGCCTTCGGGATACATGGCTTGCTCGCCGGGCGCGAAAACCGCCGCCACGTTCAGCTTTGACAGCTGCGCAAGATCATCATTCAGGGTGCGGGGATAACGCTGAAAATCGGCGGCATCATCGAACTGCAGTGGATTGACGAAGACACTGACCACCACCCGATCGGCCCGACGCGCGGCCTCGCGCACCAGATCCAGATGCCCCTCATGCAGGTTGCCCATGGTGGGCACCAAGGCGATACGCCAGCCGGCGGCCCGCCACGACAGACTTTGCAGCTGCATGTCGCGGACCTGATCAAAAACCTGCATATCGAAATGCTCCGCTACGGCACCGAACAGGAAAACCGGCCTGATCGGTTTATTCGGCTTGCTTGCAGCGATAAATATCGTAGACCCGTCGGCCATCCTCGATGTCGGAGATGGCAACAATCGTGTCTCCCTTGATATCCGCCGCGTTATTGCGCGCCAGGATTTCCAGTTCCTCCTGCATCGCTTCTTGCTTGCGTTCTACGCCGATGACGGTAGATTTGACCGACACGGTGGTCTTGCCCAGACGCTTGCAGTGTTCAACATGTTGCTTTTCAACCACCCTGACCTGTTCACCGGCAGGGTCCAGTTTGACCCAGGTACAGCCCTGCAAAACCACCAGTGTTATAACGAGGAGTAATTTTTTCATTTCGACCTCCGATCCTTGTGCGTTATTGATAACTTTGTGCCGGTTGCGGGAACTCGCCGGATTTGACCTGACGCACGTATTCCGCAATCGCCTCCTGAATGCCCTGGCCCGGTCCCAGTCCACGTAAAAAATCGCGGACAAAACGCGGCCGCTTGCCGGGTGTGATACCCAGCAGATCATAGATCACCAGGACCTGGCCGTCGCAGTCGGCACCGGCACCAATGCCAATGGTCGGAATGGAGACCGATTCGGTGATCTGGATCGCCAGTTGCCGGGGAATACACTCGAGGACCAGCAATGCGGCACCGGCCTGCTCCAGGGCCCGGGCATCCTCGATCATCTGTCGCGCCGCCTCGGCATCGCGTCCCTGAACCCGGTAGCCGTCCGGCCCGGCCACCGACTGGGGCAACAACCCCAGGTGACCGCAGACGGGCACCCCGTTGTCGACCAGATGGCGCACCCGGGTCACCAGTGGACCACCGCCTTCCAGCTTGACCATGTCGGCGCCGGCCTCCAGCAAGGCCCGACCGTTTTCCAGCGCCCGGGCATCGTCGGCATAACTTTGATATGGCATATCGGCGATCAACTGTGCCCGTTGCCGGGCGCGGGCCACGTGGGCGATATGATAAACCATGTCCGCCATGCTCACCGGGCGGGTGGAATCGTGCCCCTGCACCACCATCCCCAGCGAATCGCCCACCAGTAACACCTCCACCCCCGCCTGTTCGCACTGGCGGGCCATGCTCGCGTCATAGGCCGTCAGTACCGCGATCTTCTCGCCACGCTGTTTCATGGCGCGCAAATCTTCGACCGTTAATATGGGTTCATCGTTCGGGCTCATAGTTCCAGAGGTCCGGGGTTGAAATAATGACGGCCACTGCGAATCTTGCCGATCTGCTCCAGCAACAGTTCGTAATCCTGTACCTTGTTGGCAAAGTCGATCCCGGCGGCATTGACGATCAACAGGGGCGACGCGTTGTAATCATGAAAAAACGCCATGTAACTTTCGCTCAAGCGGTGCAGGTAATTGGGATCCAGGCTGCGTTCATAGGGGCGGCCGCGCTCGGCAATGCGTTTGCGCAATACGTCAACCGGCGCCTGCAGGTAAACCACCAGATCCGGTTGCGGCCCGCTCACGGCCATGTGTTGATATACCTGATCATAGAGTTTGAACTCTTCGGCATCCAGGGTCAGCTCGGCGAACAGGCGATCCTTTTCCATCAGGAAGTCGGCCACCCGCACCGGAGCGAACATATCGCTCTGTTGCAGTTCCTGGATCTGGCGCACCCGTTGAAACAGAAAAAACAGCTGGGTTTGCAGCGCCACACCGCGGGGGTTGTCATAAAAGCGTTCCAGAAACGGATTTTCATCCGCGCCTTCGAGAATCAGATCCGAGCCGAAAGAATCGGCCAGGCGCCGGGCCAGGGTGGTCTTGCCCACCCCGATCGGCCCTTCCACCACAATGTAACCGAGAGAACCGCTATCACGCATCTGGCAGACGCTCCGGCCGATCCGCCGCGACCCGGGGCAGTAACTCCTGCAGCGATCCGTGACCCGGAATAATGAAATCCGGTGCGACAATCTCCTGCAACGGGAACAACACAAATGCCCGCTCGCTGATGCCCGGGTGCGGAATGGTTAAACGTTGATCGTTGATCGTTTCCTCGCCATAGAGTAACACATCCAGATCCAGCGTACGGGGCCCCCAGCGTTGCGCGCCGCGTTGCCGCCCATGGGCCTGCTCAATGGCC
The DNA here is from genome assembly GCF_034521165.1 of Thiohalophilus sp. NCBI lineage: Bacteria > Pseudomonadati > Pseudomonadota > Gammaproteobacteria > Thiohalomonadales > Thiohalophilaceae > Thiohalophilus > Thiohalophilus sp. The sequence continues at coordinate 124,302 of NZ_JAXHMV010000002.1, forward strand.
TGCAGTGTATCCAGCAGGGCATGCGGGGCAAGCCCGGTCTGCAGCGCCACCACGGCATTGATATAATCCGGCTGATCGGCCGGACCCATGGGCGTGGAGCGATACAGGGATGACGCCGCCTGCAAGGCGCTCTCCTCCAGCCGCTCCAGTTCCGCCATGGCCTGTCTGACCTGGGCAAGCGGATCATCGAGGTTGCTGCCCAGGGCAATATAAGCGGTGATCATGTGTGTTTTTTCCGGCGCCGCCGACCGCGCTTGCTCTTGCCGGGAGAGACCGTCTGCAGCATGTCGCGCTGGCCTTTCTCGTCGGCCTCCTGAAACTGCGTCCACCAGTCGCACAATTCCTGCAACGGCTCACCGGCCTGCTGACGCAGCAACAGAAAATCATACCCGGCGCGAAACCGGGGGGCCTCCAGCAGGCGCACCGCCCGCTTGCCCTGGCGTCGTGACAGACGTGCCTGCATCAACCAGGTCTCTTTCATCGGCAGACCGAACCGTTTGGGAATGGTGATGCGGCGGGTCTGCGCCTGCACCACGTCGCCGGCCGCCTGTTGCAGGGCCTGCAGCTCGCTCTCATCCTGTTCCTGTAACAGCTGTGCCTGTTGCCGGACCACCGGCCACAGCAGCACGCCAAATAAAAAGAACGGCGTGACCGGCTTGTCATCCTGGAGACGGCGATCCGTGTTACCCAGACCGGCTTCGATAAAGCGCCGGGTATAACCGTCATCAGCTTCCATTAAATCGGCCGTCTGCGGGAACAGGTAACGGAAAATATCGTAGTGCACTAACAGTTCGAACGCCCGGATCCCATAGCCACTCATAAACAGCTTCAGGATTTCCTCGAACAGCCGTGCCGGGGGCACATCCAGCAGCCGCCCGCCATGGCGAGCGAACTGCTGCTCCAGTTGCGGATCAAGACTGAAGCCAAGCTTGGCGGCAAAACGCAGCGCCCGCAGCAGACGGACGGGATCTTCCTGGATGCGCACCTCGGGATCGCCAATCATCCGCAGCCGGCGCTGTTCCAGATCGCTCAGCCCGCCGGTGTAGTCGACCAGGGAAAAATCCTCGATGTTGTAATACAAGGCATTGACGGTGAAATCGCGCCGGAAGGCATCCTCTTCCAGGCTGCCGAAGACGTTATCGCGCAGAATCATCCCGTCGGTCATCACCCCGTCTTCGTCCCCGTCGCGGTGCTGGGCCCGAAAAGTGGCGACTTCGATGATATCCCGGCCAAAATGCACATGCGCCAGCCGAAAACGCCGGCCGATCAGCCGGCAATTGCGAAACAGCTTTTTGACCTCGTCGGGGGTGGCGTCCGTCGCCACGTCGAAATCCTTGGGCCGATGGCGCAATAGCAAATCGCGCACCCCGCCGCCGACCAGATAGGCCGCATAGCCGGCCTTTTTCAGGCGATAGAGCACCTTGAGCGCATACTCACTGATATCCGCCCGGGAGACGGCATGCTCGGCACGTGGGATGATTTCTGGCTGCAACGGGAACTGGCTCGTAATCTATTAATTATTAAAGCAATTTGGTCAGCACCCGATAATAACAAAAAATCGGCATAACCATGTATTTTTTGCTGCCCTGTCACCGTACCGGGTTTTGTTGCCACACACGGGAGAAAATAATGACGAAATTCACACGCCCCTTGCTGACCGCCTCGTTACTGGGTTTGAGCCTGAATGCCACCGCCCTGCCGTTTGCCACCTACGAGGCCCGCTCGGCCGGGATGGGCACCACCGGCGTGGCCAGCAGCAATATCGCCTCGGCCCCCTTCACCAACCCGGCCATGCTGGCCGCCCAGCGTTTCGAGGACGATTTTTCCCTCACCGCCGGGCTCGGGGTTCAGGCCATCGATAACGAAAACCTGCTGGATGATATCGAGGACTTCAGCGACGCCTACGACGCCGGCGATGCGGCCGGGACACAGGCTGCTGCCCTGAGCGCCGACGGCAAGCGGCTCGACGTGCTGGGCAACGGCGCCCTGAATGTCGGCTTCTCGGCGGAAAAATGGGCCGGGGCCGTCAGTGCCAACCAGTATATTCAGGCCAACAGCGGCGTCACCTACGCTGGCAGCAACGGTGTCGATTCAACCATCGACCTGGTCGGCCTGGAAGTGACCGAGGTGGGCGTCAGCCTGGCCCGCCAGTTCGGTCGCCTGTCCATCGGCCTCACGCCCAAATCCCAGTCGGTCACTTCCTATGATTCGGACTCGGTCCTGCTGCGCACGGTCGACGATCTAAGCGATCTGATCGACGCCGCCACCGAGGAAGGCGAAAAGGATCACGGCGGCAGCCTCAATGCCGATATCGGCCTGGTCTACCAGCTGGGCGAGGAAAGCCGCTGGCAGGTCGGCGTGGTGATGCGCAATATCAGTGAGCAAACCTACACCACTTCACGGAACAATACGGTGAAGATCGAACCCCAGACCCGCGCCGGCCTGGCCTATAACGGCGATGTCATCACCGTGGCGGTGGATTACGATCTGCAGGAAAACGATCCGCTGGTCGACGGCAGCGACAAGACCCAGATGCTGGCCGCCGGGCTCGAGGTCGATGCCTTCAACACGCTCAAGCTGCGCGCCGGGTATGTGAAAAACACCGCCGACGTCACCGGCCCCGACGATGACCTGCTCTCCGCCGGCCTGGGCGTCAACATCCTGGGACTGCAGGTCGACGCCGCGGTCATGGGCAACGACAACAACCTGTCCGGCTTTGTGCAGATGGGGTTGCAGTTCTGAGCAATCACCCCGGCACTCTCGCAAAGACGCTGAGCCGCAAAGAAAAGCATATTATTTTCTCTGCGCCTCCGCGTCTCTGCGAACTCCGCGTTTAATTTTCGTACTCGAAAGTCGTAGACATAATGGATTGACCTGCCCAGCCTCGACAACGTGGGTTATGTTAGGAGGTTGGGAAAACCCATTAACACAGAGCCACATCGAGGGGGCAGGTCATGAACGAGTTTAACAACATTTACGTTGGTTTGGATGTTCACAAAGCCACGATTGCGGTTGCCGTTGCCAGGGAGGGACGTGGCGAGCCGGAATATCACGGCGAAATCGAGAACAGCTGCGCCGCTGTGGCCAAGCTGATCAACCGGCTGAGCCCGGATGGCGAGGCACTGCGCTTCTGTTACGAAGCCGGCCCGTGCGGTTACGGTCTCTATCGGCAACTGATCGGCCTGGGTCATGCGTGCGAGGTGGTTGCTCCCTCGCTCATTCCTCGCAAGTCCGGCGAGCGGATGAAGACCGATCGGCGTGATGCGCTGATGCTGGCCCGGCTGCATCGCTCCGGCGAGCTGACGGCGGTCTGGGTACCGGATGAAGAACAAGAAGCCATGCGTGATCTGAGTCGGGCCCGGGAGGACATGAAAAGCCTGGAGCTCAAGGCACGGCAACGGTTGGGCGCGTTTTTGCTGCGTCATGGCAAGCGTTATCCCGGGAAGAGCCGATGGACCCAGGCACATTGGCGCTGGTTGGAGGGCGTCAAGTTCGAACAGGTGCTCCAGCAACTCGTGCTACAGGAGTACATCGATAGTGTCAGGTCGGCCCAACGGCGCGTGGCACAGCTGGAGGCGCAGATGCGCGACCATCTTGGCATCTGGTCGCTTGGCGTGGTGGCCGAAGCGCTGATGGCGCTGCGCGGGGTGAGTCTTGTCACGGCCGTGACAACGTTGGCCGAGCTGGGCGACATTACCCGTTTTGACTCGCCCCGGGAACTGATGGGCTATCTTGGACTGGTGCCCAGCGAACACTCCAGCGGCCCGTCACGACGTCAGGGCGGGATTACCCGCACGGGCAACGGCCATGTGCGACGCGTGCTGGTGGAGGCCGCCTGGAATTACCGCTTTGCCGCCCGCAAGACCCACTGTATTGAACGGCGTGCCGAGAAAACGTCCCCCCAGGTTCAGGCCATCGCCTGGCAGGCACAAAAACGCCTGTGTGGACGCTACCGAACGCTGATGCAGGCGGGCAAGGATAAAAAGCAGGTGACCACCGCCGTGGCGCGGGAACTAGCGGGCTTTATCTGGGCCATCGTCTGTGAAGTTCAGGGGAAAGCCCACGGCAGCAAGGCACTGGCATGACGCACGGTCAGTGGCTTCGGCTCAGGGTATGGGAGGCCGGTGAGGAGAACCCCTGCCGGGCCTATGTGGCGTCCTTTTTAGGGAGGGCAGACCCACGACTGTAGAGAAGGGCAGCTCCGCGACGAAGTGAAGTCAGGTCGGTAACCAACCCACGCATATCAGAGTGATCCACCGTCGCTAATTGCCTTTCATATCCTGAGCCGAAGCCATTGATAAGGAAATGAAAACAACATAATCAGTGCAAGCGTTTGACAGGTCAATCCATATCAGGCCCGATAAAGCACCCTGCGGGCATAAACTCCGCGGTATCGGGCAACACCGCCGATTGCCGGACACCGCGTTGCTATGTCCGGCCTACCACTGCGTGACACCTCTGCCAACACGAATAATGTCAGGTAGCGCTATGCGCAATCTGACCTACGGCTACTGCTGTTACCGCAGAGACGCAGAGTGCGCAAAGGGATATTGTATTCATAATTCAACACTAAAAATCATTTCTCCGCGTCCTCTGCGTCTCTGCGGTGAAACAGTCTTTTCCAGACACAAAAAGCCCGGCCATCACAGGCCGGGCTTTTTTGCAGGTTAACGACGGGTTACTGGAAGTCGGCTACCAGTGCCTCGCGGATGTCGTCGCTGACGGTGATACTGGTCGTCAGGTTCTCATGGTCGATGCCCATATTAATCGCCGCGCCGTTTTTGGCGGCTTCGACCATCGGCGGGGTGAGCTCGAAGCGCATGAAATGCACCGACGAGGTCTTGGTCTCGTCTTCCCGTTCCATGTCTTCATCGGCAATGGCATAGACCTTGTCCTGGCCTTCAACCTGGACCCAGACTTTATCCTCGACACCGATTAGTTTGGCCAGCGCCTTTTTGCGCTCCTCTTCATCCTCATATTCGATCATGAAGGTGGCCTTGAGGTTGCTGCCGTCGGGGATCAGCGGATTATAGGCATCCAGCTCATCCTGAATCCCTTCCTGTTCGAAAATACGCTCAACCCTCAGCATTTCCTGGATCTGATACTGCATGGTCAGCTTGTCCTCGAAATACAGCGTCGCATGATCGGACAAAATCACCTTGCGCGATTTTTTATGTTCCAGCACTTTGGCGCGAAAATTCTTGCGCTCCCTGGCGTACTCTTCCAGCGACATCAGGTCATCACGTGTCAACATAGCCATTATCAAACCTCTCGAATCTGCATGTGTATTCGGTCAACAACAAAGGAACTAAAATCTCACCACCAAGACACAAAGGCACCAGGTAATAAATTATTTATTTTCTTCGTGTCCTGGCGGTTAATGGTTTTCCTCGTCCCTCGTAACTCGTCCCTCGGTCCTGTTGCTTATATGCCGTAAGCAACCCGTAGCAGGGTCATCGGATGTTCGGGATGGGACCCATCGCGCAGGCCGTTTTCGATCTGGTGGCCGGCCATGATGCAGTCACTGGTATAGTGATCCGGCTCGGCCTGTTTGACCTTGTTGAACACCGGGCGACAGATCTTCATCGAAATCTCGTGATATTCCTGCTTGACGGCATAGGTTCCATCATGACCCGAGCAACGTTCGATCACTTCGATCTCGGTATCGGGCACCAGGTTCAGCGCATCACGGGTCTTCATGCCGATGTTCTGCACCCGCTGGTGACAGGCCACGTGATAGGCCACCTTGCCCAGTTTGTTGGGGAACTCGGTCTTCAGCTTGCCTTCCTTGTTGCGCAGCATCAGGTATTCAAACGGATCGTAAAACGCCTGCTGGACCTTTTTGACCTGTTCGTCATCCGGGAACATCAGCGGCAGTTCCTGCTTGAACATCAGGGCGCAGGAGGGGATCGGCGCGATCAGGTCATACCCTTCGTCTACCAGTTTGGCCAGCACCGGGATATTGGCCTCCTTGGCGGCGGCGACCGATTCCAGATCGCCCAGTTCCAGCTTGGGCATACCGCAGCACTGTTCCTTCTCGGCCAGCACCACGGGGATGCCGTTGTGTTCCAGCACGGCGACCAGATCTTCATTCATGCTCGGTTCATTGCGATTACCGTAGCAGGTGGCAAACAGCGCGACCTTGCCAGAGGTGGTCTCGCCGGGTTCGCCCTGCAGATCGCCGCTGCCTTTGAATCGGCTGCGAAACGGCTTGCTTTCAAAACGCGGCAGCGTGGCCTCGGCATGGATGCCGGTGATCGGCTGCATCAGTTTACGCAGCGGCTTGATCTTGTTAACGGTATTCACGGTCTGGGCGACGACCGGAATACCGGCCAGCTTGCCCACCGTGTCAGTGGAAGAGAGCATCTTGTTGCGGAACGAGGTACCCTCTTTTTTGAATTTGATGGCCTTGGCGCGCAACATCAGATGCGGAAAATCCACATTCCATTCGTGCGGCGGCACATAAGGACATTTGGTCATGTAGCACAGATCGCATAAATAGCAGTGCTCCACGACTTTCCAATAATCTTCTTTGGCGACACCATCGACTTCCATGGTCTCGGATTCATCCACCAGATCGAACAACGTCGGGAAGGAATGGCACAGGCTGACACAACGGCGGCAGCCGTGGCAGATATCAAAAACCCTTTCCAGCTCTTCGTTCAGCGCCTGCTCGTCATAGAATGACTCGCTTTGCCAATCCAGCGGATGACGGGTTGGCGCCTCAAGACTGCCTTCGCGAACATTTGAACCGGCCATGTGAACTCCCTGTTGTTTTTGAATTTGGGTGGATCATTAAATTTGAAAAACCGGGATCAGTCGCCTGATCCCGGTTTTGTTCGGGCAACGCCGGATTTATGAATCCAGGTTGTCCAGGGCCTTCTGGAAGCGGTTGGCGTGGGAACGCTCCGCCTTGGCCAGGGTTTCGAACCAGTCGGCGACTTCGTCGAAACCTTCGTCGCGCGCGGTCTTGGCCATCCCCGGGTACATATCGGTGTACTCATGGGTTTCGCCGGCGATCGCGGCTTTCAGGTTCGCATCGGTACCGCCGATCGGCAGGCCGGTAGCCGGGTCGCCGGAGGCTTCCAGGTATTCCAGATGGCCGTGGGCGTGGCCGGTTTCGCCTTCCGCGGTGGAGCGGAATACGGTCGCGACATCGTTATACCCTTCTACGTCGGCCTTGGCCGCGAAGTACAGGTAACGGCGGTTAGCCTGAGATTCGCCGGAAAAAGCGTCTTTCAGGCTCTGTTCGGTCTTGCTGCCTTTCAGTTCTGCCATTGTGGTTTCCTCCATTATCATGGACTTGCTGAAAAAATCGAAAATTTAGACTCTGTCTAAATTGTGCTAGAAAGATAGACCAGCCGCCGGCCCGTGTCAAGACTGAGTCTAAATCCTGCGGCCACGGCGTCGGTTCCTTCTGCATGGGGACACGGGCGGACCATTTAAACCGCCCCCGAGCCTTGCGTCCCCGACCGGGGGTGTTTTCGACGGGGAAATCCCCCTATCATTAGGCCTGCGCCCGGGGCGCCGCCCGTGACAGCATCCTGTGGCTGAATAAATAATCGTTCAGAGCCTTTGAGTATAAGTGCCGTGACCCAAAAAGACAGTAAAAAGAAAACCAGCAAAAAGACGGCGGCCCGAACCGCAGCCCCCGATTTTGAAAAGTCCCTGGCCGAGCTGGAAACCCTGGTGGAACGGATGGAACAGGGCGATCAGAGCCTGGAACAGTCCCTCAAGGACTTCGAGCGCGGCGTGGCGCTGACCCGCCAGTGCCAGCAGGCGCTGAAAACCGCCGAGCAGAAGGTCGAACAGCTCCTGCAACAAAACGGCCAGGAAGAGCTGGTCCCCTTTGACCCCGACGATCAATAAGCCGTGAACGACACAGTGATCGAACAATGGCGCCAGCGCGCCGATGCCGCCCTGCAGCGCTGGCTGCCGAGCGAGGAAACCCTGCCCCGGGATCTGCACCGCGCCATGCGCTATGCCGTTTTCAACGGCGGCAAACGGATTCGCCCGGTTTTGACCTACGCGGCGGGCCATGCCCTGTCGCTCGAGGCCGAACCCCTGGATGCCCCGGCCGCGGCGATGGAGCTGATCCATGCCTATTCGCTGGTACACGACGATCTGCCGGCCATGGACGACGACGATCTGCGTCGCGGTCAGCCCACGGTGCACAAGGCGTTCGACGAGGCCACGGCCATCCTGTGTGGCGATGCCCTGCAATCACTGGCCTTTTTCATCCTGGCCCGGCATCTCGATCCGCAGATTCCCGCGCAACAGCGCCTGCAGATGATCGAGGATCTGGCCCTGGCCAGCGGCTCGCGCGGCATGGCCGGGGGCCAGGCGATCGATCTGGCCGCGGTGGGCCAGGATCTGAACGTGGCTGAGCTGGAGAATATGCACGTCCACAAGACCGGTGCCCTGATCCGCACCAGTGTCAAACTCGGGGCACTGTGCCGCTCCGGGATCGACGAAACCGCACTCGGGCAGCTGGATCACTACGCCAAATGCATCGGGCTGGCCTTTCAGATCCAGGACGACGTGCTGGATGTGGAAGGCGATACCCAGACCCTGGGCAAGACACACGGCGCGGATCTGGCCCGCAACAAACCCACCTACCCAGCCCTGCTCGGCCTGGACGACGCCAAGCGCCTGGCCAATGAGCTGATCGAGGATGCCCTGCACAGCCTGGCCAAATGGGACGAGGCGGCCGAACCGCTGCGCGGGATCGCCCGCTATATCGTGCAGCGCCAGCATTAACGCCGGCAGCACAAACGCGCGACAAGTTGCTATAATCACCCCCTTCATTCGCCACCTGGCCGATAGCCCGATACCGATGTCCGATTCCGCGCCCTATCCGCTGCTCGATCAGATCCATTTGCCGGCCGATCTGCGCGAGTTCGACCAGTCGCAGCTGTTGCCGCTAGCGGAGGAATTGCGTCGCTTTCTGATCGAGTCGGTCAGCCGCACCGGCGGGCATCTGGCCGCCAGCCTGGGCACCATCGAGCTGACCCTCGCCCTGCACTATGTGTACGACACGCCGCAGGACCGGCTGGTCTGGGATGTCGGTCATCAGAGCTACCCGCACAAGATTCTCACCGGCCGGCGCGAGCGGATGCCGAGCCTGCGCCAGAAAGACGGCCTCAGCGGGTTCCCGCGCCGCGAAGAAAGCGAATACGACACCTTCGGCGTCGGCCACTCCAGTACCTCGGTCAGTGCCGCGCTGGGCATGGCGCTGGCCGCCCGCCAGCAACGCAGCGATCGCCGCACGGTGGCGGTCATCGGCGACGGCGCCCTGACCGCGGGCATGGCATTCGAGGCCCTGAACCACGCCGGGGATATGGACGCCAACATGCTGGTTGTCCTCAACGATAACGACATGTCCATCTCGCCCAATGTGGGCGGGCTGTCCAACCATCTGGCGCGGATCCTCTCCGGCCGGCTGTATGCCTCGATGCGCGAGGGCAGCAAGAAAATGCTCAGTGTCATGCCCTCGGTCTGGGAGCTGGCCCGGCGCGCCGAGGAGCACATGAAAGGTATGGTGGTGCCGGGCACCCTGTTCGAGGAGCTGGGCTTCAATTACATCGGCCCGGTGGACGGCCACGACATCAATACCCTGGTCAAGACGCTGCGCAACCTGCGCCAGCTCAAGGGCCCGCAATTTCTGCATATCGTCACCAAAAAGGGCAAAGGCTACGCGCCCGCCGAGGACAACCCCTGCACCTATCACGGCGTGCGGCCGTTCGATATCGACAGCGGCCAACCGCACGGCAGCGGGGGCGGCGGCACACCGACCTATACGGAGGTCTTTGGCCAGTGGCTGTGCGACATGGCGGCGGCGGACGAACGGCTGGTGGGGATCACCCCGGCCATGCGCGAGGGTTCCGGGCTGGTGACCTTTGCCGAACAGTATCCGGATCGCTATTTTGACGTGGGCATTGCCGAGCAGCACGCGGTGACCCTCGCCGGCGGCCTGGCCGCCGACGGCATGAAACCGGTGGTCGCGATCTACTCCACCTTTTTACAACGTGCCTACGATCAGCTGATCCACGATATCGCCCTGCAGAACCTGCCGGTGCTGTTCGCCATCGACCGGGCCGGCATCGTCGGTCCCGACGGCGCCACCCACGCCGGCAGTTTCGATCTGAGTTACCTGCGCGCCATTCCCAACCTGACCATCATGGCCCCGGCGGATGAAAACGAGTGTCGTCAGATGCTGAACACCGGCTTCCAGCTGGAAGGTCCGACCGCCGTGCGCTATCCGCGCGGTACCGGAATGGGCGTGGCCGTGGAACCCACGCTGGAGACGCTGGAAGTGGGTCGCGGCGAGCTGCGCCGCCAGGGCAAACGGGTGGCGATCCTCTCCTTCGGTGCCCTGCTGGGCAACGCCCTGGCCGCGGCCGAACAACTGGATGCCAGCGTGGCCAATATGCGTTTTATCAAGCCCCTGGATACCGAACTGCTGCAACAACTGGTCAGCGATCATGACCTGCTGGTCACCCTGGAAGACAATGCCATCGCTGGCGGCGCCGGCAGCGCGGTGAGCCAGTGGCTGTGCGAACAACCCCACCCGATACCGGTGTTACATCTGGGGCTGCCCGATACGTTCCTGGAGCACGGCAGCCGCGAACAACTCCTTACCGAGGCAGGACTGGATGCAGATGGTATAATCCGGGCCATTACCGCGGTACTGGGCGAACAGCCTCTTGCCAAACACGCGACACTCGCGTAAAGTCCTAGTTATTCACTCAGGTATTACCATGGCGTCACGCTATACCATGACCATTGTCACCGATTTCGCCGCGGCCCATTATCTGCGCGATTATGAAGGTGTTTGTAACCGGCTCCATGGCCATAACTGGAAAGTCGAGGTTCACGTGCAGGCCAGCGCCCTGGACAGGGTCGGCATGGGCATGGACTTCAAGGACATCAAGGACGCGACCCGCGAGTTGCTGGGCGGACTGGATCACTACAATCTGAACGATATTGCCCCGTTCGATCGTATCAACCCGACCGCCGAGAACATCGCCGCGTTTTTCTACAGCAAACTGTCGGAATCGTTAAATTCCGACGTGGTGAAAGTGAACGCCGTGACGATCTGGGAAACCGACCGTGCCTGCGTCACCTACACAGAGGACGAGACTTGAAATGAATGCCGTAACCGATCCCATCGAAGACGTACAAAGCAGCGCCGACACCCGCCGGATTCCGATCAACAAGGTTGGCATCAAGGACATTCGTCATCCCGTGCGTATCCGCGACCGCAACGAGGGCGAACAACACACCGTCGCCTCGTTCAACATGTACGTCAATCTGCCGCATAACTTCAAGGGCACTCACATGTCCCGTTTCGTGAATATTCTCAATAACCACGAACGCGAGATTTCAGTGCAGTCCTTCAAGGAAATGCTGGCCGAGATGGCCGAGAAACTGGAAGCCGATTCCGGTCACATCGAGATGGCCTTCCCCTACTTCATCAACAAGAAGGCGCCCGTCTCCGGCGTGGAAAGCCTGATGGACTATGACGTCAGCTTCATCGGCGAGATTCACGACGGCGAAGTGCAGATGACGCTGAAGGTCATCGTCCCCGTTACCAGCCTCTGCCCCTGCTCAAAAAATATTTCCGACTATGGCGCACATAACCAGCGCTCCCATGTCACCGTTGCCGCGCGCATCGAGGAATTCGTCTGGGTCGAAGAACTCATCGAGCTGGTCGAGTCGGAAGCCTCCTGCGAACTCTATGGCCTGCTCAAGCGCCCGGACGAAAAAATCGTCACCGAACGCGCCTACGACAACCCCAAATTCGTCGAAGACATGGTCCGCGACGTCGCCGCGCGCCTGAACGCCGACAAGCGCATCAACTACTACGTGGTCGAATCCGAAAACTTCGAATCCATCCACAACCACTCCGCCTACGCACTGATCGAAAAAGACAAAAAAGCATAAACAGCCAGCCGATTATTGCCGATTTTCCAGGGATGGGATTGAAACGCAGAGGACGCAAAGACGCGGAGAACGCGAAGGAATAATTTTAAATGTTAAATTCTGAGTTTTGAATTTAAATTCGCAATTAATTCTAAATCCATCATTAAGAATTCAACATTACTTTGCGCCCTCCGCGTCTTTGCGTTCTCCGCGTTAATTCCCAGAGAATCGAAAAAAGTTCACCACTTCTTTTTCAGCACCAGCCGCTCGCCGTCGCGCTGCATGTCCAGCTGGCCGAGGAAGGACATGCCCAGCAGGATGGTCGGGGGTGAACCGCCTTGATGGACGATGCCGGTAACGTTGTTCAGCTGGATATCGCCCACCTTGACCCGATCCAGCGTGACCTTGTAGGCGCGCACGATACCGTTGGCGGTGGAGACACGAACCGGATCGCCGATCACCCGAAAGTCGAGACCCAGGCGCCGGGCCTGGGCCTCGTTCATGGAAATGGCACTCGCCCCGGTGTCCACAATAAAACTGACCGACTGGCGGTTGATACTGCCACTGCCAAAATACATGCCGTTCCGGCGATAGATCACCGCCTCGGCCATTTCGGGGCGGGAATAAACGGTGCTGATCTGGCTGCCGAGGGGGTAGGTTTCCCGTTGGCCATCGATCTCCAGCACGGCCTGCTCGCTGTCGGCCCGGATCAGGATAATCCCCTGTGGCGTCGACTCGCCCGGTCGCAGCGTGTATCGGCTGCCGTCCACCTGTAAAATCGCCATATCCCGAAACAGGCCCTGGATTTGTATATCCACCGCATGGGCCAGCATGCTCTCCGCCAACAGCAGTAACATCAGCCAACCCCGACACGGCAGATAGCGCATGGCTAGAGCCGCTCCAGCCGGTAGCGGTCGCCCTCTGGGCGGGCCAGATCGACAGTAACCCGGTCGGACGACCAGCCGTGCACCTTGTCATGGGCTTCCACCACCACCTGTGTCATCGCCAGCGAAATGGCGATCCCCGACAGGCTGCGGGTAAACGGCTGCTCGTTCACGTGCGGATGATGCAATGTCCGATGCCCCAGCACTTCGCCATCGGGCGTCACCACGCGCCAGCCGTCGGCGTAATGTTCCCAGCCGGTATCGGCATGTCTGAGCGTCACGTCGGCGCGCCAGCTTTGCGACCCCTGTTCGCGCAGCTCGACCTGGAGAATTTCCACCTCCCCGGCCCGCACCAGTGTGCCCAGCAACAACAGGCTGATTGTTATTATTCCCTTCATAAAGCCCCTCCTGTCAGATAGATGATCAATTGCAACACGATCGAGGCATACACCGCCGCCAGCAGATCATCCAGCATGATACCGATCCCGCCCGACACCCGTCGATCCAGAAAACCGATGGGCCAGGGCTTCCAGACATCGAACAGCCGAAACAGTACAAAGCCGGCCACAATCCAGACCCAGTCAAACGGCACCGCGACCATGGTCAACAAATAGCCGACGATTTCATCCCAGACAATGGCGGGATGATCGTGGACCCCCAGCCGTCGCGCCGTGGCCTGGCAAAGATGAATGCCTATATATAATAGGAATAGCGACAGCAGCAAATAGGCTATCGGACTCAGCTCGATCAGCAACAGATAAACCGGAATCGCCACCAGGGTACCGGCCGTCCCCGGTGCCCTGGGGGTCAGACCACTGCCAAACCCCAGGCTCAACAGGTGAACCGGGTTCATTAACAATCGGGGATCAACGGGGGTTCGCATCAATTTGACTCGTTAAAATGGCGATAGCCGTGACCGGAGATATTTCGTATCTGGCCATCCGGATCATGGCAGTGTATGTCGTTTTCGGCCTCGACCAGACCAATACAGCTGAGCGGGCAATCCAGTTGTGTTGCCAGCGACTGGATTGCGCCATGACGACTGGCCGCTGCGGTGAAACAAAGTTCATAATCATCGCCCCCGGTCAGCGGCAGATCGCCAAGCCCCGAGTCGGCAGACATTAACTCACGGGCCGCGGATGACAACGGCAAATCGGCACAGTGCAGGCTGGCACCGCAGTCGGCCGCCGCGCACAGATGCCCAAGATCGGCCAGCAGGCCATCGGAAATATCGATACAGCTACTGGCAACGTCGCGCAGCGCGATGCCCAATGCCAGCCGGGGTTCAGGCCGGTTGAGCCGACGGCATAATGTCGCCTTCACTGAATCATCCGCTTGCAGCTGACCCTGCGCAATCCGCAAACCCAGCGCGGCATCACCGAGTGTGCCGGAAACCCAGATTTCATCGCCCGGGGTTGCCCCTTTGCGCGTCAGGGCCTGGCCGGGCGGCAGATACCCGGCGACCTGTACTGTCACCGTCAATGGACCGCGCGTGGTATCCCCTCCCACCAGCTGAATGCCGTATTCGCCGGCCAGATCGGCCAGTCCCCGGCTGAACGCCGCCAGCCAGTCGTCATCGTTGTGCTCGAGTGTCAGTGCCAGCGTCAGCCAGGCCGGCTGGGCCCCCATCGCCGCCAGGTCACTGAGATTCACCGCCAGCGCCTTCCAGCCAATGTCATACGGATCCGTTTCAAGTGGAAAATGCACCCCCGCCACCAGCGTATCGATCGCCACCACCAGCTGCTGACCGGCGGGCGGATCGATCAACGCCGCATCATCGCCAATCCCCAACACCACATCCTCACGCCCGGGCGTAGCCTGGGCAAAATAACGGGCGATGATGTCAAATTCAGAAAGCGGCATAGTTAAGTCCCGAGGCAGGAATAGATTTATCCTCTACTTTATTTGCGATTGAAAACGCAAAGTCCGCAAAGGCGCAGAGAACGCCAAGAAAGCATTTATAATCAAAATACTTTCGTGAATTCAATTTGTAAGTGCAACTCAACCGGTTTGGTGAGAGGGCAAGCTGCGGTAGCCTATGCAGCTTCTCTCACCGACCAAAGTTTGAGGAGCACACATGAAGCAATACGCGCAGCTTACCCAGGAACAACGATACCAAATTCAGGCCTATATGAAAGCCGGTTTTAATCAAACTCAGACCGCGAATTTCATCGGCGTCGATAAATCGACCGTCAGCCGTGAAGTACGTCGCAACCGCGGGCGCCGGGGCTACCGTGCCCAACAGGCCCACCGTTTCTGCCTTGAGCGCCGTGCGGACAAAGCTCAGTCTCGTATCGAATCCGCTACCTGGCATCACGTCCGTCGACTCCTGCGCGAGGACTGGAGCCCTGAACAGATCGGTCTCTGGCTGGCCAAGGAAGCCGGTCTGTCAGTCAGTCATGAGTCCATTTACCTGTATGTCCTCGCCGATAAACAGGCTGGCGGCTCACTCTATCGGCACCTGCGTTGCCAGAAGCAACGTAAAAAGCGCTATGGCACCTATTCACGCCGGGGCCAGATCCCGAATCAAATCTCTATCGACCAACGTCCGGCGGTGGTCGACTCACGTCATCGTTACGGCGACTGGGAGCTGGATACGGTCATCGGTAAAAACCACCGCCAGGCCCTGGTGACACTGGTTGAACGCAAATCCAAACTGACACTCATTGCCAAGGTCGCCCGGAAAACGGCTGAAGCTGTCAGCGAGGCCATCATCCGATTGCTCAAGCCACTGGCGCCCTGGGTGCATACCCTCACCGCCGACAACGGCCGTGAATTTGCTCAGCATCAAAAAATTGCCAGAGCACTCAATGCCAAGTTTTACTTTGCGCATCCCTTTGCTTCCTGGGAGCGCGGCCTGAATGAAAACACCAATGGACTCATTCGCCAGTATTTCCCCAAGAAGCATGATTTTACGACCATCACTCAACGACAAATTCAACGCGTGATGGAGAAACTCAACAACCGTCCCCGAAAATGTCTTGGTATCAAAACACCGAATCAGGTATTTTTCGGGATACACCCTGATGTTGCACTAGCAACTTGAAACCGCGTTTATTATTCTGTTTTGGTTTTAAAAAAATCAAGTCAGGTTACTTTTGAGACTAAATTTATAGTGAAAAATAATTTTAACTTTGCGTCCTTTGCGTCTTCGCGTCCTTTGCGTTATTTCCCAAAAACGGGAAAAGAGGCAACCAATACCTGTCAGGACTTTTTGTGAGCCTGCATTTCGATGCCGCGCAGTTCGGCGGCGAGTTTGTCCATGACGCCGTTGATGAATTTGTGGCTGGCTTCGGCGCCAAAGGTTTTAGCCAGTTCGACAGCTTCGTTGATAATCACGCGGTAGGGGATTTCCGGTTGGAACTTGAGCTCAAAGGCGCCGAGGCGCAGCACGGCCTTTTCGACCGGGTCGATCTCGTCGTAGGGGCGTGTAAGATAGGCCGTAATGGATTGATCGAGCTGTTCGCTATGCTCGGCAACGCCGTTGCTCAACTCACGAAAATAGGCTTCGTCCACATTACGCATTTGTTCGCCAACGGCATATTCGCCAATGATCTTGTCGATCGTGTTCCCGGACATCTGCCATTCATACAGGCTTTGCATGGCAAGACGGCGGGCGCGGCTACGGGGATTGGGTTTCATCGGGGCTACAGATTCTTCAGCAGGTTGACCATCTCGATGGCCGACATGGCCGCCTCGGCGCCCTTGTTGCCGGCCTTGGTGCCGGCCCGTTCGATGGCCTGCTCGATGGTATCCACGGTCAGCACCCCGAAGGCCACCGGCACATCCTGTTGCAGCATCACCGAGGACATGCCCTTGACGCATTCGCCTGCGACATAATCGAAATGGGGCGTGCCGCCGCGAATCACCGCACCCAGGGCGATGATGGCATCGTAGTTTTTGCCCTGCGCCATGCGCTGTACCACCAGCGGCAATTCATAGGCTCCCGGCACGCGCACGATCTCGATATCGCTTTCACTGCCGCCGTGGCGGGTGAGGGTATCGACCGCGCCCTGCAGCAAACTTTCCACGACAAAGCTGTTAAAACGCGCCACGGCCAGCCCGAAATGCGCACCTTTGACGACCAGATCGCCTTCCACGGTTTTCATTGTCATTGTGCTTTCCTGTTATTCCCCGTAAACGTATTCCACCACTTCCAGGCCAAAGCCGGAAAGGGCATGCATTTTTTTCGGCGCGCTCAGCACGCGCATTTTCTTCACGCCGAGATCCGTCAGAATCTGCGCGCCGATCCCGAAGGTACGCAGATCCTCGCCCGATTCGTAGTGTGGCAGATCGTGGCCCTGATCCTGCTCATTATACTGTTTTATGTGCGACACCAGGGTCTCCGACTCCTCGGCCAGGCGCAGGATGATCACCACGCCCTCGCCTTCATCGGCTATGCGCCGCATGGCATCGCCCAGTGGCCAGCCACAATCGTCGCGCTGGCTACCGAATATATCACACAGGGTATCTTCCACGTGCACCCGCACCAGTACCGGTTTTTTGGGATCGAGATCGCCCTTGACCAGGGCCAGATGAACCTGGTGATCGATGCTGTTGCGATAGGCATACAGATCGAAGTCACCATGGCGGGTGGGCATGTTACAGGTGGCGGCGCGCACGACGGTTTTTTCATTACGCATGCGATATTCGATCAGATCGGCGATGGTGCCGATTTTCAGATCGTGCTCGGCGGCAAACTTTTCCAGATCCGGTCGCCGGGCCATGCTGCCGTCTTCATTGAGAATCTCGACAATCACCGAGGCCGACTCCAGTCCGGCCATGCGCGCCAGATCGCAACCCGCCTCGGTATGCCCCGCCCGGGTCAGTACCCCGCCCGGCTGGGCCATCAGGGGAAACACGTGACCCGGCTGCACCAGATCCGACGGTTTGGCATCGGGGGCCACGGCGGTCCGGATCGTCACGGAACGGTCCGCGGCGGAAATGCCGGTCGTCACCCCTTCCGCGGCTTCAATCGATACGGTGAACGCTGTCGCATGGGCTTCGCGGTTCTCCGTGACCATCGGCGGCAGGCGCAGGCGCTCGCAGCGCTCCTTGCTCAGGGTCAGGCAAATGAGGCCACGACCGTATTTGGCCATGAAATTGATCGCCTCGGGCGTGATCTTTTCCGCGGCAATAATCAGATCGCCCTCATTCTCGCGATCCTCGTCATCCATCAGGATCACCATTTTGCCCTGGCGGATGTCCTCGATAATCTCTTGTGTACTGTTCAGTGCCATAAGTCCTACTTGATAAAACCGTGTTCGGCGAGCAACGCCTCGGTCACGCCCTGACCCGATTGTGCCGCTTTGTCCCCCAACAGTAAACGTTCCAGATAACGGGCGATCACATCCACTTCGAGATTAACCCGCTGACCTGTTCCAAAATCACCCATGGTGGTTTCCACCAGCGTGTGCGGTACGATATTCAGATCAAACACCGCGCCCTCCACCGCATTGACCGTCAGGCTGATGCCATCGACACAGATCGACCCTTTGGTCGCGATGTAACGGGCCAGCTCATCCGGCGCCCGGATACGGAATTTCACCGAACGCCCGGCATCGGATCGTTCGATCACCTCACCGAGGCCGTCCACATGACCGCTGACCAGATGGCCACCCAGATGGGTGGTGGGCGTCAGTGCTTTTTCCAGGTTCACGTTGCTGCCGCTCTGAACATCGGCAAAGGTCGTGCGCGATAACGTCTCCCCCGAGACATCCGCCCAGAACCCGTCCCCCGGTAATTCCACCGCCGTCAGGCAGACCCCGTTGACCGCGATGCTGTCACCGATGGCGACATCTTCCAGCGGCAATTTGCCGGTCTGGATGCGCATTCGCGCATCAGAACCTTTCGATTCGATCGCGGCAATCGTGCCCACCGACTGTATGATTCCCGTAAACATGGCCTGTGCCTTTCCCCGGTTTTGCGCTCCCAGACAGTATATCTGCGAGTCCAGTTCTATAAATCTCACCACCAGGACGCGAAGACACAAAGAAACAAATTAAATCAATAAACTTCGTGTCTTCGTGGTTAGTCTCGTCGTTAACTACACCTTCCCGGTTTTGCGCTCCCAGACAGTATATCTGCGAGTCCAGATCAGTAAATCTCACCACCAAGACACAAAGACACGAAGAAGGAAAATTAAATCAATAAACTTTGTGTCTTGGCGTCTTGGTGGTTAGCTTTTTCTCACTTCCGCCGTGATTCGCCAGTCTTCTCCAATGGCACGAATATCCTTTATCTGCAACTGCATCCGATCGGCCATGTTCTCCAGCCCCGGCAGGTGAAATAGGCTGCGGGCCGCGTCACCGAGCAGGGTCGGGGCCATGTAGAGGATTAACTCATCGACCAGCCCGGCCTGTAACAGCGCACCGGCCAGGGTGGCGCCGGTTTCCACGTGCAGTTCGTTGATTTCCATCTCGCCGAGTTGATCCAGGACCGCGGCCAGATCGACATTGTTGTGTGCATCCTGCGGGACGGCGATCACCCTGGCGCCCGCATTTTGCAGTTCCTCTCGCATGGCCTCATCCTCGCTGCAGGTCATAATCACGCTCTGCCCGGGCTGTTGTAAAATTTTCGCATTGGCCGGCGTGCTCAGGTTGGTATCGATAATCACTCGCAGGGGCTGACGTTCGGTTTGTTCCAGGCGCACGGTCATGGACGGATCGTCGGCCAGCACGGTACCGACGCCGGTGAGGATCGCCGAACTGCGCGCCCGCCAGTGTTGCACATCCTGCCGCGCCGCCGCGCCGGTGATCCACTGGCTCTCGCCCGAAGCCATGGCCGTGCGCCCGTCCAGGCTCATGGCCAGTTTCAGTCGCACGAAGGGACGACCGCGTTGCATGCGCCGAATAAAACCGGGATTGAGTTGCCGTGCCGGCGCTTCCATCAGGCCGCTTTGCACGGAAATCCCGGCGGCTTGCAACTGGCTGATGCCACCGCCATCAACCTGCGAATGGGGATCGCGCATTGCCACCACCACCCGGCTGACACCGGCCTGGATCAGCGCGTCGCTGCACGGGGGGGTGCGCCCCTGATGGCAACAGGGCTCCAGCGTGACGTAGGCCGTACTGCCGCGCGCGGCATCGCCGGCGGCCTTCAGGGCATGGACTTCGGCATGGGGTTCGCCGGCCCGTTCGTGCCAGCCTTCACCGACGACGGCGTTATCCCGTACCAGCACGCAACCAACGCGGGGATTGGGATCGGTGGTATACAGGCCGCGTTCGGCCAGTTGCAGGGCACGGGCCATGTAACGGTGATCATCGGCGCTGAAGCTCATCAGGGAAGGACCGCTTATTGTTTCTTGTTGTCGTCGTCATCCGGCAACAGCGATTGTTGCTGGCGTTTCATTTCCGGCGAGGGGACATTCTGGAGTTTTTCGATCTCTTCCTGGAAGGCGCTGACATCCTCGAAACTGCGATACACCGAGGCGAAACGCACATAGGCGACCTGATCCAGATCACGCAATTCCTGCATGACCAGTTCACCCACCTGCTTGGAGTCGATCTCGCGCTCGCCCAGGGCCCGTAACTGTTTAAGGATCCGGTTCAGAGCATCCTCGATGGCATCGGTGTTGACCGGCCGCTTCTCCAGTGACCGCTGCATGCCGGCACGCAGCTTCTCCTCATCGAACGGCTCGCGGCGGCCGTCATTCTTGACCAGCCGCGGCATGACCAGTTCGGGGGTTTCAAAGGTGGTAAAGCGTTCGTGACAGCTCAGGCACTCGCGCCGCCGACGCACGGCGGCGCCCTCACCCGCCAGGCGCGAGTCGATCACCTTGGTATCGTCGGCGCCACAGAACGGACAATGCATCGCTCAGTGCCGAGGGACGAGGGACGAGGGACGAGGAACAAAATATTTCTGTGTCATATCACTGTTTCCCGGTTCCATAAATCATCAACATCGTCGCAGCAGCCAGAAAAAATGATCAAGTCTGTAAGTACCATTTTTCCACCTCGTCACTCGGCCCTCGTAACTCGTCCCTGTTACTTGTAGACCGGATGTTTCTTGCAGAGATCCAGGACTTTCTTCTTGGTCTCGGCAATCACCTTCTCGTCGCCCTTGCTGTCGATGACATCGCACATCCAGCCGGCCAGATCCCGGCTTTCATCTTCGCCGAAACCCCGGGTGGTCGAGGCCGGGGTACCGACCCGGATACCGCTGGTGACAAAGGGCGATTGCGGATCGTTGGGTACGGCGTTTTTGTTGACGGTGATGTTGGCGCTGCCCAGCCAGGCGTCGATGTCCTTGCCGGTCAGTTCCTGCTTGATGAAGCTGACCAGAAACAGATGGTTTTCGGTACCGCCGGAGATGACATCGAAACCACGGTTCTGGAAGGCCTCGGCCATCACCTTGGCGTTTTTCACCACCTGCTGCTGATAGGCCTTGAAGTCCGGTTCCAGCGCTTCCTTGAAGGCGACGGCCTTGGCGGCGATGACGTGCATCAGCGGGCCGCCCTGGGTGCCGGGGAACACCAGCGAGTTGAGTTTCTTTTCAACGTCCGGGTTGGATTTGGCCAGGATGATGCCACCGCGCGGACCGCGCAGGGTCTTGTGCGTGGTGGAAGTCGTCACATCGGCGATGTTGACCGGGCTGGGATAAACGCCGGCGGCAATGAGACCGGCCACGTGGGCCATATCCACCATCAACCAGGCGCCGACCATGTCGGCAATCTCGCGAAAACGCTGCCAGTCCACCACCTGGGAATAGGCGCTGAAGCCGGCGACGATCATCTTCGGCTTGTGCTCTTTGGCCAGCTGCTCGACTTCGTCGTAATCGATGAAGCCCTGCTCGTCGATGCCGTACTGAACGGCGTTGTAGATCTTCCCCGAGAAGTTGACCTTGGCGCCGTGGGTCAGATGCCCGCCGTGGGCCAGGCTCATGCCCAGCACGGTATCGCCGGGCTGCAGCAGCGCCATATAGACCGCGGCGTTGGCCTGGGAGCCGGAATGGGGCTGCACATTGGCGTAATCGGCGCCGAACAGCTCTTTGACCCGGTCGATGGCCAGCCGCTCGGCCACGTCGACATATTCGCAGCCGCCGTAATAACGCTTGCCGGGATAACCTTCGGCATATTTGTTAGTGAGCACTGACCCCTGAGCCTGCATGACACGAGGGCTGGTGTAGTTTTCGGAGGCGATCAGTTCGATATGCTCTTCCTGGCGCTGCTCTTCGTTCTGCATCGCCGCCCACAGTTCGTCATCATAGCCTTCAATGGTCATGTCTCGTTTAAACATCAATTACTCCCGGTTCAGATAAAATTCAATAAATTCAGAGCGTTACAGCCCAGCGCAGGGTGCGCCCGGGGCTGTTACAGCTCGCGCAAAGAAGCCGTATTCTAACCGATCCGGGGATTTTTTTCATGGCGTTCAGGGGGTTTTGCCGGGGGTACGCGCAGCACAACGCTCTCGGGCCGATTTCTCCACCCGAATCGGGACTGGATGCCGGGTCAAGCCCGGCATGACGAAAAGCGGTCTGCCCCGTGCTCCGGCCCATCATTTCGTCAAATGCCTGCCCCATAACGAAAAAAAGCCCCGATGAAAACCACCGGGGCTCAATTGGTACGTGGAGGAGGTACCAAATAAGTGCTGAGTTTACCTTTTTTTATGCACAAATGTTAAGCATTCACCCGACAAAAGTGCTCGCTTACCACTCGTCACCGCCGGTTTTGCCGCCGGCGGCTTTGGTCAGCGCGGCCTCGATCGCCGAGGGCGCGCACATAATGGAGGCGAAGCTGTTGCTGCCCATCATGGACAGATCCGGGAAGCTGATGGCAATCCGGAACTCGGCACGCAGCGCGTAGGCCTTGTTGCCCTTGACCACGATCTCATAGGGCAGATGACCCAGAGACTTGGTGTCCTTGAAGTCGATGCGTTCCATGATGTACTGGTCACCGGCACATTCGGTCTCATCGCTGTTACCCAGGATGTTAACCCCGAATACGCTGGCTTCCTGGCCCGGCAGATCGATGCGATAGACCGGTTTTACCCCGCCCTTGCCGGCGGAAATCGCCGCTTCAACGCCGTTTACGGCATCCTCGTAGGTGTTGTAGTCGGCCAGGTTCAGGCGGTCATAAAAGTACGGCATCAGCCACTTGTACTGGTAATCGCGCAGGTCTTCGCCGGTCAGCCCTTTTTCAGAGCCGTAGGTCTGTTGTTTACCCAGCGCCCCTTCCAGCTGTGCGGCAACCGCCGCCAGACTGCCATCCAGGCGATAGGCATGTGCCAGATAGACCGGGTTGGTGTAGGCCACCTGCACATTATCGCCGGCATTGTAGAACGTCACCCGCTGCGCGGCCCCGAACACACCGTAATCGGTTTTGGCGGCCGTCGCCTTGAGTGCGTCACTGGTAATGGCAACGATGGTGGCATTGTCATAGGGCGAGTATTCGCCAACCACTTCAAAACCGGCATCGACCAGCTTCTGTTTGGCCGTACTGACCGCGGTGGCCATATCGGCCCCCTGGCTGTCAGCCAGCACAAACGGTTTAATCTTCTCCTCGGCCTGCAGAATGCCTGTCGATAACAACAGAGCCAGCAACCCGGTGAGAGCAAGTTTCATTGATTTCATAGATCTCCCATCCATATTTTTAAATATGATTCGGCAAGTTAACGGGCACAAATCGTCAAACGAACAACGACTACCCGTAACACAAACAATTCAATAGTCTGAAACAGAAAGGGCCATGGAGTCACTCCATGGCCCTGTCGACATCCCTGTGACATCAGAGCAGACTCTGACGACTTAGAACTTCCAGGCCCAGCTGGCTTCCATTTCCCATTGGGTCATTTCCAGTTCAATGGTCTGACCCGGATCCAGTGGATTAGCGCCTGTCACACTATTACTCGGTGAATACATAGCAGCAAAGTTGAACTCGCTATCCGCACCGGTGCTCTTGGTGAAACCAAAGGTAAAGTGATCTTCCATCACACCCGGTGCCAGGATATTGAACAGGACTTCCGAGTTCGGAATCGGTTGATCGCCATGGTTATAACCCACGCGCCAGGTCCATTCGGCACTGGTTGCCCATTGATAGCCCAGCTTGTAAACAGTGATGTCTTCCCAGCCAAAGCCGGCACCAGCACTGTCACCCAGTTGTGCTGTCTGGAGATTCGGAAGCAACGGGTTGGCGATTGAAGCGACATCGCTGTACATAATCTCCTGCACATCAAATACGACAGTACCCGAGTTACCCATGTCGTAAGCAAGACCCAGCGTCCAGGTAGCCGGAATATCGAAATCACCCTGCTCGGCAAACAGGCCGGCATAGTCACTGAATTCGTCCATCGCCATTTCGCTCTGATAGGAAGCCCCCAGAGTCAGGCCAGGCGCCACTTCCCCCTGGTAACCCAGCTTGAAGCCGAAACCGAAAGAATCATCCGTACCATTATCGGTCAGCTTGGTTGGATCAGAGGAAAAACCTTGCGCCCCAAATGCGGTTAGGCCAGTAGCTTCGAAGCGCTGATAGGCCAGAATGGCACTGGCACCCCAGGAGGACTTGTCATCAATCTTGCGCGAGTAGGTGGCATCCACAAACAGCTGTTCCAGATTCACTCCGGCCCCGGCTTCTCCGCCAAAAGCTCCACCAAAAAATGTACCAGCGCCACCGCCGGCGCTGGCCGGATAATCGGTGTTCATGCCACCGTTACCATAGATACTGATACCCACAGCACTGTTAGCATCCAGCATCCAGTTACGACCGAAGTGTGGAATCAAAAAATAGTCGGAATCACTCTCAACAGTCTCAGGCGTCAAACCAAATGAACCAGGAGCACCACTAGGAGCACCTGTAACTGTGTATTCGCGCTGCGGACTGAACAGAGCCGCACCCAGGTCCATGCGATCGCCAACCCAGACCATGCCGGCCGGGTTGGTAGCTGCCGCCAGTGAATCCTGCGGCAGGGCCACGCCGGCGCCGCCGAGGCCCTTGTTCTTGGTGCCATAACCGTGAGCGAAGTAACCGTTGGTCGCATGAGCCGCCGTCGGCAGGGCAAGTGCGGCAGCGACGGCTGTAGCGAGCAGTCGTTTGTTGATTTTCTTCATTGTTTCATCTCCCATGAAAGGTGAAGTGTGACATTGTTGTTGTGATCGTCAGTCGCCTGCATGTCGAGCATGCGTTATGGGTATTGTTGTGGCGGTGACAGTGTTTGTTGTTATGGTGCAACGAAAGGTGTTTGCAACTGGCACCGTATCTTTCATTAGGGGCCCGATAGTGTCAAGCAATTTTTAGGCGGCTATCGATTTTGATTATTACTATATTATAATTTTCTTATTTATTTCTTGCTCTATGGTCAGCTGAAATTTTCCCCGTTACAGTATGAGCACAACAAGTAACAACAGCATACGAGGTTACACCCATGGGAGAACAATTTACCTACTCGCGCTTGTCCCGTTCCATCCTGCTGGCAACGGGCCTGACCCTGGCCGGATCGCACGCCATGGCCTCCGGCTTCCGGATTCCGGAAATCTCCACCGTCGGCACCGCCACCTCCAACGCGCTGGTGGCCAACACCACCGAGACCGGCGCGCTGGCCTATAACCCGGCAGCAATGTCGTTTCACGATGCCAATGCGATCAATGCCGGGATTACCCGGATCACCTATGAGCCCGAGGTGACACCCGATGTCGGTACAGCCACCAGTTCCACCGGGGAGGATACCTTCTGGATCCCCAACGGTTACTTCATGGTAAAGGGGCATGACAATATGTCCTTTGGCCTGGCCGTTAACGCCCCTTTCGGTCTGGAAACCAAATGGCCGAGAAACACTTTTGGTGGTTTCGGTGGCCCAGGCCAAGCACTTGCGCCAGAACTAAGCCGGATCAAGATGTTTAATGTTAATCCCAACATCGCCTGGCAACTTGATGACACCAGCAGCATTGCCTTTGGAATCAATTACTACGATCTAGATGAACTGGTGTTCAATACTCAGGATATTAGAATCAAGGGTCGTGGCGGCGATCTGGGATGGAACATTGCTTACCAGAAGAAAATGGATAAATTAACCTTCGGTGCGAGCTATCGCAGCGCCGTTGAAGTTGACGTATCTGGTTTTTTTGATGCTACCAATGCGGGAACACCGCCCGCTCTGGCCGCAACGGCAAAACTGGAATTTCCCGACATGTTCCAGGCCGGCATCCACTATCAGGTAACGGATAGACTGGGAGTGGAGCTGGACATCGAGCGCACCGGCTGGAGCAGTTTTGATAAAATCAGCATAGTCAGAAGCGATGGAGCAGAATTAACTTCCAGCATTAATAACTGGGACGACACCTGGGCCTATCGTCTGGGCGCCATTTACCAGATGAACCCGAAAACCAAACTGATGTTTGGCTATTCAGCCGATGAGACACCTCAGCCGGATGAATACTTCTCCGCGCGGGTTCCTGATGACGATCGGCAGTTGTTCAGTCTGGGTATGACCCACGACTTCGGTAACTGGAACCTGGAGCTGGCCTATATGCTGGTAGACGTGGATGATCGTGACATTAATTCCACTGATGCCTATGCCGGCGCTGAGGCAAACGGTACTGATGCTTACAACGGCACCTACAAATCCGACTCGGATCTGATCAGTGTCGGGATATCAATGAAGTTCTGAGTACTGAGTGCCAGGTGCTGAGTTAGTGGTTGGGTAGGAGCGCCTCTGGCGCGATGGGCCTTGGCGGTACGTACGCAGGCCTGTCGCGGCGCAGCCGCTCCTGCCCGGTCCTCAGGCAACAGTTACCTTGCGATTGGAAATAATCATCGATGGTCATCCATCTGCACCTTGAGACTTGCGATTGACGATTAATGACTTACGATTCCCGACTGCCACGAGCTATCGCGGCAGAGCCGCTCCTACAGACATAAAAAAACCCGAAGCGCAAGCTTCGGGTTTTTTCTCTCCCACGATTTGAATCCGGATTTAGACGAACAGGGTAATATCTGCTTCGCCGGCGAATTCAAAGAACATGGCGGCACCGCCGTATTCGATTCCGTCGATGAAATCCGAATGGTTCATGTCGAACAGATCGACGGTCATCTGGCAAGCGATGATTTTAACGTCGGCTTCGACACACAGGTCGCGCAGGTCTTCGAGACTGGCAACGCCCTTGGATTTCATCTTGGCTTTCATCATCTTGGTCATCACCGCCTGCATACCAGGGATGGCGGTTCCGATCACGGGGAACCACTTGTCCATGCCCATCGGCATCGGCATGCCGGGGTTGCCCAGCGGGCTGACCTTGACGTTCATTTTCTTCTTCAGCAGCTGCAGTCCGTAGAAGGTGAAAAAGATCTGGACGTCATAGCCCAGCGCGGCGGCGGTGGAGGCGAGGATGAACGGCGGATAGCCCCAGTCCAGCGTCCCCTTCGTCGCGATAATGGCAAGTTTTTTAGACATAGTGCACCTCGATGCCTGTCACCTGCCCGCCATATGCCGGGCACGGTAACAGCGGTTTTAATGTATTTATAATAATAGTCGTCAGCGGCCTCAGGCCTTTTTGATCAGGAAGTAAAACTTCCCGCCTTCTTCCTTGGATTCCATCAGCTCGTTACCGGTCTGCTTGGAAAATGCTTCAAAGTCCTTTACGGAACCGGGGTCGGTCGCGATGATGTGCAGGACCTGTCCTGCGGACATACCGGCCAGGGATTTCTTGGCACGCAGGATCGGCAGCGGGCAGTTCAGGCCTGAAGCGTCCAGTTCTTGATCGAAATCAGCCATCTCGTTCTCTCCTTCAAGTCATCTGAGTTGGTTTGGGTTTCAGAAAAAAGTTGCTTGAATATTAGCAATCAAACTTACACTTATATGACAACTGGATTTGGAACACAAGATTTTTGTGGTAATCCAGTATTGTCAATGAGGGCTTCATGCCACCGCCAGGCCGCTGGATTTCCAGGCCTGAATCCCGCCTCGCAGGTTATGCACATTGTCAAACCCGCTGGCGCTCAGGTAGGCACACGCCCGGGCGGATCGCTGTCCTATCTGGCAATAGAGCACCACCAGATGTTCCGGCTCCAGCTCGTCCAGTTCCAGGGGCAGCTGGTACATGGGCACATTTCGGGCCCCTGGAATGCTCTCCTGCGAAGCATCAACCGGATTGCGAATATCAATCAGGCTGATGCCGTGGTCGCTATCCTCCAGCATGCTGGCCAGATCCGCAACCTCGATCTCCTTGAATACCTGCATCGTGTCTCTCCCATGACTCTCCTGGCACCCTAAAACCCTGAGGCAAGCAGGGCTTTAGACAAAGCGCGCATAGTCTACTGGAATGTTGAAATGAATACGAGTCGAACCCATCACGTTGCCGGGGGTCATAGATTGCGGGTTCGGTCATCGCGATCGCGACCGGATCACCGTATGATGCCAATACCCTGCTGTTGACGAGGTCTAACGAGATTATTTTGCGCCCTTTCAGAATCCATCCCGGCTGGCTGCTCATCGCCCTGCTGGTTCTCACGCCGGCACGCTTGCCGGCCGAGCCGAATCTGCCGGATATTGGCGATGCTGCGGCGGGCGTGGCCACGCCCGCCGAGGAGAAGCGGGTGGGCGAGACGGTGATGCGCAATATCCAGCGCAGCGGGCGCATCATTAACGATCCGCTGATCGACAGCTATCTCAACCATCTCGGTTACCGGCTGATCGCCGCCGGCGACAGCGACATGACCGATTTTCATTTCTTTTTGATCGACGCGCCCGATATCAACGCGTTCGCCCTGCCCGGCGGCTATATCGGGATTCACTACGGGCTGATTCTCTCCACCCGGACCGAGAGCGAGCTGGCCTCGGTCATGGCCCATGAAATCGCCCATGTCACCCAGCGCCACCATGCCCGCGCCTACGATTTTGGCGGTGGCAGCAGTCTGCCGGTGCTGGCCGCGCTGATCGCCGCCATCGTGCTGGGCGCGCAGAGCCCGGAGATCGGCCAGGCAGCCATCGCCTCGATGACCGCCGGCAGCATCCAGAGCCGGATTAACTTCACCCGTGCCAATGAGAAGGAAGCCGATCATCAGGGCATCAAATTGCTGGCCAATGCCGGTTTCGACCCCAACAGCATGGCCAGCTTCTTCGAGCAGTTGCACAAGGCCAGCCGGCTTTACGGCCCGCAGGGACCGGAGTTTCTGCGTACCCACCCGGTGACCGACACGCGTATCGCCGACGCGCGCAACCGTGCGCGTGAATACTCGCCCAGCCTGAGCGAGGACGCCGAAAGCTTCCATCTGATGCGTAACCGCATCAAGGTGCTGACCAGCCGCGAACCCGCCGGGCTACGCGACCAGTTTGCCGACAATCTGAAATCCGGCCGTTATCTCAACCGCACCGCCGAGCGTTACGGCTATGTCCTGAGTCTGCTGGAAACCGGCGATGTCAAACGCGCCCGCCAACAGCTGGACACCCTGCTGGCCGAGCAGCCGCAGCGCATCGCTTTTTTGCTGGGCCGCGCGCAGCTGAACTTCCAGCAGGGCAAAATCGACGCGGCACTCGAACACTATCGCAATGCGCTCAAGCTCTATCCGCAAAATCCCGCGCTGACCCAGGGCTATGCGGAAAGCCTGTTACGCAGTGACCAGGCCGACACCGCCCGTCAGGTCCTGCGGGATTTCCTGCGCGAACGGGATCGCAAGCCCCGCTTCTATCAACTGCTGGCCGAAGCCGAAGAGAAACTCGGCAATCGCGCGCACGCCCAGATCGCGCAGGGTGAATACTATTACCGCACCGGCCTCTCCCGTCAGGCCATCAGCCAGTTCAACCAGGCACTCAAAAGTGACGCGCTCGACTTTTACGACGCCGCCCGTGCCGAGGCCCGCCTGCAGGAATTGAAAAACGAAATCGCCGCACTCGAAGATCGCTCCTGACAACGCCCCGCGTTTTGCACTACACTGGCGAACAGCATAATCGTTCGGTTAATCAGTACATTAGCGATAACTGATTTACTGAAACACACTGACGATGCTTGCTATTAGGTTCTCAATCTGTATCCTATGAACCGTAACGGAGGTATAAGTCTTATCAGCATGATAAGCGTCCACAATAATAAGACCGTCAGCCTTAAAACTGACCCCATCTCTAACTTCAATGAGGAGGAGACCATGCGGAAACCCGCTAAACTCATAGCTGCCGCCAGTACTGTTGCTATGTTGCTCGGTTCCACAGCACTGGTACCCAGCACAGCAGTCGCTGCAAGCGCAGAAATGGGCAAGAAAATTGCCGAAGATCGCAAAGCCGGCAACTGCTTTGCCTGCCATAGTTACGAAGGCGCCCACCTGCCGGGTAACATCGGACCGCCGCTGGTGGCCATGAAAGCCCGCTTCCCGGACAAAAGCAAACTGCGTCAGTGGATTGCCGATCCGACCAAAACCAATCCAGACACCATGATGCCTCCCTTCGGCAAGCACAACATTCTGACCGAAGAAGAGATCGATCACGTGACTGAGTGGGTCTATACCCTTTAATTCCGGCAAGTGGAGGACACTATCAATGCAACGTAGAACCTTTCTGAAAGGCAGCCTGGCCAGCGGGTCCGTCGCGGTGGCCGTCAGTGCCGGCCTGCTGACGCCCGGCGCCGTCATGGCCGCCTGGCCCAAGCGGGCGTTCGAAACCGAAAGCATGGAAACGGCCATGAACGATCTGTTCGGTACCGCCCAGACCCAGCCGACCGATGACATCACCATCAAGGCCCCGGATATCGCCGAAAACGGCGCCGTGGTCCCGGTCTCCGTGGAAACCGGCATCGGCGGCATTGAGGAAATCGCCATCATCGCCGAGAAGAACGGCAGCCCCCTGGCCGCCAACTTCAAGCTGGCGAACAATGCCAAAGGCTATGTCTCCACCCGCATCAAGATGGCCAAAACCTCGAATGTCATCGCCGTGGTCAAAACCGGCGGCAAGGCCTACTCGGCCCGCAAAGAGGTCAAAGTCACCATCGGCGGTTGCGGCGGTTAATCAGCCCGACCTCAAACGAATTGAATCAAGAGGATTTTAATTATGGCTAAGAGTATCCGAGCCCGGGCGACCCTCAAGGGGGACACCGTCACGGTCAAAGCGTTGATTACGCACGTTATGGAAACCGGTATGCGCAAAGACGAGAAAACCGGCAAGAAAATCCCCGCCCACTTCATTCAGGAAGTGAGCTGCGCCCACAACGGCACCGAAATCGTGCTGGCGCAGTGGGGACCGGCCGTCTCCAAGAACCCGTATCTGTCTTACCAGTTCACGGGTGGCCAATCCGGCGACGACGTTTCCATCAGCTGGGTCGACAACAAGGGGCAGAAAGACTCCCTGACCACCCAGATCAAGTAATCAACGAGTCAATCCAACTGGATGACAGGAGTTATAACAATGAGAAAACTGATAATCGCTATGACAGCGCTTTCGGTTCTGGGTGGTGCCTCCGCCACGGCGGTCGCCAAAACCGATCCGGAAAAAGACCTGAACGAGTTCCGCCAGTACTTCTACAAGAAGTTCCCTGGCATCAAACTGCAGGAATACAGTGACGGGATTTACGCCCTCGACAAGGTCCGCCGTGACGAATGGCGGATGATGGAAGAGTTTCCTTCCTATGAAGACGGCGTCAACAAGGGACGTGCCATGTTTACAAAATATGGCCTGGCCAGCTGCTTCAAAAACGGCGGCAAGAGCATCAAACAGCACTATCCCTACTTCGACAAGAAGTCCGGCACCGTACGGACCCTGGAAGGCGACCTGATGACCTGCCTGAAGCGCAAGAACGTGGACCTGAAAGCGGAAGGCCTGCGTTTTGGCAAGGGCAACTTCGCTGCTATCGCCGGCTACATGGCCTACACCTCCCGGGGTGAGAAACAGAACGTGGTTGTTCCGAACGACGATCGCGCTCTGGCCATCTATGAGAAAGGCAAGGAGCACTTCTACGCCAAGCGTGGTCAGCTGAACATGGCCTGCGCCGATTGCCACGTTTACAACTCCGGCATGATGGCACGCGGTAACCTGCTCAGCCCCGCACTGGGTCATACCTCGCACTTCCCGGTATGGCGCCGCAAGTGGGCCAAGGGCAATGAAAGCGGCGTGAAAGGCTTTGGTACCATCCAGCGTCGTTACAGCGGCTGCAACAAGCAGGTCCGTGCCCTGCCGTTGAACAAGTACAAAAACGGCGACTACAAGCGCGGTATGCAGCATCCGGAATACGTGGCTCTGGAGTATTTCCATACTTATATGAGCAACGGCATCCGCCTGAACGGTCCGGCTATCCGCCAGTAAGCGGCAAGCAACATACCGCTAAAAGAAAAGCCCGGCTCTGCCGGGCTTTTTTTATGAGACAAGCTGGCAGTTGGCAGATGGCAGTCGTCAGATAATCTAGCTTGGACAGCCCCACCGCGTAGGTCACGCTGGCGATAGCCTGCGTGACTTTCTCAACGTAACCCATCCAAATGGGGACAACCTGACCATACCCGGCATTGGCTGCCAACTGCCATCTGCAAACTTGCCCCTCAGCACTCAGCACTCAGCACTCAGAACTCAGAACTCAGAACTCAGAACTCAGAACTCAGAACTCAGAACTCAGAACTCAGGTTAATAAATGACGGGGTATAACGCGTTCCGGAAGGACAAAAAAAGGGGCCACCCGCCTGGGCAGCCCCCGATATGGTGGGACGTGAAGGACTCGAACCTTCGACCAACCGGTTAAAAGCCGGATGCTCTACCAACTGAGCTAACGTCCCGAATAATCTGTCACAGGCCCTGTGAGAGCCGGATGTAACAGGAAGCGCGCATTTTACCGGACTCACCGGGAATGGCAACCCCGTCCCCGGTGAACCGCCCGGATGGCGTTAGATGGCTTCCAGTTTGCGCATGCCCTCGGGCAGCAGCTTGAAGTCCACCAGCGCGGTAACAAACGCCTTGCCGAAGGTAGCCTCGTCTTCATAGACCATCTTGTAGTACTGGATTTTCATGGTCATGGCACTGCCCAGCACGATGCCACCAAAGGCCAGGAAGGAGCCCAGGGCCAGGGTCGAGATGCCGGTAATCCCCTGTCCCACGGTGCAGCCCAGGGCCAGCACACCACCCACGCCCATCAGTACGCCACCGATCACATGGTTGATGAAGTCGCGGAAATTGACGAACCATTCGACCCGGAAACTCCGGGAAATGATGGCCCAGAACAGGGAGCCGAGGATCACGCCGAATACGGCCATCACGCCGAAGGTCAGATAGCGACTGGCAAAACTCTCGCTCACATAGCCCAGGGTCTGACCGACGGGGTTGATGAAAGTATAGGACTGGGTCCCGACCGAACGGGGCGGCTGGCCAGATTCCATGAAGCTCCAGTTATTGGGCTCGGCATAGCCCGACCAGGTGAAGGTCTCGCCCCCGACATCGATGACCGCGGCGTCAGTCACATACCAGGCCGCCAGGACCGCCAGGCCAACCACCAGGCCGCCCAGGATATTGTCGAAGTTCTTGCGAAAATCCGCGGACTTGAACAGGACCCAGGCCAGGAACGCGACCAGTAACAACCCGACCACAACCCGGGTGACACCGGCTTCGCTGCCAAAGGCGCGACCGAGCAGCGTCCCGAGATCCTGCTGGGACGCCAGCGAGACGGAAGTCGGGCTGGTCCAGTGGTAGAACACCAGGGAATAGATGGTCTGGTCGGTCCCCGGGAAGGGGTTGAGCATAAAATAGGCACAGACGGCGATAGCCGCAAACACAATAATCGACTTGATGTTACCGCCGCCAATGCGGATCAGGGTCTTGCTGCCGCAACCGCTGCCGTAGGTCATGCCGATCCCGAACAGAACGCCGCCCAGGATATATTCCAGCCAGGCAAAGTTGCTGGCCCGATACGGCGGCACGGTTTGATCGACGCTGATCAGCCCGAGCCCTTCGATAATCGCCACGCCGAGCATGGCCACGGCAATGGCCAGCAGCCAGGCCCGGAAACGACCGCTGTCGCCCATGTTGACCATGTCGGAGACCGAACCCATGGTGCAGAAATTGGTTTTATTGACGACCGCCCCCATGACGAAGGCGATGGCAAAGCCCAGCCACAGAATCGTCCAGTGCGCATCCGCAAAGCTTTCGAATGTCATGATACAACCCTCTCGATTTACGCATAATTATGATCTCGCCCGCAGGGCGCCCAGGGCCTGACCGGTACCTCCTCCGCACAAGTCCGACCAAATGGCGGCATTGTACGGGCTTCCCCCAAAAGTGACCAGTTTCACAACCCCGTACTTCACCGCCGGTGCATTATGCACTCATATAAGTCAATGATTTCTAAAAGATTCAGGACTGGTAGCAGGTTGGATCCGGGATACCGGCGGCCTCAAAGCCCGCCTGGCGCAAACGACAGGCATCACAACGGCCACAGGCACGGCATTGCGCATCGGGGGCATAACAGGAGGTTGTCAGGCCGTAATCGACGCCCAGGCGCGTGCCCTCACGGATAATCCGGGCCTTTGTCAGGTGAATCAGTGGTGCGGCGATCCGGATGGGATTCCCCTCCACCCCGCGCCGGGTGGCCAGATCGGCCAGTCGCTGGTAAGCGTCAATGTATTCGGGCCGACAATCGGGATAACCGGAATAATCCACCGCGTTGACCCCGATAAAGATGGCTTCGGCATCCAGCACCTCGGCCCAGCCCAGTGCCAGAGACAAAAACACCGTGTTGCGCGCCGGGACATAAGTGACCGGAATCCCCTCACCGACCCCTTCATTCGGCACCTCGATACTCGCATCGGTCAGCGCCGAGCCGCCCAGGTCGTCCATATTCAACTGCATCAGCTTGTGCTCGACCACCCCCAGCGAGCCCGCCACCTGCTGCGCGGCCTCCAGCTCGCATTTATGGCGCTGGCCGTAATCGAAACTGATCGCATGACAGGCATACCCCTGCTCGCGCGCCAGCGCCAGCGCCGTGGCCGAATCCAGCCCACCCGAGACCAGCACCACCGCTTTTTTCATAACCTTATCCTCATAATAATTTCAACGCAGAGGCGCGGAGTAATTTTAGTTCTGAGTTCTGAGTTCTGAGTTCTGAGTTCTGAGTTCTGAGTTCTGAATAAATTATGAACCACAATTCAAAATTCAGAATTCAACATTCAAAATTATCTCTTCGCGTCTCTGCGAGAGAAAGATCTTCTTCGTGACTTCGAGTCTTCGTGGTGAAATTAGCGCCCCGGTTCGTCGCCCCACAGCAGTTTGTGCAGTTGTAGCTGGAAGCGGACGGGGAGCTGGTCCTGGAGGATCCAGTCGGCCAGTTCGGCGGGTTTGAGGCTCTCGAACACGGGCGAGAACAGCACTTCGCAGCGTTCGGCCAGTTGATAGTGCTGCAGTTGTTCCAGCGCCCAGTCGTAATCCGCTCGATCGCCGATGACGAATTTGACCTGATCCTGCAAATTGAGACAGTCGATATTACTGTAAAGGTTCTTGTCCAGCTCGCCGGAGGACGGGGTTTTGAGATCCATCACCTTGATCACCCGCGGGTCCAGCTGGCAGACATCCAGGGCGCCGGAGGTTTCCAGGCTGACGCTGTAACCATGATCGCACAGTTGGGTGAGCAGGGCCGGACAGTTTTTTTGCGCCAGGGGTTCGCCACCGGTCACGGTGATATGGTGGGTATTATACCGGACCACTTCGGCGAGGATCTCGGGTAGCTCATACCATTGCCCGCCGCTGAAAGCATAGCTGGTATCGCAATAACCGCAGCGCAGGGGACAACCGGTCAGGCGAATAAACACCGTCGGCAAGCCGACGCTGCGGGCCTCGCCCTGCAGGGAATAGAAAATCTCGGTGATACGCAGACGATCGCCGGCGGCATTGACCTGGTTCTGTGACATTTACCCGTCGCTCAGTTTGGCGCGGATTTTCTGCAACAGGTTACGGGCCTGGCTGGCCTCGGTGGTGCCGGGATGACTCGCGATCAGCTTTTCGAGCACATCGCGCGCCGCTGTATAAGCTTCCAGCTGGTTGTGACTGTAGCCGATCTTGAGCATGGCCTCGGCCACCTTGGGACTGTCGGGATAACGGTCGATCAGGTTCTGATAATGCACAATCGCCTGTTGGAAATTGCGTCGCGCATAATTGGCCTCGCCCAGCCAGTAACGGGCAATATGCGCGTAGCGCCCGTCGGGATAGTTTTGCAGGAACCGGTCGAAAGCGTCGATAGCCTTGTCATACTCCAGCTCCCGCAGCAGATTAAAGGCCTCCTGATAGGCTTCCTGCTCACTTTTCTCCACCGACATGGGTACCGCCTTTTCAGGCGTGCTTCCCGGGCGACGCTCCTGCGGCGCGATGCTGTCGGAGGCGGTCGGTTTGCCGACGGCGCGTCGCTCGGAGGTTGAAGCTGATTGCGCCGGCTCAGGGGCCCGGGCATCCTGTTGTGACGTTACGCCGGCACGTTCCAGTTGCAACAGGCGCCGATCGAGATCGATATACAGCTCACGCTGGCGCTTTTTCAACTCTTCAATGGTATGCGTCTGCTCTTCACTGAGACCGCGCAACTCGCGCACCTCGGCCTCCAGGCTGTTCAGACGCATCAGGATATCGGCCAGGCCCTGACTGTCGACCAGCCGCTCCAGCCTTTCCAGACGCTGGTCGGTCGAGGGATTCTCCTGCGCGGCTAGCCACGACGCCGGCAGGGCCAGCGCCAGGAAAACAATCAGGAGACGGGACAGGCGAGCTATCATATCAGTAACCGGAATAGAGGATTTCAACCCGGCGATTGAGACGCCAGGCCGATTCGTTATGATCCAGTGCGACCGGGCGCTCCTCGCCGAAGCTGATGACCTGTATCTGGTCGGCGGCAACCCCCTGGACCTGGAGCAGTTGTTCCACCGCCTTGGCACGGCGCTCGCCCAGCGCCAGATTGTATTCGCGAGTGCCGCGTTCGTCGGCATGGCCTTCCAGCACCACGCTGACATCGGGGTTACGGCTCAAAAATGCCGCGTGAGCATCGATGATCTCGCGCTGCTCCTCGGTCACGTTGCTGCTGTCAAAATCAAAATAAAGCACCCGCTTGGAGAGCGGGCTGTCCGGATCATTCAGCTCCTCCATCCGGGCACCGCTGCCCAGATCGCCGGAGAAACTGAGATCGCCGCCTTCCACGGTTTCCTGCTGGCTTTGTTCGCCGGACGGTTCGGTGACCTCGTCGCCACGATCCTTGACCGGGCCGAAGCGGCAACCGCCCAGCGCCAGCACAAACAGTGTCAGCAAGAGATAGGTCAGAAACTGGCGCATTATATTTTTCTCCTTTGACTCCCCGTTGTTATTCGGGCCGCAACGGCGACCAGGCCGGCTCACGGACGTCGCCCTGTTGCAGGCTCAGGCGTTGCTGGGCACGCCCATCCACCGAAACAGCGGAGAGAACCCCCCGGTAATTCTCCTCGGTGGCATAGATAATCATACTACCATTTGGGGCAAAGCTGGGCGACTCATCCAGGCGGGAATCGGTCAGCACGCGAAACAGGCCACTCTCCTGATCCTGCACGGCAATGCGAAACTGCCCGTCCTGGCGATGGACCATGGCGACATAGCGCCCGTTGGGCGAGACCGAGGCACGGGCGTTGTAGCGCCCCTCGAACGTGAGCCGCTCGGGACGCCCGCTCGCGCGCTTGTTTTTGTCCAGCGCCACCTCGTAAATCTGCGGCGAGCCGCCCCGATCCGAGGTAAACACCAGCCCCCGGCCATCGGGCAGCCAGGCCGGTTCGGTGTCGATGGCGTAATTGCGGGTGATGCGCTGCAATTTCTGAGTCTCGAGATGCATCACATAGATCTCCGGGTTGCCGTCCCGGGACAAGGTCATGGCCAGATACTGACCCTCGGGTGACCAGGCCGGCGCACTGTTAAGCCCATCGAAGGCGGCAACCCGCTGGCGTTCACCGCTTTGGATATTCTGGATATAGATCTCCGAGCGTCCGCGGGCGAAGGAGACGAACACCAGGTGCCGCCCGTCCGGCGACCAGGCGGGCGACAACACCGGCTGACGGGACTGATACACAATCTGCTCGTTATGGCCGTCGGAATCGGCAATCGCCAGCTGATAGGCTGGCCGGTCGGTGCGATCGCCGGTCACCGTGATATAGGCAATAAAGGTATCGAACGCGCCGGGCTTGCCGGTAATTTCCGCATAGATAATGTCGCTGATCTGGTGCGCCGTACGCCGCAACTCCGATTTGCTCGCGCGCAGACTGTAGCCGGCCAGCTGCCGGCGGCGATTCACATCCAGCAGCTGGAACTGCACGGTATAGTCGCCATCCTCGCGCGGCAGCATCCGGCCAACCACCAGATGATCGACCTTGAGCGCCCGCCAGTCGGGGTAATTAACCTGTGCCGCGCGATGCGGCCGGGCGATCAGATCGTCCTCGGCAAGGGGTCGGAAAAAACCGCTGCGACGCAGATCCGCGGCAATGATCTCGCCGACCGCCGCCGGTGCTTCCCCCTCGCCCTCCCAGGCAAAGGGCACCACCGCGATCGGCATGGCGTTATCCAGTCCCTGGGTTATCTCGATGGTCAATACAGCCCGCGCCGGCAGGCTGACAAGCAGCCATAACAGGGGCAACAAACAAAGGCGTTTTATCCAGATCATCAGCGTTTATGCTTCGGTTCAAATGAAAATTTCAGTTCCCGGAACTCATCGAACAGTCCCGACTCCACATCCGGCACCGGCAGGGGCGAGGCCTTGCGCACCGCATCTTCCACCGAGCGGTCGAACGTGGCATCGTCGCTGCTGCGCACAATCTCGACCCGGGCCACCTCGCCGCCGGGTAACAATCTCACCATAATTTCACAACGCATGCTACTGTGGGCCGAGGCGGGAATGCGCCACACCCGCGTGATGCGTTGCTTGATCTGGTTTTTATACTGATTGATCTCATCCTCGCGCCCCGCCAGCTTTTCGCGCCGGGCCTGCGCCTCGGCTTCGGCCGCCAGCTTTTCCTGCAATGCCTGTTCCGCCCGCGCCTGTTCACGACGCTGTTCGGCCTCGCGTTGCTGACGCGCCGCTTCCTCCTGCCGGCGTTGTTCCTCCGCTTCACGCTGTTTGCGGGCTTCCTCTTCGCGACGCTGCTTCTCTTCGGCCTCGCGCTGTTTTTGGCGCTCGGCTTCACGTTGTTGACGTGCGGCCTCTTCCTGTCGGCGTTTTTCCTCAGCCTCACGTTGTTTACGGGCTTCTTCTTCGCGACGTTGCTGTTCGGCCGCTTCACGCTGTTTTTTCAGCTCGGCCTGACGTTTGCGTTCCTGTTCCCGTTGCCGGGCCAGTGCCGCTTCGCGTTTTTGACGTTCGGCCTCGCGCAGGCGTTGCTCCCGCTCGGCCAGTTGCTGTTCGCTGACGGCTTTGGCTTCGATGACCTCGACCTCGGTTTGCTTGTCGGCGCTGGCGTCCTCCGATGGCCAGTCAATATTGATCATCAAAATGAGTATCAACAGCACATGGACCATAACCGCGGCCAGCGCCGCCAGCGGGTACGATTTGATGATTTGCCACATAATCAGCGGTCAGCGTCATCCGGTGAGCGGGTCACCAGGCCCAGATCCCGGACCCCCGATTCCTGTAATAACGCCATCACCGCCACTACCTGACCGTAACGGGCTTCCTTGTCGCCCTTGATATAAACGGTTTTGTCGCTGCGCCTGGACAATACGGCCCTGACCCGTTGCACCAGCGTGTCACTATCCAGCGGCGTATCGGTCTGTTCACCGAGATTAAGAAAGTAATTCCCGGAACGATTGACCGACACCACCAGCGGTTCTTCCCCGGTCTCATCCAGGGTTTTCGCGCCCGACTCGGGCAGACTGACCTCAACCCCCTGGCTCAGCAAGGGGGCAGTCACCATGAAGATGATCAGCAGTACCAGCATGACATCAATGTAGGGCACCACATTGATCTCCGACATGCGTTTACGCTTGACGCGTCCGCTGGTGACTTTCATGACGAGTCCGCTGCGCTGCTGGTATGAGTTTGACGTTGCAGAATACTGGAGAACTCTTCAGCGAAAATATCGTATTTGCTGATCAACCGCTCCACGTCATTGGAATAGCGGTTATAGGCAATCACGGCCGGAATCGCCGCGAACAGGCCCATCGCCGTGGCGATCAACGCCTCGGCAATACCCGGCGCGACGGTGGCAATGGTCGCCTGTTTGACCGCGCCCAGCCCCATGAATGAATTCATAATGCCCCAGACGGTCCCGAACAGACCGACATAGGGGCTGGTGGAGCCGACCGTGGCCAGAAAAGAGAGATGATTTTCCAGGCGATCGATCTCACGGTTCAATGCCACCCGCATGGCCCGCTGGGCACCTTCAATCACGGCCATCGAGTCCACATTACGATTCTTGCGCAGCTGCGCAAATTCACGGAAACCGGACTCGAAGATCAGCTCCATGCCTTCCAGTCGGCCTCGTCGGCTGGAGAGTCGTTTATACAGATCCCCCAGATCGACCCCGGACCAGAAACGCCGTTCAAACTGCTCGGCGGCCGCCCGCGCCCGTTTAATCACCGCGTATTTAAAAAAGATCAGCGTCCAGGAGAGGATCGAGACAACCAGCAACAACAACATGACCAGCTGCACAACAAAGCTGGCTTCGAGAATCAGGTGGGTGATCGACATTTCCGGCAACGTGTATTTCCCCTGTTTAATATCATGGGTCTGGTAATGAACTTTGTCACGGCCAGACCAAATCGGCCTGACTGAAACAAATGTATTTTAGAACCACCGACGACACCGAAGGTACTGAATGTGCCGAACCAGACTCCAGGTTAAGAAGTACCTTTTCGGTAATTTCGGTGTCTTCAGTAGTTACTGCCTCACTGCTGAAAGGTGCATTCAAGGACTGTCCGTCAAACAACCAGTTTTTGTTGTAACTCCCCCGGAATCGCGCGCGGCCTGAACGTTAACGCATCCAGGCTGGCGATTTTGACTTCGCCATCACACAACAGGACATTGCCCGCTTCACGGTATATGGCCTGGGCGAACGTCAGGCTGGCCTTGCCGGCTTCCGCCACACGGGCACTGACGACCAGTTTTTCGTTAAACCGGGCCGGCTGACGATAATCGACCGTCACCCGGCGTACGGCAAATAAGACATTGTGTTGCGCGATGAGTTCATCCTGTTCAAAACCCAGCTTGCGCAACCACTCGGTACGGGCCCGCTCCATGAATTTGAGATAATTGGCGTAATACACCACCCCACCGGCATCCGTATCTTCGTAATAAACCCGCACCGGCCACAGGAACTCGTTCACGATTCCTTACTCCAAAAAACTTTAACGCAGAGGCGCAAAGGCGCAGAGAACGCAAAGACTTTCAGGAAAATGGCCGCATTGATTTGATGAACGACTCTGTAAATTCCGATATCCGTTGTTGAAATCATCTCTGACAAAACCAATAAAACTCTGCGATCTTTGCGTCTTTGCGCCTCTGCGTTGAAAAATTATTTTTATTGATTGTCGAAAAGTTCAAGGGAACTGGCCGCGGTTTCTGTCGCCGGCGCCGGCAGGCCGAAGTGGAGATAGGCATGGCGGGTGGCCATGCGCCCGCGCGGGGTGCGCATCATAAAGCCCTGCTGGATCAGGTAGGGTTCGAGCACGTCCTCGATGGTGCCGCGTTCCTCGCCGATGGCGGCGGCCAAGTTGTCAATGCCCACCGGTCCGCCGCTGAATTTTTCGATGATGGTCAGCAGCAGTTTGCGATCCATCATGTCAAAACCGTGGTTATCCACATCCAGCATATCCAGCGCCTCGTGGGCCACGGCGGCGCTGATGCGCCCGTCCGATTTGACCTGGGCGTAGTCGCGTACGCGGCGTAGCAAGCGGTTGGTTATGCGCGGTGTGCCACGGGAGCGCCGGGCAATCTCCAGGGCGCCCTCATCCTCAATCTCCACCTCGAGAATCTGCGCGGAACGACGCACGATACGCAAGAGATCGTCCGGGCTGTAAAATTCCAGCCGCTGCACAATCCCGAAACGATCCCGCAGGGGCGAGGTGAGCAGGCCGGCACGGGTAGTGGCGCCGACCAGGGTAAAAGGCGGCAGATCCAGCTTGATGGAACGGGCTGCCGGCCCCTCGCCGATCATGATGTCGATCTGGTAATCCTCCATGGCCGGATAGAGGATCTCCTCAACCACGGG
This sequence comes from Thiohalophilus sp., assembly GCF_034521165.1. Taxonomy (NCBI): domain Bacteria; kingdom Pseudomonadati; phylum Pseudomonadota; class Gammaproteobacteria; order Thiohalomonadales; family Thiohalophilaceae; genus Thiohalophilus; species Thiohalophilus sp. The sequence goes on from NZ_JAXHMV010000002.1 coordinate 166,188, forward strand.
ACTGAGGCGATGGATTTCGTCCACAAACAGGACATCGTGGGGTTCCAGATTGGTCAGCAATGCCGCCAGATCGCCGGGGCGTTCCAGCACGGGCCCCGCGGAGTGTTTCATGTTTACCCCCAGCTCGTTGGCGATAATATGCGAGAGCGTGGTCTTGCCCAGCCCGGGAGGCCCGAAGATCAGCACATGGTCCAGTGACTCGCCGCGGTTGCGCGCCGCCTCGATGAAAATCCCCATCTGCTCGCGCACCGCCGCCTGGCCCACATAATCGGCCAGCCTGGCGGGCCGGATGGCCCGGTCCAGGGCATCCTCGGCGCCCTGCTGGTGGGCGGCAATCAGGCGATCGTTTTCAATCATCGGGTTCCAGGAGCCTGTGTTGGAATAATTATAATATCAACGACTTACCGCCGCCTTGAGGGCGGCGCGGATAATATCTTCACTGTTTCGGCCCTCGCTGTCCACCGACTGGACCATACGAGAAGCTTCCTGGGGCTTGTAGCCCAGAGCAATCAGGGCGCTGACCGCCTCCCGGTCGGCCTCCTGCGAGCCGGCCGCGGGGGCCACGCCCCCGGCTGGCGGCGTGGCCGCCAGCTCCTCGTCCTCCCAGTCGGCCAGCCGATCGCGCATCTCCATGATCAGCCGTTCGGCGGTCTTTTTACCCACTCCGGGCAACTGGACCAGGCTGCGGCTGTCGTTGTCGTGCACGCAACGGGCAAATTCGCCGGCGCTCATACCCGAAAGAATCGCCAGGGCCAGCTTGGCCCCCACGCCGTTCACCCGGATCAGACTGCGGAACAGACGCCGTTCCTGTTCGCTCGCGAATCCGTACAGCTGCTGTGCATCCTCGCGCACCACCAGATGGGTTTGCAGGGTCACCGGCTGGTTCAGCTCCGGCAACTGGTAAAAGGTCGACATGGGCGCCTCGATCTCATAGCCCACCCCGTGCACGTCCACCAGCAACTGCGGCGGCTGCTTGCTGACCAGAATCCCCTGAATACGCCCGATCACCTGTTAACTCCTGCCTGGATTTTGTCTAACTGTACCATTTCTTGAGTTCTCTGGAATTAACGCGGAGGTCGCGGAGGCGCAAAGACGCGGAGACAAAATTTTCTGGATTTGGCTCACGGCAGGACCTACCTCACAACAGACACACTTCTCAGCTCAGAATGGCCCGGAATGATGAAAATCCTGAAACTTGTCTTCAGTAAATACGACTCAAGTCAGTTCTGGATCTGAAGGAAATAAAATCATGTCTTCTCTGCGACTCCGCGTCTCCGCGCCCTCCGCGTTATTTCCCAGAAACCTCGCTATCGACGCCGGCGCAAACGACGCACATCGGGCGGCAACCGGGATGATAACTCCTGCATGCTCTGACGCAGATGGGCATGGCAGAGCGCCACGGCCAGGGCATCGGCGGCATCTTCCTGGGGCAGCTTGTTAAGCCCGAGCAGATGCTGGACCATGTGCTGAACCTGCGCCTTGGCGGCACTGCCCTTGCCGACAATGGCCTTTTTGATTTCCCGCGGACTGTATTCACTCATGGGCAGGGAACGCAGCGCGACCATGCTGATCGCCGCGCCCCGGGCCTGACCCAGTTTGAGCGCGGAATCGGGATTGCGGTGCATGAATACCTGCTCGATCGCCACCTCGTCGGGACGATGCTCCTCGAGCAGGGCCTCAATCCCCTGACAGATGGTTTTCAGGCGGGTATCCAGGGTGCCATCGGCGGTGCGTATGCAGCCGCTGCTGATCCACAGGGCGCGCGATCCCTGCATCTCGATGATGCCAAAGCCGGTCAATCGGGAACCGGGGTCAATGCCCAGAATACGTGCCATTCAAAAAGAGTACAGGATACCGGCAGCCGAGAAAACGGTTTTCAGGCTGCTTCGACGTCCGCGGCAGCTCAGAGGGCGGCTTTTTAACGCAGAGGCGCTCGGGTAATTTTGAATTTTTAATGTTGAATTTTGAATGGAATCTGGGTCTGCAATTCAAAATTACATAAGGTCACTGGCCGAGTTGTTCGAGGACTTCGTCGGAGAAGTCGGCGTTGGTGTAGACGTTCTGCACGTCGTCCTGGTCTTCGAGCATGTCCATCAGTTTCATCACCTGCTCGGCTTCTTCCAGCGGCAAATCGACGCTGGTGGCGGCGCGCATGGTCACTTCCGCCATTTCCGGCTCCAGACCCGCCGCCTGCATGGCGCTTTTGACATCGAGAAAGTCTTCCGGGGCGGTCGTCACTTCGATGCTGCCATCCTCGCTGGTGACCACGTCCTCGGCGCCCGCCTCCAGGCCCGCTTCCATGAGGGTCTCCTCATCGCTGCCGGGTGGAAAACTCAGCGTGCCCAGTTTGGAAAACAGATAGGCCACCGAGCCGTCGGTACCGAGGTTGCCACCGTTTTTGGTAAAGGCATGACGCACCTCCGAGACGGTGCGGTTACGGTTGTCGGTCAGGCAGTCGACCATGATCGCCACCCCGCCGGGGCCGTAACCTTCGTAGCGGACCGCTTCATAACTGGCGCCGTCCTGATCGCCGCTGCCGCGCTTGATGGCCCGCTCAATGGTGTCCTTGGTCATATTGGACGACAGCGCCTTGTCGATGGCCGTACGCAGGCGCGGGTTGGTTTCCGGATCACCGCCCCCTTCGCGGGCCGAGACGGTGATCTCGCGAATCAGTTTGGTGAACAGCTTGCCCCGACGGGCGTCCTGCGCGGCCTTGCGATGACGGATATTGGCCCATTTACTGTGTCCGGCCATGACCACCTCTTGATGTTCCGTTAGCTTTCGACAGCGGGGATCTTAACATTAAAGTAGGCAGTTGGCAGTTGGCAGTTGGCAGTTGGCAGTTGGCAGTTGGCAGTTGGCAGTTGGCAGTTGGCAGAATTCTAATTCAGTTTTTTGCTGTCAACTGCCATCTGATGACTGCAAACTGACGACTAACTATCGGGGAGGTAGATGGCAGTCTGTTCGTAGTGTTCGTCGTCGGCACCGCTGTCGAAGGTGAATTCGTGGCTGCCGATCTTGATCACGTCGCCGTGTTTGAGCAGCTGGCGAATGATTTTGCTGTCATTGACAATGGTGCCGTTGGTGCTGCCGAGGTCTTCGAGATAGACATCGTAGTAGTTTTCGAGATAGTCGTTCGGCTTGAGGACCAGCCGGGCATGGCGGCCACTGACGGCCGGATCATCCAGCTGAATCTCGTTACCGGCCTGGCGGCCGATATTCATTTCCTTGCGGTCAAACTCGTAACTGCTCAGGGTCAACCCTTCATGTTTGAGTAGTAATTTTGCCGGCATCGCGCTTTGCCTCAGGCTTCCTCAAAACGCATCTGGGTATTGGAGACCTCGATCACGTCACCGGGGTTCAGCTGCAGACTTTCGCTTTTCAGTGGCTGACCATTAATGACAGGCGGCTGGCTGGCGGTGCCGCTGCCACTCATGCGCATCAAAAAGTAGTTCTGGCCGCGCCGGGCGATGACCGCCATTTGCGAGCCCGGGGTTCCCAAAGTGGTATAGGGTTTGGTCAACGGCAGGCTCTCACCCGACTTGGCGCCGGAGAGCACTTTCACCTGGTAGCTTTTGGGCGGCGGTGCCGATGGCTGTGCGGGGGCGGACGCCTTTCCGGCCGAACCGCTATCCGCGGAAATAATGACGGTGCTTTCAAAATCCTCGGCGTTATCATCCACGTATTTGAATTCATGGCGACCGATACGCACCACGTCACCATGATTGAGCTGTCGCTTGTTGACTTTTTTGCCGTTGAGCAGTATCCCGTTGGTGCTGTTCAGGTCCTCGATATACGCATGCTGCAGCATCAGGAAAGCGGCATGATTACCGCTGACGGTCGGATCATCGAGCTGCACATCGTTGTTGGGCTTGCGCCCGACGGTCATCCGTTCCTTGCTCAGCGGATATTCCTTCACGACCGCGCCGTTGTGGGTCAATATAATTCTTGCCATTTCCAAAGAGCTCCGCTCAGGATTAATCATCTTCTAATCCGCTGGAATCGGAAAAAGCCTGTTGCAGGCATACCAGCACTATTGAAATATTGTCCTTGCCGCCCTTGTCGTTTGCAAGCCCGACAAGTGCCTGTGTTGCTTCTTCAAGATTACAGCCATCGGTCTTGGAACGGTAGTCCCGCAGCAGGCTCATAATCTCCTCGTCACTGACAAGGTCCGTCAACCCGTCGGTACACATGAGATACATGTCATTGTGGCTAACATTGTATTCCGTAACATCCACATCCACTGTGTCGGCAATCCCCAGCGCCCGGGTGATCAGGTTACGGCTGGCCGACAACTGGGCTTCTTCCTGGCTCAGATAGCCATTATCCACCATTTCCTGTACCAGGGAATGGTCGGTGGTGATTTGCTCGAGTTTGTCATCCCGCAGTCGATAGGCGCGGGAATCGCCCACATGGGCGCTGATAACCCGATCGCCCTGGAACAGGGTCAGGACAATGGTTGTCCCCATACCATTATAAGCAAAGTTTTCCCGCGCCTCGCGGTTAATCTCGTCATTGGCATAGATAATCGCCTCGCGCACCGCATCGCACAAATCAATATTGTGACTGACCTGCATATCCGGGTCCAGCACATCGCGCAGGGCCTCCTGAATACTGTTGACGGCAATTTCGCTGGCCACTTCGCCGGCATTGTGGCCGCCCATGCCGTCAGCCACGATCACCAGCCCGAGATCCTTGTCCCAGGCGATGTGATCCTCATTGTGTTCACGCATCTGGCCGACGTCCGAGACTCCGTAAATAACCAGTTTTGCCGAATCACCCAACATTGATTTTCCTACCCTAATGCTTCTTGGTTAACCGTTCCCGACAACGGGTCAGGGCCTTGGCCATCTGCGCGCCACTTTGGAACCGGCGTTCCAGTTCCTTGTGCAGTGCCTTGTTAATAACCTGGCTGACACAGGACGGCAGATCCGGACGGAACATACGAATGTCCGGGTGTTTCTCATTGGCAATCTTGTACATCAGACTGGCCAGTGAATCGGCAATAAACGGCAGCTCGCCGGTGAGCATCTGATACAAAGTGACGCCCAGGGAAAACAGATCCGAACGCCCATCCACCTTGGCACCGGCCAGTTGTTCCGGTGACATATAAGACGGGCTGCCGAGGATGGTACCGGTTTTGGTCTTGCTGGTATCGGTCAAACAGGCCACGCCAAAGTCGGTCACCTTGACGACACCGTTATCCCGGTCATAGATCATATTCGCCGGTTTGATATCCCGGTGCACGACGCGCTCGTTATGCGCGTAATCCAGGGCCTCGGCCACCTGCACAATGACATCAAACGTTTCCTGAGCCGGCAACAATCCCTCCGACTTGGCATACGCCATCAGGTTCTCGCCCTTGAGATAGTCCATGGCAATATAAGAAAGATCCTGATCCTCACCGACATCATAAATTGTCACGATATTGGGATGATGCAAGCGCCCGGCGGTTTCCGCTTCCCGGAAAAACCGTTCCTTCACATCCGCCAGTTTGTCACCCTCGAATTCCTGAGCCAGGCTCATGGTCTTGATCGCAACACTGCGGCCGATTTTCGGATCGTGGCCGAGATAGACCATGCCCATGGCGCCACGTCCCAGCTCGCTGTCGATCACATAGCGGCCGATCATCGGTTTTTGCACGCCGGGGTTGCTGATAATCAGCGTGCCATCGGACGGCGCCGCACTCTTGCCACTCCCCACCACAAATTGTTCGGAAACTTCCCGGTTACGTTGTAACCGCTCCTGTACATCACTGAAATTCTCATCGTGCGAGGCAATATATTTGAATACCGCGACCGCTTTGTTGTACTGACGCTTGCGCTCATAATCCAGACCGAGGTTATACAACTGGTTTAACAACGAGGCATCGACAATGCAATGGCGGTATTTTTCAAAGGCCTGATCCAGCTGTCCCTGGGTGTGGTACTGCTGACCCAGGGCCTGGTTGGCCTCGGAAAGTTCCAGATGGATATGCTGCACCTGATCCTGCAAAAAATGCTTGGCACTGAGTACCAGATGACCGAACAGCAATAAAGCCACCGGGGTCATCAGGGGCAACCACATGGAATGGGCCAGCATGGCTATGAAGTGGGCATTGAGCAGACCGATCAGAATGAGCGCGGTCAACGCCAGGCCCGTGCTGAGTCGAAAACGCGGCAGAACAAACATCAGATACAGACCGATGATCAGGATCAGCAGCCATTGTGCAAAACTGGCCCATGGCGGCACCTCGAACAGATCGGCGCTTAACAGGCTGGAGACGCTGTGCGCCGAAGCCAGCACCGGCGGCATGGCTTCCCCAATCGGGGTTTGCAAATTACGGGTATATTGCGGCGCGGTCAGCCCGAGGAGAACAATTTTATTACGCAACAGCTCACTGTCGAGCTTGTCGTCCAACACATCAAAAATGGAAACCACCGGAAAGGCCGCCTTGCCTTCCTTGCCGCGGTAAAAGCGTGGATAGATACGCAGATTATCGTCGGTATTGATGTGCTGTTCGGCCAACTCAACGCCCCGTTTCAGATGCACGTTAATCTGCGAGGAGTTCAGATTGCGGGTGCGCGCGGCCACCATCAGAGTGAAGGACGGCAGGTAATGCTCACCGTAACGGAACACCAGCGGTTCGGCACGCAGACTGGCCTGTCCGGCATTCCCGAGATTGATAACGCCGGCACCCCCGGAATATTCGGCCAGGGTTTCAATCGGCGGATAGATACGATCGATCACCGGCACCGGCTCGGGCAAAAACGGCTGGTACCAGCGTTCGGGATCGGGGATACCGTTGACCTGTTCCAGCCGGTATTTGTGCAGGTAATCGGGAAGCTGGACATCACGGCGAGTCGCCCCGTTACCGGCGTAGGGGATCGCCAGCACCACCCGGCCCGCATAGCGCAGGGTATTGGCAAAGTCCTGATCGGTCTGCATCCGCTGCTCGGCCTGATTGGCCAGCTCGAGCAGGCGCCGATTGCCGCCCTGCGTTTGCAAGGCGTCTTTCAATTCCTGGAGATATTCAAGACCGATGGCGTTCTGCTCACCATCGAAGGGCAGGGCAAAACCGATCACCGAGGGCTTCATGGCGGCAATCTGGCGGGTCGCCCGGGCCAGAAGATCGCGCGGCCAGGGCCAGCCGCCGTGCTGGTCGACTGCCGCCTCGTCGATCGCCACCACCACCACGTTACGATCCACGGGCTGGCTGGCGGCAAACCGGGCGCCGAAATCATACCCCACGTTCTCCAGCGGCCGGGTGACATCGGTCACGCCGCCCAACAGGAAAAGCCCGGCCACAACGAGGCCGAGAAACCAGTCGGTTCGCCAGTAGGGTATCTGCTTCACTCTTGCTCCATTACAACGGGCTTGTGATTATCGGTTTATGCCCGCCCGGTGCGGCCCGGGCCGCCGGGAATCTGCCAATAGCCATTATCGGCAGAAAAGAGAATGACATGAGCTTGACTATTAATAAAAGTTACTAAAGGCTCAATCGCACAACTTGCGTGGCAACCGTGCCCTGCTCAGCCGCCTGATTTTTCCCTGACCGGCGGATTACGCAGTTTAATGTGCAATTCGCGCAACTGGGCCTCGCTGACCGCTGAGGGGGCCTGGGTCAGCAGGCAGCTGGCGCTCTGGGTCTTGGGGAAGGCCATCACGTCGCGGATCGACTGGGCGCCGACCATCAGCATCACCAGCCGGTCCAGGCCGAAGGCCATGCCGCCGTGGGGCGGGCAACCGTAATGCAGCGCATCCAGCAAAAAGCCGAATTTCTCCTGCGCCTCGGCCTCGCCAATCCCCAGGGCCTGGAACACCTTGCGCTGGACTTCCTCGCGATAGATACGCATGGAACCGCCGCCGATCTCGGTGCCGTTGAGCACCATGTCGAAGGCCCGCGAGCCGCAGTTGCCCGGATCCGATTCGAGCTTGTCGAGATCGGCCTCTGCAGGGGAGGTAAACGGATGGTGCAGGGAGTACCAGCGCCGGGTGCCCTCGTCCCACTCGAACATGGGAAAATCGACCACCCACAGCGGCTGCCAGCCGTGCTCCAGAAGCCCCTTGTCGTGGCCCAGCTTGACCCGCAGGGCACCGAGCGCCTCGTTGACCACGCTGGCCTTGTCGGCGCCGAAGAAGATGAGATCGCCGTTCTCGGCCCCGGTGCGCTGCAATATGGCCTCGACGGCCTCATCCGGCAGGAATTTGAGAATCGGCGATTGCAGCCCCTCGCGACCTTTGTCCATGTCGTTGATCTTGATATAGGCCAGGCCGCGCGCGCCGTAGATGCCGACAAAATCGGTGTAATCGTCGATCTCCTTGCGGGTCAGCTCGCCGCCTTTGGGCACCCGCAGGGCGGCCACCCGGCCGGCCGGATCCTTCGCCGGGCCGCTGAAGACCTTGAATTCCACGCCCTGCATCACATCGGCCACATCGACCAGCTCCAGCGGAATACGCAGATCGGGCTTGTCCGAGCCGAAGCGGCGGATCGCCTCGTCCCAGGTCATGCGCGGGAAGGGATCGTGCAGCGGGATCTCCAGCACCTGGGCGAAGACATGCCGCAGCATGCCCTCCATCATCTGCATGATGGCTTCCTCGTCGAGGAACGAGGTCTCGATATCCAGCTGGGTAAATTCGGGCTGGCGATCGGCGCGCAGATCCTCGTCACGGAAACAGCGCACGATCTGGTAATAGCGATCCATGCCGGCGACCATCAAAAGCTGCTTGAACAGCTGCGGGGACTGCGGCAGGGCGAAAAAAGCGCCGTCGTGGGTGCGGCTCGGGACCAGGTAATCGCGTGCCCCTTCCGGGGTCGCCCGGGTCAGCATGGGCGTCTCGATCTCGAGAAAGCCATTTTCATTCAGATAGTTACGAAATTCGGTGGTGATTTTTGAGCGCAGTTTCATGCGCTGCAGCATTTCCGGGCGGCGCAGATCGACATAGCGATAGCGCAGACGGTGCTCCTCGGAGACATCCTCGTCATCCAGCTGGAAGGGCGGGGTTTCCGAGTGATTGAGAATCTCCAGCTCCAGGCCCAGCACTTCGATCTGGCCGGTCGACATGTTGGCGTTCTCGGTCCCCTCGGGACGGCGGCGCACCCGGCCGGTGACCCGCAGCACATATTCGCTACGGACTTTCTCGGCCAGCATGAAGGAGTCGGGCTTGTCGGGATCGAAGACCACCTGCAGCAGCCCTTCGCGGTCGCGCAGATCAATAAAAATCACCCCGCCGTGATCGCGACGCCGGTGAACCCAGCCGCAGACAGTGACTTGTTGATCGATGTGAGATTCGTTGATCTCGCCGCAGTAATGGCTACGCATGAGAATTTGGGGCCTTGTGCTTGGGACAAGGCGGGAATCTTACGGATTGGCGGGGGTCTGTGCAACCGGGGAATCACCCCGGTGGCACGCATGGGGCGGGTTTCAGGCGGTTTTCTTGCTGTCGCTGCCGCTGCTTTTATTCCCCTCGCCCGCCAGGTTCTTGCGATTGCCCGACTTGAAATCGGTTTCATACCAGCCACTGCCCTTGAGCCGGAAACCGGAGGCGGAGATCAGTTTTTTCAGCGCCGGCTTGCCGCAGGCGGGGCACTCACTCAGGGGGGCATCACTCATCTTCTGGATCGCTTCCAGAACATGATCGCATTGCTCACACTGGTATTCATAAATCGGCATGGGGCAATTCCTCGTACGCAAGCGGATTAACGGGCCAAAGTCAGGTTATTATATAACCGGTTTGAGGCGGACACACCTGTTTGATTCAAAATAGGGCCGGATTTACCCGATTCAAGACCCGAACAGGCAGTTGGGATTCGCCGCCCATTGTGCCACAATCCCTTTATTTCAAGCGGTTACAGCATGACACTATCCCCTTCCCCCGACGACAGCGACGACAAGGCCCGGCTCAAACTGCGTCGCGTGGCCATCGACACCTATCACGAGAACGTCGCCTACCTGCACCGCAATTGCGAGCTGTACCGCGCCGAGGGCTTTCAGGCCCTGAGCAAGATCGTCATCCAGGCCAATGGCCGGCGCATCCACGCCGTGCTGAATGTGGTGGATGATGAGGCTATCGTCGGCACCGAGGAACTCGGCCTGGCCGAACAGGCCTTCGCCCAGCTGGACATGCAGCCGGGGGAACCGGCCTGGGTGATCCATGCCGAACCGGTCGAATCGATGGATGCGGTCCGACGCAAGATCCGTGGTGAGCGGCTGTTGCGCGAGGATTACCAGGACATCGCCAGTGACATCGCCGCCAGCCGCTATTCCAAGATGGAAATGGCTGCGTTTCTGGTGGCCTGCACCCAGTCGGGCCTGGATCGCGAGGAGACCCTCTATCTGACCCGCGCCATGGCCGACACCGGCGAACACATGCGCTGGGATGCCCCGGTGGTCGCCGACAAACACTGCATCGGCGGCCTGCCCGGGAACCGCACTACCATGCTGATCACCCCGATCGTCGCCGCCCACGGCCTGCTGATGCCCAAGACTTCCAGCCGTGCCATCACCTCGCCGGCCGGCACCGCCGACACCATGTCGGTACTGGCCAAAGTGGATCTCAGTCCGCGCAGCATGCACCAGGTGGTCAACAAAACCCGCGCCTGCCTGGCCTGGGGCGGGCGCGCGCACCTGGCCCCGGCCGACGACATCCTGATCTCGGTGGAGCGGCCGCTGGGTATCGACTCCGAATCGCAGATGGTCGCCTCCATCCTGTCCAAGAAACTGGCTGCCGGAGCCACCCATCTGCTGATCGATATCCCGGTGGGTCCCACCGCCAAGGTACGGCACATGAGTCAGGCCCTGCGTCTGCGCAAACTGTTCGAATACATCGGCGATCGCATCGGCATCCATCTGGAGGTGGTGATCAGCGACGGCAGCCAGCCCATCGGCTGCGGCATCGGTCCCATGCTCGAAGCCCGCGATGTCATGCAGGTCCTCGAAGGCGATCCGGATGCCCCCAGCGACCTGCGCCAGAAATCGCTGCGCCTGGCGGGCCGGATTCTGGAGTTCGATCCGGACGTGCGCGGCGGCCAGGGCTATGGCATCGCCCGTGACATCCTCGAGGACGGTCGCGCCCTGCGCAAGATGCAGGAAATCATCGCCGCCCAGGGCAAGATCGACTACGCCTTTATTGCCGGGCCCCTGAACATCGAGATTACCGCCGCCGAGGATGGCGTGGTCACGACCATCGACAATTTCCGACTGGCCAAAATCGCCAGCCTGGCCGGCGCACCGATGGAGCGGGCCGCCGGGGTGGACTTGCTCAAAAAACTGGGTGACCCGGTGACCCGGGGCGAGCCGCTGTATCGCATCCACGCCGCCTTCAGTGCCGATTTCAATTTTGCCCGCCATCTGGCCGAGCAGGACAGCGGCTACCGAATCGGTCACCCGGATGAGATCAGCCACACCTATATGGAAATCTGACCTGGTGGGGATCGGCCTATGACACTCGTTCTCGGTTTTCCCGACGACCCGGCACCGGTGCAACGGCTGGCGGCCGCGTTGCGACTCGACTATGCCGCCATCGAGGTGCACCGTTTTCCCGATGGCGAAAGCCGCCTTACCCTGCCGCCGGCCCTGCCGCCGACCGTGGTGCTGTATCGCAGTCTGGATCATCCCGATGCCAAACTCGTGGAGCTGCTGCTGGCAACCCGAACCGCCCGGCAGCTGGGCGCCGAACGGATTATCCTGGTCAGCCCCTATCTGTGTTACATGCGCCAGGACATGGCCTTTCATCCCGGCGAGGCCGTCAGTCAGCAAATCATCGGTCATTTCCTGGCCGGGCTGGTGGACGCGGTGATCACCGTCGATGCCCATTTGCATCGCATCGCTCACCTCAATGAAGCCATCCCCCTGCCCCAGGCCCGTAACCTCAGCGCTGCGCCACTGCTGGGACAGTTTTTGTTGGAACAGACCCGTGACGCCCTGCTGCTCGGTCCGGACGAAGAGTCCCGCCAGTGGGTGGAACAGGTAGCCAGCGAAGGCGATTTTGAGTTTGGCGTCGCCGACAAGGTGCGCCACGGCGATCGCCAGGTGGAGATTCGCCTGCCCGACCTGGATTACCGGCAACGGCATGTGGTGCTGGTGGATGACATGATCAGCAGCGGCCACACCCTGGCGGAAACCGCCGGCCAGCTGTACCGCATCGGGGCCGGCAAGGTCGACGCTCTGTGCACCCATGCCCTGTATGACCTTGAGGCAGCCCGGATGTTAAAACAGGCCGGGATTGAGACCATCTGGAGCTGCGACAGCGTCCAGCATCCGAGTAATACGGTACAACTGGCCCCGCTACTGGCCGAGAGCCTCACGGAGATATTCAACTAGGTTATGCGTTCCCCCGGCAATTATCTGCTGCTGTTTTTCGTTGCCCTGCTGCTGATCCTGTTCATCCATATCCAGATCTTCTCGCTGGTGTTGAGCAAGCTCGGGTTATCCCCCGACTCGGCCGCCCTGTTACTGATCACGACCCTGTTCGGCAGTGCTGTCAATCTGCCACTGGCGAGGATCAAAGCCGAGAAGCCGCCCGAACCGCCACCGCAACAGCCGGCTTACTGGCCATTCAAACTGCCGCCGTTCACCGGTTATACCGTCATCGCCATCAACGTGGGCGGCGCCATGGTGCCGATTCTGTTTTCGCTCTACCTGTTTCTCAGCCAGCCCCTGCCGCTGCCAAGCGTCCTGCTGGCCATTGGTATCGTCAGCACCATCAGCTACGGCTTCAGCCGGCCCATTGCCGGGCTGGGCATCGGTATGCCGATCTTCATCGCCCCGTTGACCGCCGCCGTCACCGCCCTGCTGCTCGCCCCGGAGCACAGTCCGCCGCTGGCCTACATCTGCGGCACCCTCGGCGTGCTGATCGGCGCCGACCTGTTGCGACTCAAGGACATCCCCAAACTGGGCACACCCCTCGCCTCCATCGGCGGCGCGGGGACCTTCGACGGGATATTTTTTACCGGCATCATCGCCGTACTGCTGGCATAAAAGAAAATAACCATCTGCACCGCTAAAACATTTCTCCACACTCTAGAATTAACGCGGAGAACGCAAAGACGCAGAGTACGCAAAGTATTATTTTTTCAAAAACAGAGGCAACACGAAGCACGCAACACGATAAATAAAACTGCTTGCTAATAATTCCCTTCGTGTCTTGGTGTCTTCGTGGTTAATCATTTCTTTGCGTACTTTGCGCCTTTGCGTCCTTTGCGTTGAAATCGATTTCTCATAAAGGCTATTCTCGGGACTATGAACGACATTAATAAAGACAGGAAAAGTGTTCTGATTACCGGCTGTTCGTCCGGCATAGGCCTGTGCGTTGCGCGGGGATTAAAACAACGCGGTTACCGGGTGTTTGCCACGGCGCGTCGGCAGGAAGACGTCGAGCGTCTCAATAACGAAGGACTGGAGTCACTGCGGCTGGATCTGGATGATTCGGATTCGATTAATGCCGCGGTAGATGAAGTTCTGGAGCGCACCGGCGGCACGTTGTATGCCCTGTTCAATAACGGCGCTTACGGTCAGGCCGGGGCGGTGGAAGATCTGCGCCGTGACGTGCTGCGCCGGCAGTTTGAGACCAATCTGTTTGGCTGGCATGAACTGACCTGCCGGATCCTGCCCATCATGCGCGAACAGGACTACGGACGGATTATTCAAAACAGTTCCATCCTGGGATTGATCGCCCTGTCGTTTCGCGGCGCCTATAACGCCAGCAAATACGCCCTCGAAGGCCTGTCCGACACCCTGCGCCTGGAACTGCGCGATACTGACATTCATGTGTCGCTCATCGAACCGGGCCCGATCGAAAGTCGCTTTCGCGCCAACTCCTTCGTTGCCTATCAGCAGAACATCGACCGCGACAACAGCCCGTTCCGGGACCACTACTTGGCCATGGAACAGCGCCTGACCAAAGAAGGCCCCGCCGTCCCCTTCACCCTGCCACCGGAGGCGGTCTTGAAACGCGTCATCCACGCTCTGGAAAGCCGTCGCCCGAAACCCCGCTACTACGTCACCTTCCCCACCTACCTGTTCGGCACCCTGAAACGTTTCCTGTCCACCCGCCTTCTGGACAAACTCCTCACGCGTATATAGCTCACTCTCTGGGATGAAACGCCAAGGACGCAAAGACGCAGAGCACGCAAAGAAAATATTAACCACGAAGGCACCAAGGCACCAAGGCACCAAGGTGATTGTGGCAGTGCGATTTTTTCGTTTTGTTAGACGTGCTCTAATAGTTTCTTTGTTTTTCAAATAAAACTTTGCGTTCTTGGCGTCCTTGGCGTCACTTCCACCGATCTCTCTATTATCAGGTTCGGATGCCGACGCCTTTGTTGAGCAGGTAAAGGCAGAACAGGTAGAGCACGACGACGAAGCCGGTGATGATGAGCAGCGCCGCGCGGATGTCGATGTCGGAAACGCCCAGCATGCCGTAGCGCATGGCGTTGATCATATAGAGGATTGGATTGATTAATGACACGTTCTGCCAGAATCCGGGCAACATGTCGATGGAATAGAATATTCCGCCCAGATAGGTCAGCGGGGTCAGCACGAAGGTGGGTATGATCGAAATATCATCAAAGCTTTTAGCATAGACGGCATTGACGAAACCACCCAGCGCGAACAGCAGCGAGGTCATCAGCACCACATACAGGGTCACCAGCAGATGATGCAGTTGCGGCTCGGCGAAGATCAGGGAGACAGCGGTGACCGCCGCGCCCACTATCAGACCGCGCGCCATGCCGCCGGTAGCATAGCCCAGCACGATGAGATAGTTGGGCATGGGCGAGATCAGCATCTCCTCCACGTGGCGCTGGAACTTGGCACCGTAGAACGAGGAGACCACGTTGGCGTAGGAGTTGTTGATAATCGCCATCAGAATGATCCCGGGGACGATATATTCCATGTAGGTCAAACCGCCGATATCCGACAACTGGGAACCGATCAGGTTGCCGAAGATAATAAAATAGAGTCCGGTGGTAATCGCCGCCGGCAATACCGTCTGGATCCAGATGCGGATAAAGCGCAGGAACTCCTTGGTCAAAATGGTGGTGAAGGCGACATATTGCTGTGACAGCTTCATGCGTTGTCCTCCTCGACCATGCGCACGAATAGCTCTTCCAGCCGGTTGGTCTTGTTGCGCATACTCAGCACATGCAGGCCCTGGCGACTCAGTGCCTCGAACAACTGGTTCAGGCTCTGTTCCTTGCTGATATCCACGCTGAGTGTGCTTCTGTCGAGCATGGACAGGTTATAGCCTTCGACCCGGGGCGCCGTGTCGATGGTCTCGCGCAGGTCCAGCACGAAGGTCTCCACGTGCAATTTCATCAGCAACGCTTTCATCTCGGTATGTTCCACCGCCTCGCCATGATTTATGATGGCGATATGCCGGCACAGCTGTTCGGCTTCTTCCAGATAATGGGTGGTTAAAATAATCGTGGTGCCCTGGGCGTTGATCTTGCTGAGAAACTGCCACATGGAACGGCGGATCTCGATATCCACCCCGGCGGTCGGTTCATCGAGTATCAAAAGCTTTGGTTCATGCACCAGCGCGCGGGCAATCATCAGGCGACGCTTCATTCCGCCGGACAGTTCCCGCGCCATGACATGGCGTTTGTCCCACAGCTCCAGCTGGCGCAGATAGGTTTCGGCGCGCTCGTAGGCCAGCTTGCGATCGATACCGTAATAGCCGGCCTGATTGACCACGATCTCCACCACCGGTTCGAACTGGTTGAAATTGAACTCCTGCGGCACCAGACCGATACAGCTTTTGGCTGCCTCCAGATCGCGGTCGATATCGTGGCCGAAAACCTCGACGGTCCCGGCAGTTTTATTGATCAATGAGCAGATGATCCCGATGGTGGTGGATTTTCCCGCTCCGTTGGGCCCCAGCAGGGCAAAAAAATCCCCCTCGCGCACATCGAGATCGACCCCCTTGAGGGCCCGCACCCCGCCGCGATAGGTCTTGGTCAAACCTCTGATGGTCAGCGCGTTGGACATAAACTCACTAGAAAAACCGAACCGGCGGGTATTCTAACAAAAGACACCCGCTAATAGACAGAAACATGGCATACCACAAACACGTGGTTATAGAAAATGGGTAATTTAACGCGGAGATCGCAAAGACGCAAAGGACGCAGAGAAAGACAATTTTGAGTTTTAAATGTTGAATTATGAATTTGGATAGAACTCTGAAATTCAAAATTTAAATTCAATATTTAAAATTATACCTCTGCGTTCTTTGCGTCTTTGCGACCTTTGCGTTGATTATCAGATTCCAGAAGGAGACTCAGATCAGCGATTCGTCCTGGATGATGGGTGGCAGGTCGATGTCGCATTCGTCATTTTGGAGGATTTTGCGGATTTCGAGTTTCTGTTTACCTTCACGCCAGCGCGGGTGGGCCAGGTTGATCAGCTTGGGTTTAACGTAGCGCTCGCCCTTGCTGTTTATGACCAGCAGGACGATGGGCCGCAGGCGGCTTTTTTCACTGGCGGAAACCACGATACCCACCTGGCCCAGATTGAGTTGTACCATGCTGCCGATAGGATAGATGCCCAGGCATTTGATGAATTGCTCGACCAGCTCCTGTTCGAAATCCTCGCTGATCCAATCGTACATGTTTTTCAGCGCTTCGTAGGGCGCGATGCCGTCGTGATAACAGCGATCGCTGGTGATGGCATCGTAGACATCGACGATGGAGACGATCTTGGTCATGCGATTGACCTGCTCGCCCATCAGCCCGTGGGGATAGCCCTTGCCGCTGATCCGTTCATGATGATGCAACACGATATCGAGTGATTCCTGCGGAATCCCCCCTTTGGAGACGAGTAACTCGTGGCCCTTTTGCGCATGGGTTTTGACGATCTCGTATTCCTCGGGAGTCAAGCGTCCCGGCTTGTTAAGGATCTCCAGCGGGATACACATTTTGCCGATATCATGCAGCAGCGCGCCCAGCCCCATCAGTTCCAGCGCGTCCTTGTCCATGCCCAGATACCGGCCAAAGGTCACCGCCAGGATGCAGGTGTTCATACAATGGGTCACGGTGTATTCGTCGCGATGTTTGAGATGCGACAGCCAGACCATGGCATTGGGGCTGCGGGTGATGCTCTCGGTAATCTCGGTTACCAGTTCGCGGGCCGTATTGGTATCCAGGCTGTTGCCAAGGCGCACGTCCTCGAGCAGGGTCTCAATATAGGTTTTGGTCCGGCCGTGAACCGGCCGGGCTTCCTGCAGGGCCTGCTGGAAATGCTTCTCTTCGCGCTCGGCCTCTTTTTCAGCCTGCTGTTTGGTAGAAACGGCTGCCGAGGCCGGTGCTGGCTCACGGGCCAGGGTTTGCAGATCGGGGATCACCGAGTCATGGGAGCGTTCGGTGTCGACATAGACAAAGTTGCAGCAGCGCTGGAGTTCGGCCAGTTCCTCCTCGCCGGCGATCAATACGCCTTCGAGCAGAAACGAGGTTTGTGTCCAGTCACAATCCAGATCACTGACAAACATCCCCTCCCTGAGACGGTCGACATTCACTTTCACTTTCATACCATTTCCCGTCTCTTGCCACCGAGTGACGTACGGCAGTGGCTAGCCCAGCCAGCGGCGGGCGTTTCGGAATAGCCGTAACCAGGGACCGTCGTCACCCCAGTTATCAGGATGCCATGAATACTGAAGCGTGCGAAATACCCGCTCCGGGTGTGGCATCATGATGGTGAAGCGCCCATCCGTGGTGGTCAGGCCGGTAATCCCCTGCGGGGAACCGTTGGGGTTGAAGGGATACCGTTCAGTAGCCTCACCGTCATTATTAATATAGCGCAGACTGACCAGTTGTTCAGCCTGCGCATGCTCGATTTGCGCCCTCTTGTCAAAATGCGCCAGCCCCTCGCCATGGGCCACGACGATCGGCAGCCGGGAACCGGCCATGCCGGCCAGCAGGATCGAGGGCGAATCGAGCACCTCGACCAGGGACAGTCGCGCCTCGAACTGTTCGGAGCGATTGCGCACAAAGCGGGGCCAGTGGCCGGCGCCGGGAATCAGATCCCGTAACTGGGAGAGCATCTGGCAACCGTTACAGACACCCAGCCCGAAACTGTCCGGACGGTTGAAAAACGCCTCGAACTCGTCGCGGGCGCGCGAATTGTACAGAATCGAACTGGCCCAGCCGCCACCGGCCCCCAGCACATCGCCGTAGGAGAAACCGCCACAGGCGGCCAGCCCGGAAAAGTCGTTGAGCGAAAGCTGCCCGGCGAGGATATCGCTCATATGCACGTCCACCGCCGCAAAGCCGGCCCGATCGAAGGCGGCGGCCATCTCGATCTGGCCGTTGACCCCCTGCTCGCGCAACACGGCCACTCGCGGACGGTGCCCCAGGTTCAGATACGGCGCGGCAATATCCTCGCGGGGATCGAAGCTCAGCTGTGCCGACAGCCCCGGATCGGTCTTGTCCAGCAGATTGTCGTACTCTTCCCGGGCGCACTCGGGGTTGTCGCGCAGCGCCTGCATCCGATAGCTGGTTTCGCTCCAGACACGCCGCCAGTCGGTCTGTGTCCCCGTCAGTACCGTCTGGCCCCGGTGTTCGAAAACCAGCTGCGCATCGTCGCGCAGCGTGCCAAGCACATGGCTGTAATGGCCCAGGCCGGCTTCATGCAGGGCGTCCTGCACCGCCGCCAGCTCGCTCTCGCTTACCTGGATGACCGCGCCCAGCTCTTCGCTGAACAGGCTGGCGACCGAATCGTCACCCAGATCGTCGAGCCGGATCTGCAGGCCGGTGCGCCCGGCAAAGGCCATCTCACAGAGGCTCGCAAACAACCCGCCGTCGGCCCGGTCATGATAGGCCAGCAACCGCCCTTGCTCGTTAAGCCGTTGAATAACATCAAAGAAGTGTTTCAATGCCAGCGGATCGTCGAGATCGGCCGGATGGTGGCCGAGCTGTTTATAGACTTGCGCCAGGCAAGAGCCCCCCAGGCGGTTGGCGCCCTTGCCCAGGTCGATCAGCAGCAGCCGGGTCGGGCCCTGGTCACGACGCAACTGCGGGGTCAGGGTCCGGCGCACATCGCTGACCGGCGCAAAGGCCGAGACGATCAGCGACAGCGGCGCCGTCACCGAGCGGGTCTCGCCGGCTTCCTGCCAGACGGTGCGCATCGACATGGAGTCCTTGCCCACCGGGATGGTGATGCCCAGCGCCGGGCACAGCTCCATGCCCACCGCCTGCACGGCCTCGTACAGGCCGGCATCCTCGCCCGGATGGCCGGCGGCGGCCATCCAGTTGGCCGACAGGACCACGCGCGACAATTCGGGGACCGGAGCGGCCGCCAGGTTAGTGAGTGCTTCGCCCACGGCCAGGCGCGCCGAGGCGGCGTGATGCAGCAGCGCAACCGGCGTGCGTTCGCCCATGGCCATGGCCTCGCCGCACTCACTGTCGAAACTGGTCGCGGTCACCGCCACGTCGGCCACCGGCACCTGCCAGGGTCCCACCATCTGATCCCGCGCCACCAGCCCGGTCACACTGCGATCACCGATGGTGATCAGAAACCCCTTGTCGGCGACCGTGGGCAGGGCCAGCACCCGTTCGGCGGCCTCCGCCAGATCCAGCCCGGCGGTGTCGAAATCCGGTTTGGTAAATGGGGCATGATGGACGTCGCGCAACATCTTCGGTGGCTTGCCCAGCAGGACTTCCAGCGGCATGTCGATCGGCGTGTTGTCAAAATGGCCATCGCCCAGCACCAGCTGCCGCTCCCCGGTGGCCTCGCCGACCACCGCCCAGGGACAGCGTTCACGCTGGCAGATCCCGGCAAAGTGATCCAGATCCTCCGGGTCCACCGCCAGCACATACCGCTCCTGGGCCTCGTTGCACCAGATGGCCATGGGCGACATACCCGGATCATCGTTGGGTATGGCCCGCAGTTCAAAGCGCCCGCCGCGACCGCTGTCATTGACCAGCTCCGGCAAGGCGTTGGACAGACCGCCGGCGCCGACATCGTGAATACTGATGATGGGGTTGGCCTCGCCCAGCTGCCAGCAACGGTCGATCACCTCCTGGGCTCGGCGCTCCATCTCCGGGTTGCCGCGCTGCACCGAGGCAAAATCGAGATCCTCCAGGCTTTCCCCGGTGGCCATGGACGAGGCCGCCCCGCCTCCCAGGCCGATCAGCATGGCCGGGCCGCCGAGCACCACGATCTGCGCGCCGGGAGGGATGTCGTTCTTGGCGACGTGATCGTCGCGGATATTCCCCAGACCGCCGGCCAGCATGATCGGCTTGTGATAACCGCGCACTTCCTCGCCCTGCGGCCCCGCCACCCGCTCCTCATAGGTGCGAAAATAGCCGCACAGGTTGGGCCGGCCGAATTCGTTATTGAAGGCGGCCGCACCGATGGGCGCTTCGAGCATGATCTCCAGCGCCGAGACAATGCGTCCCGGCTTGCCGTGATCGGTCTCCCACGGCCGGGGACAATCGGGCAGGCGCAGGTTGGAGACCGAGTAACCGCACAGGCCGGCCTTGGGCTTTGAGCCGCGGCCGGTCGCCCCCTCGTCGCGGATTTCGCCGCCGACCCCGGTGGCCGAGCCTGGAAAGGGCGCGATGGCGGTGGGATGATTATGGGTCTCGACCTTCATCAGGATATGGATGTCCTGCGCGTGATAGGCGTACTCGCGGGTGCCGGACTCGGGATAAAACCGGCCGCCACTATGGCCCGCGATCACCGCCGAGTTATCGCTGTAGGCGGACAGAATGCCGTCACTGTGCCGCTGGTAGGTGTTGCGAATCATCCCGAACAGGGACTTGTCGCGGGCCTGGCCGTCGATAACCCAGTCGGCATTGAAAATCTTGTGCCGGCAATGCTCCGAGTTGGCCTGAGCGAACATCATCAGCTCCACATCGCTGGGGTTACGCCCCAGGGTCTGGAAATTCTCCACCAGATAATCGATCTCATCATCGGCCAGGGCCAGCCCCAGCTCGGCGTTGGCCCGCTGCAGGGCGTCCCGCCCCCCGTTGAGCACATCGACCTCGGTCTGCGGGGCCGGATCGGGATGCCGGAACAGCCGTTGCGCCTCGTCGACATCGCGAAACACCGCCTCGGTCATGCGATCGTGCAGCAGCGCGCCCAGACGTTGGACCTGCTCCGCGCTCAGATCATTGCCGTCGGTGAGCGTCAGGGTATAGAGAATCCCGCGCTCGATCCGTTGCACCGAGTCCAGCCCGCAGTTGTGCGCGATATCGGTGGCCTTGCTCGACCAGGGCGAGATGGTGCCGGGCCGGGGAACCACCAGAAAGTCATGTCCCTGCAGCATTTGTGCAGGCGGGTCGGTATAGTCGAGCAAACGCGCCAGCCGCTGCTGCTGTTCACCATCCAGTTGTGGCTCGCTCTCGACAAAGTGCAGATAGACCGCCTGCAGTTCCCCCACCTCGGGTACCGCGGCCCGCAAGGCCCCCAGGCATTTTTCCAGACGAAAGGACGACAGGGCCGAGCCACCTCGGAGTTGCAACATGCGCGGAATCCTGAGAATTGATTGGCGTTAACAGTGAGCGGCAATCATACACGATCTGCCAGGCGCGGAGCGAGAGACACGGGGAAACCGTGAACGCGGGAATAACCGGTGCACCCGACAAGCCCGGGAGTACCGGAATTCACCACACTCGGGGTATACTGGCGGTTTTCACGATATACCCGGGTCAGCATAGAATATGGATCAGCCAGTCAAGGTTCTGCACGTTTTCCAGGAGATGGATCTCGGTGAGCGCCACCAGTTACTCAGAACCAAAGCCCGGGGTATCGACGTGGTGGTGGTCTGTAAAACCGGCGCCAGCTTCCTGGAGGAAATACAGGCCGCCGGGATTCCCGTTCATCAACTGGATATGCACAGGCGCCGGGACCCCGAGGCCATTGCCCGGCTCCGACAGCTGGTACAAAGCGAACAGCCGGACATCGTTCACGTCTATACCAAAACCGCCCTGTCCAATACGATTCGAGCCATTGACGATCTGCCCCCCAGGCTGGTCGCTTATCGGGGCATCGTGGGCAATCTGCACTGGCTGAACCCGACCTCCCGTAACAGCTTCTTTCACCCGAGAGTCGATCGCATCATTTGTGTTTGCGAAGCCATTCGGCAGGATCTGCTGCAGAACCGGTTCCTTAACTGGCGCCTGCCTGAGGAAAAGGTCGTGACCGTGCACAAGGGGCACGAAACGGACTGGTGGCCCCGCGAGAACGTCCCCGCCGACTTCAGCGAATTCGGGATCCCCGCCGATGCGCTGGTGATCGGCTCGATGGCACAGATGCGCAAGCGCAAGGGGATACCGGTTTTAATTGAGGCCTTTGAAAAACTGGCCACCCCGAAGGCGCACTTGCTGCTGGTCGGCAAGGTCAACGACAAGCACATCGCCAAACGCATCGCCCGCAGTCCGGCGGCCGATCGGATTCATCTGCCGGGCTGGCGCGCCGATGCCGCCAGCCTGATTGGCGCACTCGATCTTTTCGTGCTCCCCTCCCTGCGCCGCGAAGGCCTGCCCCGTTCAGTCATCGAGGCAATGAGCCAGCAGGTCGCGTCGGTGGTCACCGACTCGGGGGGCAGCCCGGAACTGATTGAGGATGGCGTCAGCGGTCGCATCGTTGCCTCCGGCGATCCGGATGCACTGGCCAGCGCCATTGACGAATTGCTCGGCGATCCCGAGCAACGCAAGCAGATGGGCATCGCCGCCGAACAACGTATCCGGACCTGCTTCAACCCGGACATTACCGTGGAAAAAACCCTGGCGGTCTATTCGGAACTTTTAGGACGGGATGTCACCGGTGGCTGCGCGTAAACACGCCATCGAATGACACAGGCCGGCACTGAATAGCCGGCCCTGCTGCTACCACTGTGAGGCGCCGCGTAACTCCTGCATTACCTCGTTGAGCCGGCCTTCGTTGCCGTCAAACAGGCAGACCACATTGCCGACGCTGCAGACGGTAAAACGCTCACCGCGCACGACCCAGCCACCGGGCGGCGTCCAGCCACGGATACCGGTAAACATGGAAAGCTGATCGGCGTTGCCCTGCACCAGACGTTTGTAGTCGTGGGCGAAGTGGGCCAGGCTGGCCAGTTCTTCCTGCCCGCCCATGCCGTAGCCTTCGATCAGTTCACCGTCATCACGAAAGTGGGCCACGGCCATGACGCCGTCGAGGATCATGATCTGTTTAATCATGTTGCCTCCTCAGGCTTCCAGCGCCGCATAGGCCGCTTCGTAATCCACTTTGTCATTGGGCATGATTACCCCGGCCTCTTCGTTGGCGATGACCGTCCAGTCAAAGCCGATTAACGAGCAACCCCTGACCGGATAGAAGCCGCCCGAACCGGTAACATTTTCCCAGCCCCGGGCCTGCATGGTGGCAATCGAGGTATTGGCAACGCAGACATGCGCCACCAGATCCAGAATCGTGTCATTCATTTCACTGTCCGCACTGAGGCGGGATTCCTGCAACTCCCCTTTGCTGCTGAAATTGAATGCGGCAACCGCACCGTCAAGGTTGATCAATTTCTCCAGATCGGCCATTGCTAACTCCTTCAAGACTGATATTGATTTATTATTTTATTGCAGCCGGTCAGACCAGCATCTCTTCCGGACGCGCCACATGTTCGCGCATATACGCCATCACTTCATTCAGTGAACTCGAAGCATTGTCGATGAAGCAGAAGATGTTGGCCATAACACAGACTGTTACCTTGTCACCGCGAACCACCCAGCCGCGGGCCGGCGCACAGCCACAATCGGCTTTGAGGTGTTTGAGCATGTCCGTTTCCATGTGCACGGCCATGGTGGTGGCGCGGCACATGATCGACGCCATGCGTGCGGTTTCATAATCGAGTTGGCCGTCGTAGGTAAATCGATCGCCCCGGTAGGTATACTCGCCTGCTGCGATGACGCCCGGTGTCGCCACCAGATCGGATATGACGCTCATGCAGTCCCCTCTTGTGTTTTATAGTTATGTTGCCGCCTGGCAAGTTGCGGCTGATTGCCATTGCTTGATATGGATCAATGACAACCGTTTTTTAATTAATAACAGACACCGACAGAGAATGCCATATAGAGTTTTTTTATAGGCCCCTATAAAATCAGGCGGTTCCCCGGCAGATCTGTCGGAATCGCACCGTTTATCGCTGCTCAGGATTTGACCATGACCACTTCAACACCCTCCCCCGCGCCGCTTTACCGGCGCCTGCTTGCCATGCTCTACGACGGCCTGTTGCTTCTGGCGATATTGCTGATTGCCTCGGCCATCCCCCTGATTTTCACCGGCGGCGAGGCGATCGAGGGGCACAATCTGCTACTGACCGGTTATTTTCTGCTCATCTGTTTTGGGTTCTTTGGCGGGTTCTGGACCCACGGCGGACAGACGCTGGGCATGCGGGTCTGGCGCCTGCAGGTGGTTGACGACGACGGTGGCGCGCTGGACTGGCTCGCCGCCCTGTTGCGTTTTTTGAGCGGGCTACCCGCCTGGCTGGTATTGATTCTGGGACTGGTGGTGTACTTCAACCCGCAAATCGCATTGCCGGGGCTCCTGCGCGGGCTGCAAAGCCTGCCCCACGGCAGCATCGCCCTGTTCGGCCTGCTCTGGCTGGGATTCGACAACTGGCCTAACGGCTGGCGGGAACGCATTACCCATACCCGTGTCATTCTACTCCCCAGGCCCTGATGTGCCTGGCACGGACCGTGATATCCGGCAACCGGTCTTTTCAAATGGAACTGTAAATAACGCAAAGAACGCAGAGGCGCAAAGAACGCGGAGAATTGATTACATAAAATTGCTTGCCAGTATTGGCATGATCGACGCCTGCGCCAGGAGGCGACACACCGGTGAGAATGCCCCACATAATATTTACTTTGCGTCCTCTGCGCCTCTGCGTCCTCTGCGTTAATTTCCAGGGCATCTGAGAAAAGTATGCAAATGGCGGTCTAGCGTAATCGCCGGAACCAGAACAGGGTAATGCCGATCACCAGCGCGGTCGGCAGGGCTGCCGCCAGCGCCGGCGGGAATTCATAGACCAGTCCCATCTGCCCGGCCAGGCGATTACCGATATAAAACACGATCCCGATCAAAAACCCGATCAGGATCTGCTGGCCGATGCCGGTGTGGCGTTGTGCGCCAAAGACGAACGGCACCGCCAGCAATACCATCGCGGCCAGGGTAAAGGGCATCACGGCCTTGCCCCACATCGCCAGTTCGTACTGTCCCGAATCCAGGCCATTCTCACGCAAATAATCAATATAGTTATACAGTTTCCAGACCGGCAGTGTATCGGGATCCACCGACACCACATTAATCAAGGCCGGATCGAGCAAGGTGCGCCATGGCAATTCATCCACTTTATGTTTTTGCAACGCCTGATCGTCAATATCATAGCGCGTCACATTTTTTAACAACCACTGTTCCCCGTCGTAACGGGCGCTTTTGGCCCGCATCAGGGTCCGCATACGCTGACCTTCGAAGGTATACAGGTGTATGCCCCGCAGTTTTGCCTGGCTGTCAACGCGACGGACGTTGATATAGGTTTCCCCGTCCCGGGCCCAGAGGCCGTACTGGGTATTCAGACTGATTTTCGCCCCCATCAGTTGCAGGCGCTTCTGATTGCTGTATTCATACACCGGCGGCGCAATGACTTCGCCGATCACCATCGCCAGCAGAATCAACATCGCGGCGGTTTTCATGATGGCCCAGACAATCCGGGTCAGTGACAATCCGGCGGTACGCATCACCACCAGCTCGCGATTGTTGGCCAGCATGCCCAGCCCCAGCATGGTGCCCAGCAAGGTTGCCATGGGAAAGATCTCGTACATCTGGCGCGGCATGTTCAACAGGGTATAGAGCAAGGCATGCCAGAGGGTGTAACTGCCACGACCGATCTGATCGAGCTCATCCACAAAGCCAATCAGGGCAAACAGGGCCACCAGGACGGCAAGCACGGAAAACACGCCGATAATAACCGCCTGACCGATATAACGTTCCAGTAACTTCATCGGGCTGTCGTTCCCCTGTGCCACCAGTGTCGAATGCCATCCTGGCGCAACAACAACACCACGGCAATCAGCAATACCGCAACATGAACCCACCACAGGCCGATATAGGGAGATATTTTGTCATGCAGCAACCAGTTGCGGGACACGGTCAGCAGGTTGGTCAGCACCATGTACAGGACTATCGCGATCGCCAGTTTGCCGTAGCGATTCTGGCGATGTGAGGTTACGCTCAGCGGCACGGCCAGGACCGCCAGCACCAGGCACATCAGGGCGGAGGAAATACGCCATTGCAGCTCGGCGGTATAACCCCGGTTATCTTCATCCCAGAGCTCAAGCGTGGGAATAGCCTTGTGTTTGCGGTTGGTCACCTCGGGCGGCTTTTCCTGAATGCGGATGCCGTGCTTTTCAAACGCAATGATCGTGTAATTCTCCCTGCCCGGTTCCCCCTCGTAGCGATAACCGTCTTCCAGGACCATGAAGCGATCGCCGTTTTCCTCTTTTACCATCTGGTGGCCGGAGCGAGAACGGATTATCGAACTGCCGCCCTCGCGCTGTTGCTGCACGAACACATTGCGCATCCGCTTCTGTTCGCGCTCCAGTTCCTCGACATAGAGCACCCCGCCACCCTCACGCATTTCCTGAAAACGGCCCGGGATAATACCCTGGATATCTCCCCGGGCCTGTGCTGCGGCGGTCAGACGCTGAACCTGGTGTTCGGCCCAGGGGGACAGCTGCAGACTCAGCAAGCCCTGCAGGACCGCCACCACCAGCGCCAGCCCCAGTATGGCGCGCAGGATATAACCGGTACCCATCCCGCAGGCGGCAATGGCGGCCATCTCGCTATCGCGATACAGACGGCTGAGCGCGAGCAAAATGGCCAGATAGAGCGCCAGCGGCAGGATAAACACCAGCAGACTCAGAATCCGTACGCCGAAGATCTGCAGCACCATGTCCACCTGCAGCGACCCCCGGGCCACGTCGTTGAACAACCCCACCAGCTGCGCGCTGAGGGCGATTAGCAACAGCACCAGGGCCACCGCCGCGAAGGTGAGAAAAACTTCCTTGACCAGGTAACGGGCAATAATCACGTCAGAATCAGGGGTTGAAAACCGGTTCGTTCTTTATGTACAGAAACAATACTGTATTATATTGCCCACATCGCTGAATTGATACGCAGCACCCCGTGTCCCACAGGCAATCACAGGATCCAGTATGAATATTACGCTCAAATGTACCCCCGTCGAACAACAATCCAGCCAGTGCCTGATCGTCGGCGTGTTTGAAAAACGCCAGCCCGGCCCGCACGCCCAGGCCGTAGACAAGGCCAGCGACGGCGCCCTGCAGCGGATTCTCAAACAGGGCGACATGGACGGCAAACCCGGCCAGACCCTGATGTTGCACCACCTGTCCGGCATCCAGGCCGAACGCGTCCTGCTGGTCGGCTGCGGCAAGCAGTCCGAATTCGATGAGAAACAGTACAACAAGGCGCTCACTGCCGCGATCCAGGCGGTTAACGATTCCGGCGCCCGGGATGCCGCCTGCTATCTCACCGATCTGGAGGTCAAATCGCGCTCGAAGGCCTGGAATGTCCGCCGCGTGGCGGAGCTGGTACACCAAACACTGTATCGCTACCAACAGACATTCAGCAAACCCGAGAAGCCCGACTACCCGCTGGGCAAATTGCAACTGTGCGTGGACGACAAAGCGCTCAAGAGTGCCCGCACCGGGCTGAAGATCGGCGAAGCGATCGGCAAGGGCGCCAGCTTCACCCGGGATCTGGGCAACCTGCCCGGCAATATCTGCACCCCGACCTACCTGGCCAGCCAGGCAAGCAAACAGCTCAAGGACTACGCCAACATGAAAGTGAAGGCGCTCAACCAGAAGGCCATTGAAGAGCTGAAAATGGGCGCTTTTCTGTCGGTCGCCAGGGGCAGCCGCCAGCCGCCCAAACTGATCGTGGTCGAATACCAGGGCACCAAAAAAGACACCAAACCCTATGTGCTGGTGGGCAAGGGGATCACCTTCGATACCGGCGGCATCTCCATCAAGCCGGCCGCCGCCATGGACGAGATGAAATACGACATGGGTGGCGCCGCCGGGGTTCTCGGCACCATGCAGGCCATCGGCGAGCTGCAACCTCCCATCAATGTGGTGGCCATCGTACCGTCCTGCGAGAATATGCCCGACGGCAACGCCAACAAACCGGGCGATGTGGTCACCAGCATGTCCGGACAGACGATCGAGATTCTCAATACCGACGCCGAGGGACGCCTGATCCTGTGCGATGCCCTGACCTACAGCGAACGCTTCAAACCCAAAACGGTCATCGACACCGCCACGCTGACCGGCGCCTGCATCATCGCCCTGGGCAATCAGGCCTGCGGCCTGCTCAGCAACGACCAGCCGCTGGCCGACGCGCTGCTCGCCGCCGGCCAGACCAGCCAGGACCGTGCCTGGCAGTTACCGCTGTGGGATGAGTATCAGGAACAGCTCAAGAGCAACTTCGCCGACATGGCCAATATCGGCGGCCGCGAAGCCGGCACCATCACCGCCGCCTGCTTCCTGTCGCGTTTCACCAAAAAGCTCAAATGGGCCCACCTGGACATCGCCGGCACGGCCTGGAAAAGCGGCGCCGAGAAAGGTTCGACCGGCCGCCCGGTCCCGCTGCTCACCCAGTACCTGCTGGATCAATGCGGCAAGAAATACCAGCTCTGATGACCCGGGTCGACTTTTATATCACCGAGGATTCCCGCGAGCAGGCCCGCCAGCGGCTGGCCTGCCGCCTGGCGGAAAAAGCCTACACCCGGAATCACGCTATATATATACACACCGATGACCGGCAACAGGCGGAACAGCTCGACCAGCTGCTGTGGACGTTTCGTGACGGCAGTTTTATCCCGCACTGCCTGCAGGATGATACAGTGGCCCCCCAGGCCGCCATCGTCATCGGACACGCCGACGAACCGGAACAGCACAACGAAGTGCTGATCAATCTGGGCGAGGCAGTACCGGCCTTCTTCAGCCGCTTCGAACGGGTGGCGGAAGTGATCGCCGGGGATGAACAGGCCCGCCAGGCCGGACGCGAGCGCTTCAGGTTTTATCGCGATCGCGGCTATGAGCTCAACACGCATAACCTGGATAGCAAGTGAGCATGAGCAAGCAGAACGACAAGACTGACTCCGATGATGCAGTGGAAGACAACCTGCTCAATGCGCTGGAGTCGATCAAGGGGCTGCTGGAACAAAGCGAGACCAAACTGACCGCCGCGCGCGACAGCATCAACCGCGCCAACGAACCCGGCAGCCTCAAAACCTCCCGTGCCCGGTCCGACAACGAACCGGTAGTACCGGTGCTGGATGATATTGTCGAACCGGACGCCTACCCGCCCGCCGCCGAACAACTGGAAATCCCCGAAGTCACCGACGAAGCCGAGCCGAACGACGAAGCGCCCTCAGCCGACAACGAAGAAGAGCCGCAGACCATGAGCAGTCCGACCCAGAGCGACAGCGACACCATGCTGGAATTCCTCGATCACCTGCAGGCCAGCCTGGAAAAAGAAGTCCGCAACACCCTCATGCGCACCGTGGTCAACATCGAAAAAGAAGTCAAAAAAACCATCGCCGAACAGCTCGATACTATTCGAGATCAAATCCGCAACAAAAAATGAAAAGCTTTCACCGCAGAGGCGCGGAGAGATAATTTTGAATGTTGAATTTTGAGTGTTGAATCAAGTACAAAACCGCAATTCAAAATTCAAAATTATCTAAAGCCGTAGCGTTCGTACATGTAGCACTGGCCGGTGGGAAGGTAGTCGGGGATCTGGTAATAGCGCTCCACCACCTCGCGCAGAATGTCATCCCGATAGCTCTGATAGTCGAACCCCTTGCCGACAAACAGATAGAAGTGGGTATCTTCCACATCGATACGACGAATTTTTGACTCGCGGAAATAGGGCCGGTATTTTTCCTGCCGGTGATAGCTGAAGATCACGATATCCCGGCCATCCAGCTTGCGAAAATCGGTGCGCTTGTCGGCTTCACGACCGTGATAGGAGCTGACGCTGAAAACCGGCACAGATTCTCCGCTGTGGTAGGCGAGCAAAGCTGATTTGGCGTAACTTTCGGTCATCAACATCGCCCCCTCATGTTCCGACATGGTGTTGATGATCTGTTCGGTGCGCATGCCGAACACCGCGTCGCGATAGGTTTTCTCGTCAATCTCCTTGGCAATCCCCGGCGCGAGCACCAGCAAGGCACCGATAAAGACCAGGTGCAGGATGGTGAACGGCAGCATGAAATAGTGGCACTTGCGCAGCTGCTGAGTACTGAGAATCGGTGCCAGCGCCAGAAACAGGAACGGATAGAAACTCAGCAACCAGTGCAGACCGATCTCTTTCCAGAAGGAGAGCAGAAAGAACAGCCCGATGGGAATCAGAAACAGCCCGCCAAAGACACTCTGGCGGCTGGTCAGACTTTCCTTGAAATCCCGCCACTGCCGGAACAGGTAATAGAGAATCGGCGGGGTCACCAGATAAACCAGCATCACCAGGTAGGCCAGCATGGTCCCCGGTGAAAAGCCCGAGCCGGCGGTCCGGTTGACCAGGTTAAACAGGTAGTTATTCCAGCAGTTATTGTAGTTCCACCACAGGTTGAGCCCGATAAACGGCAAGGTGCCGAGGATAATCAGCAACAGGCCGAGATAGGGCCGCAAGCCGCGGCGGGTATACAGCACGATATACAGGAAATAGGCAATGCCCAGCAGCCCGGCAAAAAACTTGGAGAAAAATGCCAGCCCCAGAAACAGGCCGCACAGCAGATACCACCACAGGTTGTCGCGGCGCTGGGCAAAATAGAAACTCACCGCCGACAGGAACGACCAGAAAATCAGCGGCGTATCGGTGGTCGTCAGGACGCCCAGTACATTCACCGGGGCAACGAGATACAACACCGCCACCGCGACCGCCACGGCTTCGTGGGTACGGCGCAGTAACAGGTAGATGGCCAGGCCGATGAACGTGGTCAAAAGCACCTGTGGCAGACGCAACCACAGCGGTGCGTCGCTGACCGAAAGCATGGCCGTCAGCAGCCAGCCCACCATCGGCGGGTGGTCGTAATAACCGTAATCGGGATAATTGCCCCACAGGATGAAGTAGGCTTCGTCGCCGGTCATCGGCAGGGTGTAGGCGAGCACCAGCTTGGCTGCCAGAGTCAGCAGCAGATAAATCCAGAGCCGGGTGTCGATAGCCAGTGCACTCATGGGAGCGCAGTCTAGCATGGCCGTGGCGCGGATGGCGGAAAAATCCGGCAATTACGCCGTGGAGGATATGGCCCTGCGCCGGGATTCGGTATAATGCCGGGTTTGTGACCATCAACTCACTGGCAAGCAACCGAATCGGATGTTCCGTGGACAAGACTTATAACCCGCAAGCGATCGAACAGCGCTGGTATGACAGCTGGGAACAGAACGACTATTTCGCCCCCGCCGGAACGGGCGAGCCCTTCTGCATCATGATCCCGCCGCCCAATGTCACCGGCAGCCTGCACATGGGTCACGCCTTCCAGGACACCATTATGGATGCCCTGACCCGCTATCATCGCATGAAAGGCGACAATGCCCTGTGGCAACCGGGTACCGACCATGCCGGCATCGCCACCCAGATGGTGGTCGAACGCATTGTCAATGCCGAAGGCCAAACCCGCCACGACATCGGGCGCGAGAAATTCATCGAAAAGATCTGGGAATGGAAGGAAGAATCCGGCGGCACCATCACCCGCCAGCTGCGCCGCATGGGCGCCTCCCCCGACTGGCAGCACGAACGTTTTACCATGGACGCCGGTCTGTCCGACGCGGTCAAGGAAGTCTTCGTCCGACTGTATGAAGAAGGACTGATCTATCGCGGCAAACGCCTGGTCAACTGGGATCCGGTATTGCATACCGCCGTGTCCGATCTCGAAGTACTCTCCGGGGAAGAAAACGGCCAGCTGTGGCACATGCGCTATCCGTTGACCAACGGTACCGGCCATTTGATCGTCGCCACCACCCGTCCCGAAACCCTGCTGGGCGACTGTGCCGTCGCCATTCACCCGGGCGACGAACGCTATAAACATTTGCTCGGGGAATTCGTCGAACTGCCCCTGACCGGCCGACGCATCCCGATCATCGCCGACGAGTATGTCGATCCCGAATTCGGTACCGGTTGCGTCAAGATCACCGCCGCGCACGATTTCAACGACTACCAGGTCTGGCAACGTCATCGCGATGAAACGCCGATTGCCGAGCAGCCCCATGGCGGTCTGATCAATATCTTTACCGACAGTGCCGCCGTGCGCGACAACCTGCCCGACGAGGGGCAGTTGCTGCCCGCCGCCTACATCGGCCTGGATCGCGTCGAGGCGCGCAAACAGATCATCGCCGATCTCGAGGCGCAGGATCTGCTGGAGAAAATCGAACCGCACAAACTGATGGTGCCGCGCGGCGATCGTTCCGGCGCGGTCATCGAACCATTTTTGACCGACCAGTGGTACGTCAAGATCAAACCACTGGCCGGGCCGGCCATCGACGCGGTGGAAGACGGGCGTATCCGTTTCGTGCCGGAGAACTGGAAAAACACCTATTTCGAATGGATGCGCAATATCGAGGACTGGTGCATCAGTCGCCAGATCTGGTGGGGCCATCGGATTCCGGCCTGGTATGACAAGGACGGTAATATTTACGTCGGTCGCGATGAACAGGAAGTCCGTCGCCAGCATAGCCTGCCCGATGCTCTCGCCCTGCAGCAGGACGAGGATGTTCTCGATACCTGGTTCAGTTCCGCGCTGTGGCCCTTCTCCACCCTGGGCTGGCCCGAGGACACCGAACGTCTGAACACCTTCTACCCCACCAGTGTGCTGGTCACCGGTTTTGACATTATCTTCTTCTGGGTCGCGCGGATGATCATGATGGGGCTCAAGTTCATGGACGATGTCCCGTTTCGCGAGATCTATATCCACGGCCTGGTGCGCGACGCGCACGGCCAGAAGATGTCCAAATCCAAGGGCAACGTGCTCGATCCCATCGATCTCATCGACGGCATCGAACTCGAGGCCCTGGTGGAAAAACGCACCAGAGGCATGATGCAACCGCATCTGGCCGAGAAGATCGCCAAACAGACGCGCAAGGATTTCCCCGACGGGATTCCCGCCTTCGGCACCGATGCATTGCGCTTCACCTTCGCCGCCCTCGCCTCCACCGGCCGCGACATCAACTTCGACATGGGCCGTATCGAGGGTTATCGCAACTTCTGTAACAAACTGTGGAACGCGGCCCGTTATGTGCTGATGAACACCGAGGGCCAGGATTGCGGGCAGGAGGGCGGCGAAGTGGCGTTATCCGTCGCAGACAACTGGATCATCAGCCGCCTGCAGGAAACCGAACAACAGATCAACAAGGCCATCGGCGAGTACCGCTTCGATCGTGCCGCCAACGCACTGTACGAATTTACCTGGAACGAATACTGCGACTGGTATCTGGAGCTGTCCAAACCGGTATTGATGAGTGACGCCGCCAGTGACGCCGCCAAACGCGGTACCCGCCGCACCCTGGTCCGGGTGCTCGAGGCGATATTACGCCTGGCGCACCCGATCATGCCCTACATTACCGAGGAGATCTGGCAAAAAGTCGCCCCCCTGGCCGCCCGGCAGGGCGAGACCATCATGACCCAGCCCTACCCCGAAGCGGACAGGAACAAAATCGACAATACCGCGGTCGAGGAGATGGAGTGGGTCAAGCAGTTCATTGTCGGTATTCGCCAGATCCGCAGTGGCATGGACATCAAACCGGGCAAACCGCTGCCGGTGATGCTGCAGCACTACAGCAATACGGATCAAGAACGGGTCGAGCGACACCGGCATTATCTGCAGAACCTGGCGAAGATCGAATCTATCGCGTGGCTGTCCGGGAACGAAGAAGCCCCGGAATCGGCCACCGCCCTGGTGGATGACTTGCAGATCCTCATCCCCATGGCCGGCCTGATCGACAAGGAAGCCGAACTGGCCCGTCTGGGCAAGGAGATCGACAAACTCGACGATCAGGCCAGACGGATCGACGGCAAATTGAATAATCCCAATTTCGTCGACAAGGCACCGGAGGCCGTGGTGCAAAAAGAGCGCGACAAACTCCGGGAGATTCAGGGCTCCCTGCAGCAGCTCAAAAGCCAGAAAGAGAAAATCGCCAACCTCTGACCCCGGTAAAGGCCTCTTTCGAGGCCTTCATGCCCTGTCCCCGTCGCTGTTTTTATCCATGACGGTGAGCTTTCCCTATCCCCCAACCGGGTAACTCACACCGCCATAAAAAAAGCCCCGCGATTTCTCGCGGGGCTTTTTTGAGACAGCAGATGTTTTAAGGCTTAGGCCTGGACATCTGTCGCCTGCGGGCCCTTCTGGCCATTCTCGACATTGAAAGTCACAGATTGACCTTCAGTCAGGGTCTTGAAGCCTGAACCTGAGATAGCAGAGAAGTGAACAAACACGTCCTTGCTGCCGTCAGAAGGAGAAATAAAGCCGAAGCCCTTGGATTCGTTAAACCACTTAACGGTTCCTGTTACCATGATAATTTACCTATTCATAAAGTTATTAATAAAAAATGCGATACACGTCTTGCGAGGTTTTCAACAGGTATTATCTTGGTAAGAAATACTGACAAGAACCAGAGAAATGTAGCGTGGGTGTATTATATACCGAAGTTGAACCGGAAATACTACACATTTTTACGATATTGGGCCAAATATCGTCATTACAACCCCTCCCGACTCACAAAACAGCAAAATACCGGTTTAAATCCCCGTCCTGGCCGGACCCGGGCATTAACGTCGGCTCACAAATACCGCCCGCCCCTGTAATCCCTCAATACAGCTGATGGTTAATCCGACGTATCACAAACCGCGAGCTGACCCGGATTTGTCACAAAGCAACTAAATAAAAATTCCCAATACCCGCTCCCCCCCCTGCAGGGTGGAACAAGCGACGCGGTTCCACCTGAGCCCCGGCAAAACCGGGATCTGGCGCGTTGCGCCTTGTTCCAGGCGACTCAGTAAAATGGACGGGTAGTCGGAACACGTATTCAGATGGCCCGGTGTGACATCCACAAAAGGCATGCTAGGCTAATAAGGCTTCATACAATGAAGAAAGGCGTCTCGCATGGTCACACTTTTCGTCAATGGCGAATCACACTCCCTCGATATCGAGCCCGACATGCCGCTGCTGTGGGCGCTGCGCGACATACTGGGGCTGACCGGCACCAAGTACGGCTGTGGCATCGCGGTGTGCGGTGCCTGCGTGGTACATGTGAACGACAAACCGGTACGCGCCTGCATTACGCCGGTTGATTCCGTGCAGGGCAAGGCGATTACCACCATCGAAAAAGTCAGCTCCCCGGTCGCCAAAGCGGTGCAAAACGCCTGGGAAGAGCATGATGTCGTGCAGTGTGGGTATTGTCAGTCCGGCCAGATCATGAGCGCCATCGCCTTGCTGGAGAACAACCCGCAGCCCGATGATGCGGCAATTAACGACGCCATGCGCGATAACCTGTGCCGCTGTCACACCTATGTGCGCATTCGCCAGGCCATTCACAGCGCGGCCCGGACCCTCGCTGACCAGGGCGGTGTGGCATGAGCCGCCGGCGCTTTGACATCCGGCGGCGCGAGTTTCTGATCACCAGCCTGGGTGCCGGTGCCGGCCTGACCCTCGGACTTTATCTCGGTGGCTGCGATCGAAATGGGAAAAAACCGACCCCAATCGGACCGGATCCGGCTGACGACAGCAGCGAGATCCTCTTTAAACCCAATGCTTTTGTGCGCATTACCGACGACGACAAGGTCATCGTGATTATCAAACACCTGGAAATGGGTCAGGGCACCTATACCGGGCTGGCGGCCCTGGTCGCCGAAGAGCTGGATGCCGACTGGACGCAAATCGTCAGTGAAGGTGCCCCGGCCGATGCCAGTCGCTATAACAACCTGTTCTGGGGACAGATCCAGGGCACCGGCGGCAGTACCGCCATGCCCAACTCCTTTGACCAGATGCGCAAGGCCGGCGCCACCGCCCGGCACATGCTGGTCGCCGCGGCCGCACAACAGTGGCATGTGGACAGCGATGACATCCAGGTGGAAAAAGGCATCCTTAAGCATCCTGATTCCGGACAACAGGCCCGCTTCGGCGAGCTGGCCGATCTCGCCGCGCAGCAGCCCGTCCCCGACGACGTCTTTCTCAAGGAACCGGAACAGTTCACCCTGATCGGCACCACCGTACCGCGCAAGGACAGCAAGGAAAAAGTCAACGGCACGGCCATTTACACCCAGGACATCCAGCTGCCCGACATGCTGGTGGCGGTCGTCGCCCATCCGCCCCGCTTCGGCGCCAGGGTCAGACGTTTCGATGCCGTCGAAACCCGCAAGGTCCGAGGCGTGCGCGAAGTGATCGAGATTCCCAACGGCGTGGCGGTGCTGGCCGAGCATACCTGGGCCGCGATCAAGGGGCGCGATGCCCTGGTCGTCGAGTGGGATGAAAGTAACGCGTTTAACCTGAGCAGCGATGAAATCCTCGCCGATTACCAGCAACGGGCCCGGCACCCCGGTAACGTCGCACATCAAAACGGCGACAGCGAGAAAGCACTCAACGAGGCTGCCGAACGGATCGATCTGGAGTTTGAATTTCCCTATCTGGCCCACGCCGCCATGGAGCCGCTCAACTGCGTGGTACAGCGCACCGATGACGGGGTGACCCTCTGGAACGGGGTGCAATCGCAAACCGCCGATCAGCAGGCCGTGGCCGGGCTGTTTGGTATCAAACCGGAACAGGTGACAATCAATATGCTCTACGCCGGCGGTTCCTTCGGCCGACGCGGCAATCCCCACTCCGACTACGTGGTGGAAGCCGCCAGCATCGTCAAGGCGCTGGATACCCGCAGGCCGGTGAAAATGGTCTGGACGCGCGAGGACGACACCCGGGCCGGGTACTTTCGTCCGCTCTACTATCACACCCTCTCCGCCGCGCTGGATGACAACGGCAAACCGGTGGCCTGGCAACATCGTATCGTTGGCCAGTCGATCATGACCGGGACCGGGTTTGAATCGAACATGGTGGAAAATGGCGTCGATGCCACCTCGGTGGAAGGCGCCGCCAATCTGCCCTACGCCATCCCGAATATCACGGTCGATCTGCATTCGCCCACACTCCCGGTACCGGTGCAATGGTGGCGCTCGGTCGGCTCCACCCATACGGCCTTTGCGGTGGAGACCATGATCGATCAACTGGCGCGTCGCGCCGGCCGGGATCCGGTCGAATTCCGACGCGAGTTACTCAACGATCGGCCCCGTCATCGAGTGATTCTCGATCTGGCCGCGCAAAAAGCCGGTTGGGGAACGCCGCTGCCCGAAGGCCGGGCCCGTGGTATCGCCCTGCACAGGTCCTTTAACAGCTATGTCGCCGAGGTGGCGGAAGTGACCTTGCACAGTGACAACCGGTTCAGCGTCGACAAGGTGATTATTGCCATCGACTGCGGCATCGCCGTCACCCCGGACGTGATCCGGGCGCAGATGGAAGGCGGCATGGGCTTTGGCCTCTCGCCCACCCTGCTCAGCGAGATCACCCTGGATAACGGCGCAGTGGTACAGGGCAACTACCACGACTTTCGGATGATCACACTCGATCAGATGCCCGAAGTCGAAGTCCATATTGTCGAATCCACCCAGCCGCCCACCGGGGTGGGTGAGCCGGCCACGCCGGTCATCGCGCCGGCGGTGGCCAATGCCCTGACCGCTCTGACCGGCCAGGCGTTTCAACGCCTGCCGTTGACGTTGTCCGCCTGAGGGAGACGGCCATGGAAGCCTGGGGAACCGACCGTGAAGTCATCCGTACCGCCCACCAGTGGTTGCAACAGGGCCACGCGCTGGTACTGGTCACCGTATTGAAAACCTGGGGCTCCTCACCCCGTCCGCCCGGTTCGCTGCTGGTGATGCGCCCGGACGGCGTGCATGCCGGTTCGGTTTCCGGGGGGTGCGTGGAGGAGGATCTGCTGGCCCGCTTTTCCAACAATGAGCTGAGCGAACAGCTGCCGACCCGTCTGGATTACGGCGTCGATCGCCAGGAAGCCACCCGCTTCGGTCTGCCCTGCGGCGGACGGCTGGAACTGTTACTGGAACAATTAAACGATCCGGATCAACTGCAGCCGTTGCTCAGCGCCATGCAAGAGGGGGAACTGGTCAGCCGCCGGGTGGATCTGGCCAGCGGCGACGTCACCCTGGCACCGGCCAGTGCCAATCAGGAGTTTGCCTATGGCGAGGCATCGGTCAGCAAGGTCTTCGGACCGCAATGGCAAATGCTGTTGATCGGGGCCGGGCACCTGTCCCGGTATGTCTCGCAACTGGCCCTGATGCTCGATTACCAGGTCATCGTTTGCGATCCGCGCCAGGAATACGCCGCCGGCTGGCAGGTGCCCGGCACGCAACTGACCGGCATGATGCCGGACGAGGCGGTCGGCGAATATGCCGGTCATACCCGCAGCATCGTGCTTGCCCTCACTCACGATCCCAAACTGGATGATATGGCGCTGCTCGATGCACTCGATTCCAACGCCTTTTATGTCGGTGCCATTGGTTCGCAACGCAACTGCGAGGCGCGGCGGCGGCGCCTGCAGGAACTGGGATTGTCTAAAGCGCAAATCCGCCGTCTGCATGCGCCGGTGGGACTGGATATCGGCAGCCATACGCCACCGGAGATCGCCCTCGCCATCCTGGCGGAAATCACCGCCCTGCGCAATTCGGCCACCGCCGTCGTACGCAACCCCCATGCCGTCAACGTGGCATGAGCATTACCGGTATTCTGCTGGCCGCCGGCCTGAGCCAACGCTTCGGCAGCAATAAATTATTACAGCCCCTGTCAGATCAAACGCCGATGGTGGTGCATTGCGCCCGTCGCCTGAAAGCGGTGCTATCCGAAAACGTGGCCGTGGTCGGTCCCGATGATGCCACCACCGCCGAGTTGTTAAGCCGCGAAGGCCTGCAGGTTGTCATCAACCCGCACCCCGACGCCGGCATGGGCAGCAGTCTCGCCTGCGCGATACGCGCCGTGCACGAAGCGTCGGGCTGGCTGGTTATGCTGGGAGATATGCCCTGGATCGATAAACAAACAATTCGGGCGGTCGCCACCGAACTGCGACAGCCGCGCGACATCGTCGCACCGCTGTACGGCGATCGACGCGGCCACCCGGTCGGCTTCGGCAGTGCCTATGTCCGGGATCTGATCGCCCTGGACGGCGACCAGGGTGCGCGCGCCATTGTGAACGCCAACCCGCAACATCTGACCCTGGTTTCGGTCAACGACCCCGGCATATTGCGGGATGTGGATTATCCGGAAGATTTATCGAGTGCTGAGCACCAAGTACCAAGTTCTTAGTACTTAGTACTTAGTACTTAGTCGGGTAGGTCAGGGTGCGCGTAGCGCTCCCTGACAAACCAACCAGAAGATAGCTTGCGAGATCCATTTAGAATTAATTTTGTGCCCGACTCTCGCAGAGACGCAGAGCGCGCGAAGAATAAACGCGTTCAGTTTCTCTGCGTCTTGGCGTCTCTGCGAGAGATCAGCAGGGGTGTCACGCAGGCTATCGCCAGCGTAACCTACGTAACTGGACTGGTTATCCGAAATATCCTTATCGGTGAGTTCAGTGTATTCGGTGTCCCCGGTGGTTTCCCGCTGATTTTTATAAACACGAAATACCCATCAGTCGGTCAATCTCAGGACTCAGCACTCAGCACTCAGAACTCAGAACTCGGCACTGATTTACACTCCGGCCAGCGACATCACCACTTTGACTACGCCGATGATAACGGCGATGAAAATCACCACACCAATGAGCCCGATGGTAATGTATTGCCAGGGTTTACCATGGGTAAAATCCCGTTCGTAATGCTTGCTTTTCTGCACACCCAGAAACGCCGCCATCACGCTCTTGGCCACGTCCCACAGACCCGGGGCCTGTTTATTCTCATCACTCACTGCACTATCCGCCTTGTCGATTGGTTAGCTTGATTGTTTGTTTGATCGGCAATTTACGCCCGGTATTATAACTGGCGCGCCATGCGCTCGCCTTCTTTCACGTCGACCATCAGCAACAGAATGCCCCCGATCAGAAACAACAGCGTCACCGAAAGAATGGCCAGCCGCGAACTGTCGGTCAGCACGGCCACCGAACCCATCAGTACCGGGCCGATCACCGCCGCAAACTTGCCCATCATGTTGTAAAAGCCGAAAAACTCGCCGGATTTCTCCGGCGGGATAATGCGCGCGTACAGCGATCGACTCAGTGACTGTACGCCCCCCTGCACCAGGCCGATCACCACGGCCAGCAGGTAAAACTCATACACTTCCTGCATGAAATAGGCCCAGGTGGTGACGATAAAATAGACGCACAGCGCGATCAGTATGCCGGCCTTGGCACCTATCCTGTTGCCGAGGATACCGAACAACAGCGCGGACGGAAACCCGACAAACTGGGTAATTAACAGGGCAACAATCAGATCGTTACTGTCAAAGCCGATCGACATGCCGTAATCCACCGCCATGCGCACCACGGTATCGACCCCGTCGATATAGAGCCAGTAGGCTACCAGGAACAGGGACACCACTTTCAGTCGGCGAATTTCGGCAAAGGTATTGCGCAATTGCCGAAAGCCGCCGCGCACCGCCTTGAACACCGGCAACCGCAATCCTTCATCGGCCGGCACGTTGAATGCCAGCGGCAGGGTAAAAAGGGCCCACCAGATGGCCACGGTGATAAAGGCAAAGCGTACCGCCTCGCTGGCATCGGTGAAACCGAACCAGGTCGGATAGAGGGTCATCAGCACATCCAGGGTAAATAACAATCCGCCGCCGAGATACCCCAGGGAAAAACCGTAAC
Organism: Thiohalophilus sp.; assembly: GCF_034521165.1. Lineage (NCBI taxonomy): Bacteria > Pseudomonadati > Pseudomonadota > Gammaproteobacteria > Thiohalomonadales > Thiohalophilaceae > Thiohalophilus > Thiohalophilus sp. Next base: position 207,064 of record NZ_JAXHMV010000002.1, read on the forward strand.
CGGAGACCAGATCGTAATGCTCGGGGCGGGTGACCTTGACGATCAACGCATCGTAGAAGATCACGCTGCCCATAAAGCCGATCACACCCAGCGCATACAGGACGGCCGCCGCCAGCCAGGCGCCTTTTTCCACGCCGTACAGTGCCGCGGTCATGATCATGCCCAGCGCGGCAAACGACAATAACAACCGCTTGCGGGCCTGACCGGCATCGGCGATGGCCCCGAGAATTGGCGCCAGCAAAACGATCACGATGCCGGCGACGGAGTTGGCCACCCCCAGATGAAAGGTGCTGGTGGTCGCTGCCTGTCCGGCGCTCCAGTACTGTTTGAAAAAGACCGGAAACAGTCCCGCCAGCATGACCGTGGCAAAGGCCGAATTAGCCCAGTCATACAATGCCCAGGAAAGCACTTTCTTTTCGGTGAGCAGTTTCCACATGCCGGTCTCGTTGTGTGTTTGTTGTTATTCGCGCAAGGCCCCTGCCCTGCCGGTATCGGTCAGGCCTGTGACGGTTGACCGTATTGCTGTTGCAATTGCCGATAGTCGATCTTGCCACTGCCCAGTTGCGGCAGCTTGGTCACAGAGACCAGCCTGTGCGGCACACCGGCCTCGGGGATACCCTGCTCGCGCGCGGCATCCAGCAGATCACCGCATTGCGCCTGCGGCCGGGTGGTGATCAGCACCAGCTGTTCACCGCTTTGGGTATCACCCACGCGAATGATCGCATGGGTTGCCTGCGGCCAGACGCCGCTGACAAATTCCTCCAGCTGTGCCAGCGACACCGTTTCGCCGTCGACCCGGGCAAAACGCCGGGCCCGGCCAAGGAGGGTCAAAAACCCGCGCGCATCCACCCGGACAATATCGCCGGTATCATACCACCCGGGCCCGGCGGCGGTGGCCGGCGGCTGAACCGTTTGTGGTTGATCGGATTGCAGATAGCCGAGCATCACGTTGGGCCCCTTCACCCACAGACGTTCGCCGGCTTCCACGTCCGGTTCGGCCACCAGCCGGTAGTCCATGCCCGGCAGCAGCCGGCCGACCGTGCCGGGGCGGTTTTCCATGGCCGTGTTCATGGCGATCACCGGGCCGGTCTCGGTGGTACCGTAAGCTTCGAAAATGCGCACCCCGAATCGCTCGCTCCACATCCGGCGGGTTGTCGCCTGCAGTTTTTCCGCGCCGGCGAACACATACCGAACGCTGTAAAAATCATACGGATGAGCAAAACGGGCATAACCGGCCAGGAAGGTGTCGGTACCAAAGACGATGGTGGCGTTGATGTCGTAGGCGATCTCGGGGACGATGCGGTAGTGCCACGGATTGGGATAGAAAAAGACCCGCAACCCGGAGACCACCGGCAGCAGCGTACCGCAGGTCAGCCCGAAGGCATGGAACATGGGCATGGTGTTGAGCACGACGTCCCGTGAACTGAAATCGCTGCGGCTGACCAGTTGCGAACAGTTGGCCAGCAGATTGGCGTGCGACAGCAGCACGCCCTTGGGTTCAGCTTCGGAGCCGGGAGTAAACAGCAGCACCGCCGGATCATCCGGCCCGGCCTCACCGGCACGTCCGCGATACCCCAGTCTCGGAAACCAGGCCGCGAACCTGCCACGCAGTTTATGCCGCCAGCGCAAACCACTGACCACCTCTTCGAGGTAAATCACCTTCACTTCCCGGCCCAGTTCGCTCAGCAGTTCGTGCAAACGGACATAATCGGCAAACCGGCGCGAGGTATAGATCGTGTTGAGGCGCCCGATGCGACAGGCCGCGAGCAGATTTTGCACCCCGTCGGAATAATTGAGCAGCGCCGGCACCCGGTGATAGATCTGCAGTGCAAACAGGGTGATCAGCGTCGCGGTGGTATTGGGTAACAAAATACCGACGTGCTCTTGTCGCCGGGTCCGCGACGCCAGGGCATCGGCCAGGATAAAACTGCGCTGGATCAGCTGGCGATAGTTAATCGGTACCCGCTCGAAATCCTCCGCAATCTTGTGCCGGCCGCCGTGAATGCGCTGCGCATCCAGCAGGGCCTCGAAGATCGTGCAACGATAATGGCTGGTGGCGAACATCATCTCGGTCATGATGTCGGTCAGCTGCTCGCCGGCATAGATACGCCGCGCCCGTCCGCGTATCTCGTCCGGCGCCTTGATTTTGCGCGGCGGCAGAACGGTCAGGGTAATGCGCGGGAACCAGCGCACCCGGATGCGCTTGCGCAGGCGGGAGAACGGCGAATACTGGGCGCCGTCGATGCGCACCGGTAACACGTCGGCATCGACCTTGTCCGCCACCAGCCCCGGGCCGTGATAGATCTTCATCAATGCCCCGGTCACGGTGATCCGCCCTTCGGGGAACAGCACCACGCTGTGATCGTCCTGCATATAACGGATCAGCGATTTGAGAGAAAACGGACTGCTCGGCTCCATCACAAACAGCGTCACCAGCGGTTTGAACGGCCGCATGAACCATTGATTCACGATACGGGTATGGATGGCGAAGCTGAAATCGCGCGGCAGAAAGACCGTCAGCAAAAGCCCGTCGAGAAAGGAGGTGTGGTTGGCAATCAGCAAGGTGCGCGGACCGGCCTGTCGCAGGTTTTCCAGCCCCTGCACCTCGACCCGATAGAGCAACCTGAGCAGAGCGCGGAAAACGATCTTGAGTAAGGTTCGCATCCGCTATTGATACCGGGTCACTGACCGGTTTGTAAAGGGCTTTACGTATTGTCCGGTGAACAGGCTGTTGAAAACGTTGGCGAGGCCGCCGATGCAAGGCAAAAATGGCCGAAAAAGCGGAGTTTATGTGTAATAAATGCGCATTTTGAGGCTATTTTTAACGCTGCAGCGGCAACGCAGGGTGTTTTCAACAGTCTGTTAGTGTTCGCGGGTGGCGTGGAATTCGATATCCGGCCAGCGTTCGATGGTCAGATCCAGATTGACCCGCGTCGGCGCCAGATAGGTGAGACTCCCCGAGGCATCCAGGGCCAGGTTATCCGCGGCTTTTTTACGAAACTCGTTGAGCATCTTCTCATCGGCGCAGGTCACCCAGCGGGCGGTATTCACGTTGACCGCCTCGAAGCTGCATTCCACGTTATATTCTTCTTTGAGGCGAAAGGCGACCACATCAAACTGCAGCACGCCCACCGCGCCGACAATGATGTCGTTGTTATTGAGCGGGCGAAAGACCTGCGAAGCGCCCTCCTCGCTCAGCTGATCCAGCCCTTTTTGCAGCGCCTTGTTTTTCATGGGATCGCGCAGGCGCACCCGGCGGAACAGTTCCGGGGCAAAGTTGGGAATGCCGGTGAACTTGAGATCCTCGCCCTGGGTGAAGGTGTCACCGATCTGAATCGTGCCGTGATTATGCAACCCGATAATATCGCCGGGATAGGCGGTTTCCACATGCTCGCGTTCGCTGGCCATGAAGGTGATGGCATTGGCCAGTTTGACATCCTTGCCGATGCGCACCTGGCGGGCCTTCATGGCTTTTTCATAGGTGCCGGAGCAGACGCGCAAAAAGGCCACCCGATCGCGGTGCTGGGGATCCATATTCGCCTGGATCTTGAACACGAAGCCGGTGAACTTCTCTTCCTCGGGCTCGACAATCCGCTGGCGTGTTTCGTGCGGCTGGGGCGGCGGCGCGATCTCGACGAAATAGTCCAGCAACTCCTCGATGCCGAAGTTGTTGATCGCCGAGCCGAAAAACACCGGGCTCTGCCTGCCGGCCAGAAAGGCGTCGAGATCGAATTCATGACTGGCACCGCGCACCAGTTCGATCTCCTCGCGCAGTTCATTGGCCGCGCTGCCGAGCAGATCATCGAGCCGGGAATTATCCAGTCCCTGGATGACTTCGCCGGTCTGGATTTTGCCGCCATGGGTGGCACTGAAAAGATGAATGTTCTCGTTATAGAGGTGATAGACCCCCTTGAATCCCTTGCCCATGCCGATCGGCCAGGTAATCGGCGCGCACTGGATTTTCAGCACCTCCTCCACCTCGTCCATCAGCTCGATGGGCTCGCGGCCTTCCCGGTCCAGTTTGTTAATAAAAGTCAGAATCGGCGTATCGCGCAGCCGGCACACTTCCATCAGCTTGATGGTCCGCTCCTCGACCCCCTTGGCGCTGTCGATCACCATCAGCGCCGAATCCACCGCGGTCAGTACCCGGTAGGTATCTTCGGAGAAATCCTCATGGCCCGGGGTATCCAGCAGGTTGATAATGCGTTCCTTGTAGGGAAACTGCATTACCGCCGAGGTGACCGAGATGCCGCGCTGCTTCTCCAGCGCCATCCAGTCGGAGGTGGCGTGGCGATCCGACTTGCGTCCCTTGACCGTCCCCGCCTGCTGGATGGCACGGCCGAACAGCAACAGTTTTTCGGTCACGGTGGTTTTCCCGGCGTCGGGATGAGAGATGATCGCAAAGGTGCGCCGGCGGTGGGTTTCGTCGAGATAACGGCTCATGAAGGGTCCAGCTATTAAAAGAGCGCTATTGTACAAAAAAGCCGCGCCGCTGTGCAGGGCAAGAAGCCTCTCCGGCCCTGGCGGGAGGACGCCGGACCGACGTTATTTTGCGGGGCGGTTCTTTTCGCCCGGTGTCGATTTGGACAGTTCGGCCGTGAGTACCCGGCGCATGGCATCCTCCATGGACATATTCACCGGTTCGATCTGCGAGCGCGGGATATACAGGGTATAGCCCCCGATCTGGTAACTCAGCGGCATATAGACCGCGACAATATCGTCCCCCGCCGGCGCGCTCAGGCCGGGAATATCCTCAATATGATCGCGGGTCAGAAAGCCGATCAACCGGGCGCCGCCGAAGTTCACCAGCACCACCTGCTTGAGCCCGCCGCGGCTCTTGCCGGCGGCGAAATAATCCATGAAATCGTTCAGCGAGCCGTAGATCGATTTGACCAGCGGAATCCGCTCCAGCAGCTTCTCCACCAGCCAGATCAGCTGCCGCACCACCCAGGCATTCACTGCCAGACCGATAAAAAACAGCAGCACCACCCCGGCCACCAGTCCCATGCCGGGCAGGTAATGCTCCTCGGGGACAAACGAGGTAATCGCCGGATGCAGCCCCTTCTCGATATTCAGACCCAGCCAGTAAATCAGATACAGCGTCAACGCCACCGGCAACACCGTCGCCAGTCCCTTGAAGACATTCTTCCATAGATAGGACATTGCATTCTCCTGCTGGCCAAACGCCGAAACCGGCAAGGGCCATATGAACACCTCTGCCGACTATATCAGTCGAGATGGCGCCGTAACACGCTTGCTTACACGCTTTTACGCTGAACAACGAATAACCGACTCAGCAGGCACTTGCCAGGGGCCCCCGGAGGCTTATCCAGTACCCTTGTCTTTGCACTGGATTCCCAGCCAGTCGGACCAGGCGGCAAACAACCCCGGATCCAGCGCCGCCACCGCCGAGCGCGGTTGCAAACGGTTGTTAAACACCGCCTCGCCCTCCAGGGTGCACGACTGTCCCCCGGCCTCGGCCAGGATCAGGTGCCCGGCGGCGTAATCCCACAGATTCTGCTTGCCGTGCAGATAGACATGACTGCGGCCGATGGCAATCCAGCACCAGTCCAGTGCCACCGAACCGAAACTGCGTTGCGATGAATAGGGGATATCGGTAACCAGCCGGGTCGCCAGCGCGGGTGCCAGCCGTTTGAAGTCGATGAGGCCGGTACTTTGTTTCAGACTCAGGCCGATATCGATTGGAACAAGCCGCTCACCATTGAGCCAGGCGCCCTGGCCCTGTTGCGCGAAGAAGCATTCGTCACGCACCGGGTCGTAAACCAGGCCGAGTTTCAACGCGCCCGCCTCGATCAGCGCCAGCGACACCGAGAAACAGGGAATGCCCGAGGCATAGTTACTGGTGCCATCGAGCGGGTCCAGCACCCACAGGGGTTTGCCGCTTTGCAACAGGGCCTGTTGTTCTTCGGGGGGCATCTCTTCACCCAGAAACAGGATATCGGGCTCATGGCGGTTTAATTCACGGGCAACCCGGTTTTGCATGGCGAGGTCGGCCTCGGTCAGAAAACTGCCGTCGGCCTTGATGCCGCGTTTGACGTGGGTAAAGCGGGTCATCAGTTCCTCGCGCGCGGCGGCGCGGATCAGCGAGATGAGCGTGTCTGACTGCATAAAAGCCAATCCGTTAAGAGGAAGGACTCAGTCGCCGAGCGACAGCGCCATCACCAGCGCATCTTCGCGGCCGAACTCGTCGGGATAATAATCGGGGCGAATGCCGATCTCCTGAAAGCCGGTTTTCTCGTACAGCCGTATGGCCGCCTGATTGGAAGGGCGCACTTCCAGATAGACCGAATCGACGTGATATTCCCGGGCCACTTGCAAGATATCGCCCAGCATCAGTTCACCGTAACCGCGGCGATGGGAATCGGGATGCACGCACAGGGTCAGAATATGGGCCTCGCCGGCGGCAATGGAGAGAATCGCATAGGCCCGCAGCCGGCCGTCGATTTGCAAAACCCGGCAGGGATAGCCGACGGCCATACAATCGCGAAATATCCCGCGAGTCCAGGGAAAAAAATAGATCGCCTCCTCGATTGCCATGACCTCATCCAGATCCGCCAGGGTCATGGCGCGGATGCCGTCATCTGCCTGTTTGAAAACCGCGCTCATACCGAACAAGTATACCGGTTATTCGCCGGTTGTCAGGGAGCGGGCAAACAGCAAATCTTCCCACGCCTTGCGCTTGTCCGCCGGACTACGCAGCAGATAGGCCGGATGGTAAGTCACGATGACCGGGGTAGCGGTGGATTCCAGCTGCTGCACACTGCCCCGTAACCGGTTCAGCGGCGTATTGCAGTCGAGCAGCCGCTGGGCGGCGATACGACCCACCGCAATAATCAAGTCCGGCTGAATGAGTTCGATCTGGCGACGCAGATAGGGAAAACAGCAGGCCGCCTCTTCGGGCCGGGGATCCCGGTTATTCGGCGGCCGGCATTTGAGAATATTGGCGATATAGACCTGCTCGCGAGACAATCCCACCGCCTGCAGCATGGCATTGAGCAACTTGCCGGCCCGGCCGACAAACGGCTCACCCTGGCGATCTTCATCGACCCCGGGGGCCTCGCCGACGATCAGCCAGCGGGCCTGCTGATCCCCCACCCCGAACACGGTCTGCGTGCGGCTCTGGTGCAACTCGCACAACCGGCAACCGGCCACCCGCTGGCGCAGGCCATCCCAGTCCAGTTCACTGACATCCGGCAGCCCCTCGCCCGGCGCCTCCAGCGGCACCGCCGGTTCCGGCGCCAGCGCAGACTCAATCGAGGCCGATTCGGCTTGCGCCACAGCCGCCGCCTCCGGCAACACCTGATCCCGCCGCACCCAGACATCGATCCCCATCGCGTCCAGATAGCGGCGTTGTTGTGGCGTGACAGGAGACATGGGATGAGTTTACCACCTACGAAAGAAAAGGGGCGAGGGACGAGGAAAAGCGTTAACCACCAAGACGCCAAGACACCAAGAATGCACAATTATTTTCTTCGTGCCTTGGTGTCTTGGTGTCTTGGTGGTGAGTTTTTAAGCTTTTTTCCTCGTCCCTCGGACCTCGCCCCTGGCCGCCGACTAGACGTCGGCGGCCTGCGGATGTTCCCGCTCGACCGGCGAGACGATCTTGTTCAGGGCGTTGATATACGCCTTGGCGGAGGCGATGACGATGTCGGTGTCGGCGCCCTGGCCGTTGACGATCCGCCCGCCCTTTTCCATGCGCACGGTAACCTCGCCCTGAGCGTCGGTGCCGCTGGTGATGTTGTTCACCGAATAGAGCAGCAACTCGCTGCCGCTGTGGATCACCTGTTCAATGGCCCGGAAGGCCGCATCCACCGGCCCGCCGCCGTCGGCCTCGGCCTGCTGTTCGTGGCCGTCCACGTTGAGGGTCACGTTGGCGTGCGGGGTCTCGCCGGTTTCGGAGCAGACCCGCATGGCCACCAGATGGATATGCTCGTTCTCGGCGGAGATGCCGGTTTCGGTCACCAGTGCCTGCAAGTCCTCGTCGAAGATCTCGTGCTTCTTGTCGGCCAGGTTCTTGAAGCGGGCGAAGGCCTCGTTCAATTCATCCTCGGAATCGAATTCCACGCCCAGCTCCTTGAGCCGCGAACGGAAGGCGTTGCGCCCCGAGTGTTTGCCCAGCACCATGCGGTTGGCCGACCAGCCGACATCCTCGGCGCTCATGATCTCGTAGGTCTCGCGGCTCTTGAGTACGCCATCCTGATGGATACCCGATTCATGGGCAAAGGCATTGGCGCCGACGATCGCCTTGTTGGGCTGCACGGCAAAACCGGTGATGCCCGACACCAGCTTGGAGGTCGGGACGATCTCGCGGGTATCGAGATGATCGACACTGCAGGGGAAGATGTCCTTGCGGGTCTTGACCGTCATGACGATCTCTTCCAGCGAGGCATTACCGGCCCGCTCGCCCAGTCCGTTGATGGTGCACTCGACCTGACGGGCGCCATTCAATACCGCGGAGAGGGAGTTGGCCACGGCCAGCCCCAGATCGTTATGGCAATGCACGGAAAAGACCGCCTTGTCCGAGTTGGGTACCCGCTCGATCAACTGGCGAATGGTCTCGCCGAACTGCTGCGGCACGTTATAGCCGACCGTGTCCGGAATGTTGATGGTGGTGGCGCCGGCCTTGATGACTTCCTCGACGATGCGGCACAGAAAGTCCAGCTCGGAGCGCCCGGCGTCCTCGGCCGAGAACTCGACGTTGTCGGTGTACTGGCGGGCGCGCTTGACCGCGCGGATCGCCTGTTCCACCACCTGGTCCGGCTCCATGCGCAGTTTCATCTGCATATGAATCGGCGAGGTGGCGATGAAGGTGTGGATGCGGGCGCTGTTGGCCTCCTTCAATGCCTCACCGGCACGATCGATGTCCGTGTCCAGCGCGCGGGACAGGCCGCAGACGGTACTGTCCTTGATACTGCGCGCCACGGCGCGCACGGCATCGAAGTCGCCGGTACTGGCCACCGGGAAACCGGCCTCGATCACGTCCACCTTCATACGTTCCAGGGCGCGGGCAATACGGATCTTCTCCTCCTTGGTCATGGAGGCCCCGGGACTCTGCTCGCCGTCGCGCAAGGTGGTATCGAATATGATTAATCTGTCGTCGCTCATTGTCTCTCTCCTGATAACCCATTATGGCATGGGTTGGCAGTTAACCTGAAAATTCTGTGCTTGTTGGGCTGTGAGGTTGTGGCGCCCAGCCCGGCGCGTCGTCTGCTGTTATTTGCCCCTCAGGGCAGCAGTCGCAGGTTCAGGAGAGCATCCAGGGAGGTCAACCGGACGAACAGGGGCAGGCCCTGCATCGGGGAAGCAGTGACAGAGATGTCGCTGTGGTTCGAACGCGTCATTGTCCGGGCATTTCGCTCAATCATTTAGACTCAATATAACGTCTCTTGCGCCGTTTTCCAAGCCCTGTTACGACTCCTCGTGGCGATGGGCCTGATCCCGCTCGGCACGGCGCTGGCGCAACTGGATCAGGGTCAGTACCGGCCCCGACAGGGCGTAAACCGCGAACACGCTGAACAGCACCACCGGGGGATTGGCCGACACCAGCACCAGGATCAGGACAATGACCAGAATGGCCACAAACGGCACCCGGTTACGCAGATTGAAGGTCTTGAAGCTGTAGTAGCGGACATTACTGACCATCAGCAGGCCCACCAGCACCGTGATCGCCCAGACCAGATAATCGAACTGGGCGGGGAACACGTCGTAGTGCTCACCCACCCAGACCCCGCCGGCAATGATCGCCGCCGCCGAGGGACTGGCCAGCCCCTGAAAATAACGCTTGTCGGCATGCTCCACCTGGGTATTGAACCGGGCCAGCCGCAGCGCCGCCGTGGCGGTGTAGATAAAGGCCGCCAGCCAGCCGAGCTTGCCCAGATCCGACAGAGCCCATTCGTAAATCACCAGCGCCGGCGCCAGCCCGAAGGAGACCATGTCCGACAGGCTGTCATACTCGGCGCCAAAATCGCTCTGGGTGTTGGTCAGGCGTGCCACCCGCCCGTCGATCCCATCCAGCAGCATGGCCACGAAAATGGCAATCGCGGCCGGCTCGAAGCGGCCATGCATGGCCGCCACGATAGCGTAAAACCCCGAGAACAGGGCCGCCGTGGTAAACAGGTTAGGCAGCAGATAGATGCCGCGACGATGCTGATCGGTCTGGGATTTTCTGCTCATCAAATCAAACGCGTGTTAAGAACGAGATACCGATCATAACGTAAACCCCCTCCGCTGCAGAGCCCCGTGCAAGGGAATTTCAGCGGCCCAAACGCAAAAGGCCGGTTAGAAAACCGGCCTTTTATCAAGCGAAACGCGACGCGCTCAGTTCTTGCTCTTGTCGACCAGGGCGTTGGCCTTGATCCAGGGCATCATCTCGCGCAGCTTCTCGCCGACCTGCTCGATCGGATGTTCGGCGTTGAGCCGGCGCATGGCGGTCATCTCCGGATAGTTGCTCATGCCTTCGAGGATGAACTTCTTGGCATACTCGCCGGTCTGGATGTTGTGCAGGGCTTCTTTCATCGCCCAGCGACTCTCCTCGTTGATCACCTTGGCACCGGTGACGTACTCGCCATACTCGGCGTTGTTGGAGATGGAGTAGTTCATGTTGGCGATACCGCCTTCGTACATCAGATCCACGATCAGCTTCAGCTCGTGCAGACATTCGAAGTAAGCCATCTCCGGCGCATAGCCGGCTTCCACCAGGGTCTCGAAACCGGCTTTGACCAGTTCCACCGCGCCACCACACAGCACGGCCTGCTCGCCGAACAGATCGGTTTCGGTCTCGTCCTTGAAGCTGGTTTCGATGATGCCGGTGCGACCGCCACCGATGGCCGAGGCATAGGACATGGCGGTCTCCTTGGCCTTGCCGGAGGCGTCCTGGAACACGGCGATCAGATCGGGAATCCCGCCACCGCGCACGAATTCACTGCGCACGGTATGGCCCGGCGCCTTGGGCGCAATCATGATCACGTCGAGATCCTCGCGCGGCACCACCTGGTTGTAATGAATGCTGAAGCCGTGGGCAAAGGCCAGGGTCGCGCCCTTTTTCAGACTCGGCTCGATATCATCTTTGTAAATCCGGGCCTGGTACTCATCCGGGGTCAGCACCATGATTACATCGGCGCCCGCGACAGCCTCGGGGACATTCTTGACACTCAGGCCGGCTTCCTGCGCCTTTTTGGCGGAAGCGGAACCTTCACGCAGGCCGACGATGACATCCACGCCGGAGTCCTTCAGGTTGTTCGCATGGGCATGGCCCTGGGAGCCGTAACCAATAACAGCTACCTTCTTGCCCTTGATGATGGAGAGATCGCAATCTTTGTCGTAATAGATATTCATACGTAATACCTGCCAATCCAGTTTTTAATTAATTGAAGATTAAACGTGCAATGCCCGGCTGCCGCGTGCAACACCCGTAGCACCGGAACGAACCGTTTCGATAATCAGCTCCGCGTCGATTGCACCGAGAAAGGCATCCAGCTTGGTGCCGTTACCGGTCAGTTCGATGATATAAGTCTCGTCAGTGACATCCAGTATGCGGCCGCGGAAAATGTCCGCCATACGCTTGAGTTCGGCACGCGCCTGATCCGAGGGGGTCGAGACCTTGACCATCATCAGTTCCCGTTCGATATGATTGCCCTCGGAAATATCCGCCAGTTTGACTATATCGACCAGCTTGTTCAGCTGCTTGAAGATCTGCTCGATGATCTCGTCCGAACCGCTGGTCACGATCGTCATGCGCGACAGGGAGGCATCCTCGGTCGGCGCCACGGTCAACGATTCGATGTTGTAACCGCGCGCCGAGAAGAGCCCCGCCACCCGGGACAGGGCCCCGGCCTCGTTTTCCATCAACAGTGAAATGATATGTCGCATCAGGCCAGCTCCCTCTCCGGTGACAGGTGCATCTCATGATGCCCCTTGCCGGCGGCAATCATCGGATAGACGTTCTCGGTCTGATCGGTAATGAAGTCCATGAACACCAGCCGGTCCTTCATGGCGAAGGCTTCCCTGAGCGCACCTTCCACGTCCCCCGGCTGCTCGATACGCATGCCCACGTGGCCGTAGCTTTCCGCCAGTTTGACGAAATCGGGCAACGCATCCAGATAGGAATGGGAATAGCGGCTGTCGTAGAAGAACTCCTGCCACTGACGCACCATGCCCATATAACGGTTGTTCAGGTTGACGATCTTGACCGGCAGCATGTATTGCAGCGCGGTGGACAGCTCCTGGATACACATCTGGATACTCGCCTCGCCGGTGACACAGGCCACCTGACTGTCGGGATAGGCCAGTTGCACGCCCAGCGCAGCCGGCAGGCCGAAGCCCATGGTGCCCAGGCCGCCGGAGTTGATCCAGCGACGCGGCTTGTCAAACGGATAGAACTGCGCCGCGAACATCTGATGCTGGCCCACGTCGGAGGTCACATAGGCGTCGCCGCCGGTCACCTCGTGCAGTTTTTCGATCACGAACTGCGGCTTGATCAGCGCGCTGTTGCGATCGTAACGCAGGCAGTTTTTGCTTTTCCAGGCCTCGATCTGCTGCCACCACTGATCCAGCGGCTTGGCATCCGGCTTTTTCTTCGAGGCCTTGATCGCCTTGTTCATATCCGACAGCACATGCTTGATATCGCCGACGATGGGCACATCCACCCGCACGTTCTTGGAAATGGACGAAGGATCGATATCGATGTGAATGATCCTGGCATCCGGGCAAAACTGTTTGACGTCGCCGGTCACCCGATCGTCGAAGCGCGCGCCGATGGCGATCAGCACATCGCACTCGTGCATCGCCATGTTGGCCTCGTAGGTACCGTGCATGCCGAGCATGCCCAGATGTTGCTTGTCGCTGGCCGGATAGGCACCGAGGCCCATCAGGGTCTGGGTAATGGGATAGCCCAGGGTGCGGGTGAATTCGATCAGCTCGGCGTCGGCATTGCTCAGCACGACCCCGCCGCCGGTGTAGATCATCGGCCGGCGCGCCGCGAGGATCAGCTCCATCGCCCGGCTGATCTCGCCGGGGTGGCCCTTGACCACCGGCTGATAGGAGCGCATCTCGACTTCGCCCGGGTATTCATAATCGATCTTGATGTTCGGATCAGTCGTGTCCTTGGGAATATCCACCACCACCGGGCCGGGCCGGCCGGTGCTCGCCACATAGAAGGCCTTGCGCAGGGTCTCGCCCAGATCCTCGGCCCGTTTCACCAGAAAGTTGTGTTTCACGCAGGGACGGGTAATGCCGACCGCATCCACCTCCTGGAACGCGTCACTGCCAATATAATGGGTCGCCACCTGACCGGTGATGATCACCATCGGAATCGAGTCCATGTAGGCGGTAGCAATGCCGGTCACGGCATTGGTCGCCCCCGGACCGGAGGTGACCAGCACCACGCCCGGCTTGCCGGTCGCGCGGGCATAGCCGTCGGCCGAATGAGTCGCGCCCTGTTCGTGGCGAACCAGGATGTGCTTGACCTCATCCTGATTGAACAGGGCGTCATAGATATGCAGAACCGCGCCGCCCGGATAGCCGAAGACGTATTCAACGCCCTCGTCCTTCAGGAACTGGACTACGATTTCGGCTCCACTGAGTTTCACGTTGTGTACTCCCAGATGCGTTCCAGAAATGTTGCGTCGCTGCGAAAAAAATACCCGTCGCAACGGGCAGGGACGCCCATTATAATCGGTAAAACGGTATAAATACACGGAATGTCGACAGAAAGCCGGCAAAACCTGCCGCCGCGACACAATTTCCGGACCCTCGCCGTGGTTGTTGCCGACAGTAACTTGACCCGGCGGGCGCGACATGCGAAAACCACTCCTGAGACAGGCTTTACAACCCCTTAACCGCAACCTGCGCAGAATACGCTCATGAAAACAATCAACAAGCTTTTCGCTCTACTCCTGCTGCTCGCCCTGGCGACCCCGACCGCGCTGGCCGCCACCTACAAGTATCAGGACGAGTCGGGCAACACGGTCTATTCCCAGAATCCGCCCGAGAACCCCGATACGCCCTACGAGGTAATGACCAACATCTCCTCCCAGGCCAGGCCCGGCAGCAACTCCGCGCCGGCCAGCAGCCGCCCGTCGCCCAACCTGCAACCGGACGAAGAAGAGAGTGACACCGTCGCCCGCGAGCAGCAACAGGCCGAACAGATGCGCGAAGAAAACTGCGAAGCCGCGAAAAAGAACCTGGAGATTTACACCGTCTATCGCCGGATTCGCAATGAAGAAGGCGAAGTGGTGCGCATCAGCGACGAGGAACGTCAGCAAAAAATCGACGAAGCCAAACAGGCGATCCGGGATTTCTGTGACTGACTTACGGGGACTGACCTGCGTGAGGGAGTTTTAGCATGCCGCTACTCAAGATTCAGAGCAATCAATCCGTCGAACCGGCGCGGGCCGAACAACTGGTCAGTGCCGCCTCCGCCCTGGTGGCCGGGCAACTGGGCAAGCCCGAGCGCTACGTGATGGTGGCCCTGGAGCCGCCGGTTCCCATGTCCTTCGGCGGCAGCACCGACCCGCTGGCCTACCTGGAACTGAAAAGCATCGGCCTGCCGCAGGACAAGACCCCGGCCCTGTCCGAGGCCCTCTGTGGTCTCATCCAGGAACAACTGGGCATCGATCCTGAACGGGTCTACATCGAATTCGCCAACGCCCCGCGCGCCATGTGGGGCTGGAACAGCTCGACTTTCTAGACTACCCCAAAAGCTTAACCACGAAGACACCAAGACACGAAGGAGACCAGTCAATTCACTTCGTATCTTCGCGTCTTCGTGGTGAGATTTTGTGCTGTTTTCCTCGTAACTCGTCCCTCGGCCCTCGTCCCTGCCTGAAAATTTGGGATAAAATGGCCATTTAACTCCATCACATAACAAAGCGAAAATTATGCGTAGCTCCCGTCTGTTGCTCTCCACCCTGAAGGAAACCCCGGCCGACGCCGAAATCATCAGTCACCAGCTGATGCTGCGCGCGGGGATGATTCGCAAACTCGCCGCCGGGCTCTATACCTGGCTGCCCATGGGGCTGCGGGTGCTGCGCAAGGTGGAGAATATCATCCGCGAAGAGATGGACCGTGCCGGTGCCCAGGAGGTGCTGATGCCGGCGGTGCAACCGGCCGAGCTGTGGGAAGAGTCGGGCCGCTGGGAACAGTACGGGCCGGAACTGCTGCGACTGGCCGATCGCCACGGGCGCGACTTCTGTTTCGGCCCGACCCACGAGGAGGTCATCACCGATCTGATCCGGCGCGAAATCCGCAGCTACAAGCAGCTGCCGACCAATCTCTATCAGATCCAGACCAAGTTTCGCGATGAGATCCGCCCCCGCTTCGGGGTGATGCGGGCCCGCGAGTTTCTGATGAAAGACGCCTACTCCTTTCATCTGGACGATGCCTCGCTGGATGAAACCTACCACCGCATGCACGACACCTATTGCCGTATTTTTTCACGCCTGGGGCTCGACTACCGCCCGGTCCAGGCCGACACCGGCTCCATCGGTGGCAAGCTCTCCCATGAATTCCATGTGCTGGCCGACTCGGGGGAAGATGCCATCGCCTTCAGCAGCGACAGCGACTACGCCGCCAATGTGGAACTGGCACCCACACAGCCGGTCAGTGACAGCCTGCCGCCCGCCGGCGCCACGATGCAGCGCGTGGATACGCCCGGCCAGCACACCATCGAACAGCTGGCCGCGTTCCTCGATGTGCCCGCCAGCCAGTGCCTCAAAACCCTGCTGGTGGTCGATGCCGGGGAACAGGTTCATGCCCTGATTCTGCGCGGCGATCACGAACTGAATATGCTCAAGGTGGAAAAGCTCGAAGGCATTACCCCGCCGCTGCGTTTCGCCAGTGACGCGGAAGTCAAACAGGCCTGCGGCTGCGAGCCCGGGTCCATCGGGCCGGTGGGTCTGGAAGTTCCCTTGCAGGTGGATCACGGCGCCCTGATCGCCGACTTTGTCTGCGGCGCCAATCAACCGGACCAACACCTGACCGGTGTCAACTGGGGGCGCGATCTGCCGCAACCGGCCACGGTCGACATCCGCAATGCGATCGAGGGCGACCCTTCCCCCGATGGCCAGGGAACGCTCTCGATCAAGCGCGGCATCGAGGTCGGGCATATCTTCCAGCTGGGCGATAAATACAGCGATGCCATGAAGGCCACCGTGCTGGATGAAAACGGTCACTCGGTGGTGATGACCATGGGCTGTTACGGCATCGGCGTCTCGCGGGTGGTCGCCGCCGCCATCGAACAGAACCACGATGAGCGCGGTATCATCTGGCCCGACGCCATCGCGCCCTGGCAGGTAGCGATCCTGCCGCTGAACATGCACAAGTCGCAACGACTGCGCGACACCGCCGAACAGCTGTATACAAACTTACAGCAGGCCGGTATCGATGTATTGCTGGACGATCGCAAGGAACGCCCCGGGGTCATGTTCGCTGACATGGAGTTGATCGGCATCCCGCATCGCATTGTCATCGGCGATCGCAGCCTGGACAAAGGGGTCGTGGAATACAAAACCCGCCGCGAGACCGACGCGCAGGAAATCCCGGTCGATCAGATCATCGACCATATCCGGCAACAGCTGCAATAACCCGGGACACCGTGATGCGGCCGCTGGCAAAACAAGCATCCTCCCTGATTCGGGCCGCAACGTTATTCCTGTTCGGGGGACTGCTTGTTGGCCCGTCACTGGCGGCGGAACAGGGCAATGTCGATCCCGAACTGCGCCAGCTGCTACAGCAGGCGATCAACGAAAACGACAGTTTCGAGGATCGGTTCGAGGCGGAAGTCTGGCTGGTCGACATGTCCCAACGGCTCAAGGCACGAGTGCCCGATCCGCAGCGCCGCCTTTCGCTGCTCAAACAGATTCACTTTGAAGCCAAACGGGCCGGGCTCTGGCCCGAACTGGTGCTGGCGGTCATCGAGGTGGAAAGCAACTTCGATCGCTTTGCCATCTCCAGCGCCGGCGCCATGGGCCTGATGCAGGTCATGCCCTTCTGGCTGGACGAAATCGGCCAGCCCGGCGATAACCTGTTCGACATCCGCACCAACCTGCGTATGGGCTGCACCATCCTCAAATACTACCTGGAAAAGGAAAACGGCAACCTCACCCCCGCCCTCGCCCGCTACAACGGCAGCTACGGCAGCCACCGCTACACCACCAAAATCTACACTGCCCTCGACAACCGCTGGCGGCGGTACTGACAAAGCAATAATCTCTTCTCACAGTCGCTGGAAACAACGCAAAGAACGCAAAGGCGCAGAGTTCGCAAAGGACAAGAATAAAAATCAAGTTGCGTAAATTTTTTCAAAACGTTTGTATTGCAATAAACCCAGGCCACCTGTCCGATTGCTTCACAACAATAATTTATTCCTTTGTGTTCTTTGCGTCTCTGCGTCCTCCGCGTTTCCTTCCAGAGAACCTGAAAAGTGTTTGTTACAGCGTTCTATTCAGTGGTGAAATGTGATGGCGGCGGGGTGTCGACGGTTTCGCAGTCGACCTGGTCAACCTGGGCCATGGGCGAGCCTTCCCACAGCCAGTCGCAGAGCTGGCGGACTCTGGCGTCGGAGCCGCAGGCGAGGACTTCCACCGAGCCGTCGTCCCGGTTACGGACGTAACCGGTCAGGCCCAGGCGTTGCGCTTCGTGGCGGGTGCTGTCGCGGAAGAACACCCCCTGCACCCGGCCCGTGACCCGACACTGGCGACAGAGATTCATGGCAGTTCGATGCTGGCGGTTTGCCCGACCCGGTAACGCTGGTCTTCCAGCGGGAAGCTGACCGCCACGGCATACCGTTCCGTGCCCTCGACCGGTTCCAGGCCGATACTCTTGATTTGGCCGGTATGCCGGCGACCCGCGATGTTCACCGCCGCTTCCTGACCCACTTCGAGGGAGCGAGTCTGTGCTTCGGTGAGTTCGGCACGGGCAACCATGGAATTGGCATCGGCCACGGTAACCAGTGTCAGCGGTTGCAGATCATTGATCACTGTCTGACCCTGTTCGGCAAAGACGCTGATCACCAGGGCATCAAACGGAGAACGCACCGCGCTGTATTCCAGGTTCAACCGGGCCTGCACCAGTGCCGCGCGGGCCGCGGCATAATCCGCCTCGGCCTGCTTGGCGTCGTTTAACGCCATTTGCAGCTCATGATCCGATAACACGGTACGGTCATACAGTT
This sequence comes from Thiohalophilus sp., assembly GCF_034521165.1. Classification (NCBI taxonomy): domain Bacteria; kingdom Pseudomonadati; phylum Pseudomonadota; class Gammaproteobacteria; order Thiohalomonadales; family Thiohalophilaceae; genus Thiohalophilus; species Thiohalophilus sp. The sequence goes on from NZ_JAXHMV010000002.1 coordinate 225,251, forward strand.
CCTCGGCGCGATCCCGCTCGCGGCGAGCTTCCGCGCGCACGGCCTTGAGACTCTCCAGTCGGCTACGGGCCTTGCTCACATCGGCCCTGAAGCCCCGATCGTCCAGTTGCACCAGCACGGCACCGGCCTTCACCCGTTGCCCGGCCTGCGCGGTCACCTCGCTGATCACGCCCTGTACCGGCGTGCCCAGTTCAACGCGCCGCTCCCATTCCAGCCGGGCATCGTACTCGGCTGCTGCAGCGTGGCCGCTGAGCAGCAATAACGTCGCCGCCACGAATTTAATTTGCCTGTTCATTGCTCTCTTCCTTTTGCGTCGTATTCTGCGGAGGCACAAAGGGTTGTTCGACATCCAGCCGGCCCAGCAAGGCATTCAGCCGAGCCCAGGCCAGGGCGGTCTCATAATCGCTTTCGGCGGTGTTCCGTTCCGCTTCGGTATAACGCACCATGGAATCACCCAGATCCGCTCTGACTTCCAGCTCGTAAAGAGCACGACTGCGATCCAGATAAAGTTCGCGATAACGTTTTTCGCTCTGGCGCTGCTCGCGTCGGGCCTTGAGCGAATCCAGTTGCAACCACAGCTCCAGCACCTGCTGGCGGACATCGCGTTCCGCCCGTGTCAGCATCGCCCGCGTTTCGAACAGGCGAGCCTTTTCGCGCGCCACGCCGGCATCGGTACGGCTGCCATCGTACAGCGGGATAGTCACTTGCAGTTCGGCACGAAAATCGTCGTAACTGTTGCGCTCCCGGGAATAGGCGCCGGCCTGCAACTTGCCACTGACAGTCGGATTATCACCAGCGCGGGCCCCTTCGACCCGCGCGTGCGCGGCTTCAAGCCGTTCCCGCAGCGATTTCACCACCGGGTTTTCCTGCAGTGCCAGCGCTTGCAGCTGTTCCACTTCCGGCAGCTCCCGTTCGATGTCCGGCAAGGCAGGGGGGACCACATTGCGGGGTAACTGGCCGGGCCGGTTCAGTGCCTGCGCCAGTCGGGCCCGGGTCTCACGCTGGCGGTTCTGGGCCCGGGAACGCCGGTAACGGGAACGCTGAAAAACCGCTTCCTGCTCCAGCAGTTCCAGATCGGAGATTTGCTTGAGCTCGTGCCGATCGCGCAACTTGTCCAGCTCGACAAACTCGACCGCCATCTCCTCGTTATAGCGGTAGTACTGCAAGTCGGCCAGCACCACATCAAAATAGCGCTGCATGATCGCCAGGCGCCGTTGCTGGCGCGTGTTGACGCGCAGAAGTTTGTGACTGTCGAGTTGTCGGGCTGCGGCAGCACTGGCCGAGCGGGTTCGACCGAAGTCGTAGAGCGTTTTATCGACATTCAGCAACAGGCGATGATCATCGTTACTTTGATTGAAGGCGTAATCGGGCGGTTCCACATGGGCCAGCGCGCCATCGACATAGACATCCAGATCGTCCCCGGCACGGGCTCCCTGCAGTTCCGCCTCGGCCACCTGGATGCGCGCCTCCGCGATTTGCAGATCGGGATGCGGTTCATCGGCCAGCGCCAGGGCCTTGTCGAGCGTCAGCGGCTCCGGCAACGGTTCGGGTTTTTCATCGCTCTGCTGCGCATAACCGCTCGTCATGCCCAACAGCAGCAGGCCGCACAACCAGGCGTGCGGGCGAAACACGATTGCTCGATTCATGTCGTAAGATTATTCTTTTCGTTTTTCACGTTTGTAACGGGTAAACGACATATCCTTGTAGATTCCGTTGGCAACGTATTCACCCATCCACATAAATTCTTCCACGCCGGACGTCTTGCCGGTATGCCGGTGTATCCGCTCGCCTTCGAGATTATAGAAAGCAAAGACCGGCGTGGCCCGCACGCGATTTTCCTTGAACGCGAAATCCTTCTGCTTTTTCTGTTCGCCCTGCAGGTTGGTAATCTCGACATCCCCTTCGATATCCACGGAGAAGTTCAGAAAATGCTCACGATAGTATTCCTGGACTTTCTGACGATTGAGGACGTTTTCCTTCATGTAGTGGCAAAAGGGGCACTCGTCCATCTCAAAAAAGATAAGTACGCCTTTTTTACCCTGCTCCCGGGCATTTTCCAGCTCTTCCTGATAATCGCCCCAGGTTTCATGGAAAAAATGCTTATAGGGATCGCGGGTTTCCGCGGCCAGCGTCGCCGTACCCAGCGCCAGCAGCAATACGAAAATAGAGCCAAACAGTTTACGCATGAATCACACCATTATGTTTGAAATGCCACATCAGTCTGTGACCGTCACAAAACGAAAAAATTCCCGCCAGATAGCAGGGTTGACCGGCTCGGCTATTCTACCGCGTTTCCCCGGCTTTTAAACCCGTTACCCTCATCGGATCCACCGCCAGATCGAGCGGCGGCAAATTTTAACACAGCCCTCACAATCGGGCCCGGGAACAGCAACCAGCCGGGCAGTGCGCAGCGAGGAACCCGTGCAAGAGGGGAAGAACCTGAAAAAGGGGAGAAGAAGAGCAGACAACAAAAAGGGCCCGCGAGGGGCCCTTTTGGCAGTTACAAAGAAATTCTGTAACTTGTTTTAGCGTGCCAGGTAGTCGCGATCGGAATCTTCAACCACACCGACAGACCAGCTACCGCGGGTCCGGGCATGACGGACTGCCGCATCGACTTCCATGCTGGACGGATTGTTATCAATATCCAGAACCTGACCCGGATAGATCAGATCAGCGTCCTCGATCTTGTTACTGTTTTGCTTGTAAATCAGCGGCCACTGATAAGGATTGCCGTAGATTTCCGATTTGCCGGAAATGTCCCACAGGTTGTCACCGCGCACCACGGTGTAGTCCGACATATCACCCATATCCGGGCCAAGCGCACCGGTCTGGGTATCGGCAGGCTGGGTTTCGGGGGCGGTGGTTTCGGCGGGAGCCGCCGGAGCCGGTTCCTGTGCTTCCTCAGTAGTGCCCGCGCAACCGACAGAAATACTGACCGCAGTGATCAGCAGTCCTGCAAGTTTCAGCGAGTTAACTATTTTCATTGTTATGGACTCCAGTTGGTTTTGAATTCGATAAAGGGCAATTTGTTCTCTACGTTGCAACCTAGCACTGGCCGTAAATGCCTGTCAAGGCAGCAACTTACAAACCACCCTTGTTCCGGCAAGTTTAGTGATTTGGTCGCATATAGCAAGCCAATATCAATCGTTTTGAGGTCTGTTTCCGGTTTTGTCGACGGCTTTTTGCCGGGCCAGCATCGCCTGCTCCTGGGCTTCGAGTGCGAAATCCCGGGCAATGGGGTAATCCCCCTGTTCCAGTTTGCGCGCGGCCCGATCCAGCAATTTTTCCGCGATCGACAACAGTTCGGGGGCATGCTCCTGCGCACCGGCATCCCTGGCGGCCTGGATCGTCTGGCGCGCATTGCTCATTTCCTGAACAGGGGCCGAGATGGCACAGCCGGTCAACGCCAGTATCGCAACATACCAGCCAAAAAAGAGAGACAAAGAGATCAGGCGCATTAAACCAATTCGGGTAGATACAGGGTCAAACGAATGTATCCCCGCCCCTATAGGCTGTCAAGACAACAACCGCTAGAATACAAAGCCAGTCAGGCAATCATCAAAGACGCACAAAACGCTATGCAACCGACGATTTATCACAACCCCCGCTGCTCCAAATCGCGGCAGACGCTCGAGTTATTAAAAGCACAGGGCCATGACCCGCAGGTGGTCGAATACCTCAAGACGCCGCCGGATCGCGCCACGCTGGAACGGATCCTGGATTGGCTGGGGCTGGAGCCGCGCGATCTGATGCGCAAAAACGAACCCGAGTACAGGGAAAATAACCTTGATGATCAATCACTTGGTCGAGACGCATTGATCGAGGCCCTGCTTGCTTACCCGAAACTGATCGAACGGCCGATCGTGGTGACCGGGGACAAGGCCGCCATCGGTCGCCCGCCCGAACAGGTCCTGGAGATCCTCCCATGAGCGAGATTCTGGTGCTCTATTACAGCCGCCACGGCGCCACCGCCGGGCTGGCCCGCCAGGTGGCCCGCGGTGTTGAACAGGCCGGATTGCAGGCCCGGCTGCGCAGTGTCGCACCGGTCTCCCCCACGCCTGAGGCCGTCGACCCGCCGGTCCCGGACAGCGGAGCCCCCTATGCCCGGCTGGAAGATCTGCAGGAATGCGCCGGTCTCGCACTGGGCAGCCCGACCCGCTTCGGCAACATGGCGGCGCCGCTCAAATATTTCCTCGATACCACCAGCCCCCTCTGGCTGCAGGGCGCGCTGGCGGGCAAGCCGGCAGCGGTGTTCACCTCCACCGCCTCGATGCACGGCGGCCAGGAGACCACGCTCACCTCCATGATGCTGCCGCTGTTGCATCACGGCATGCTGCTGGTGGGCCTGCCCTACAGCGAGACCGCCCTGCACACCACACGCAGCGGCGGGACGCCCTACGGCGCCAGTCATCTGGCGGGACCCGACAGCGATCGGCCCCTCAGCGAGGAAGAAGAACAGCTCGCCCGGGCGCTGGGCACACGCCTGGCCCAGGTTAGCCGGGCGCAGCTGGATGCCGGACTGATCAAGGCATAGGCTATTGAATATTATTACTTTTTCCCGCTGGCTGACACTGGGCGCCTATTTTGCCCTGCTGATCCTGCTGATGCTGTGGCAAACCGTGCTGGCGCCCCCGCAACTGCTGCCGATTTCGCTGGTGCTGCTGTTGCTGGTCGGCCCGCTGTTGTTCCCGTTGCGCGGCCTGCTTCATGGCCGGCCCTACACCCACGCCTGGACCAGTTTTCTGGTGCTGATCTATTTCATACACGGGACGGTGGAAGCCTGGAGCAGTCCGGACGTGCGCCTGTATGCCGGCCTGGAAATCCTGTTCAGCGTGCTTCTTTATACTGGCGCCCTGCTCTATGCGCGCTACCGCGGACGCCAGCTCAGGCTGGAGACTGACGGGTCAGATACGCCCGGACAAAGGGAATCGTAAGCCGGCGCTGGGCGGCCAGCGACGCCTCGTCCAGCCCATCCAGCAGGGCGAACAACGAGTTCATATCCCGCGGGCAGCGGCTCATCAGATAGGCGGCCACCTCATCATCCAGGCTCAGCCCCCGGGCCGCGGCACGCTGTTGCAGCGCCTGACGCTTGGCCGCATCGCCCAGCGGTTGCAACTGAAACACCGGCCCCCAGCCCAGGCGCGAGCGCAGATCGGGCAGCTGGATCCCCAGCGCCGTCGGCGAGCCCGTGGCGGTCACCAGCAATTGATGGCCGGCGGCGGTCAGGCGGTTATAGACATGAAACAGCGCCGTCTCCCAGGCCGGATCGCCGGCCACCGCCTCGAGATCGTCCAGACAGAGCCGATCGAACTGCTCCATGCCTTCCAGCATGGCCGGTTCCAGGCCGGGTTCGGCCAGCGGCAGATAGGCGGCCCGCTGATTCTGCGCCGCCGCCTGATGGCAGACCGCCTGCAGCAGATGCGATTTGCCGGTACCGGCGGCGCCCCACAGATAGATCGAGGGGGCCTCGGCCGTGTGCAGGGCATCCAGTACCCGCTCGTTGCCGACGGGCAGAAAATTCTCGAACGTGGCCGTATCCTGCAGCCGCACGCCTAACGGGAGCTGCCGGATCATGCCGACTCCGAGTCGTCCGTGTAGAGATCGCTTTGCCGGTACTGCTCGTGGGCATAGCGCAACAGCACCATCGCCACCGCCGCCACCGGCAGCGCCAGCAGCACCCCGATAAAGCCGAACAACTGACCACCGGCCAGCACCGCGAAAATCACCGCCACCGGGTGCATGCCGATGCGATCACCCACCAGCAACGGAGTCAGTACGGTTCCCTCCAGCAACTGGCCAATGCCAAAGACGAGGCCGACAAAGACCAGATAGAGCGGATCGTGGAACTGCAACAGGGCGGCGATCAACGCGGCCAGTACGCCGACGATAGTGCCCAGATAGGGTACAAAGCTGATCAGGCCCGCCACCAGACCGATCAGCAGGGCGAAATCCAGCCCGATAATCGACAATCCCACCGAATAGATTAACCCCAGCGCCAGCATCACCAGCAACTGGCCGCGCAGGAAGGCGCCCAGCACCTCATCTGCCTGGCGCGCCAGACGGACGATGATCGCTTCGCTGCGGCGCGGCAGCAGGACGTGCAGCCGCTCGATCACCTTGTCCCAGTCGCGCAGCAGGTAGAAAGTCACCACCACCGCCACCATCAGGTTGGCGATCCAGCCGACCAGCGCCAGTCCCGAGCGGGAAACCTGCGCCAGCATCTCACGGGCCAACCCGCCTGCCTGTTGCCAGTGCTGCTGGACCGCGTTTTTCAGGGTCGCCAGATCCAGGGTCGTCTCGGTCATGCCCAGCCGGGCCGTCAGCCAGGGCAGGCCCTCGGCCTGCAGCCAGTCGATATAGCGGGGCAATTTCTGCACCAGCACCCGAACCTGCTCCTCAATGAGCGGGATCAGCACCAGCAGCAACAACAGCGCCACTATAATGAAGATTATAAATACCAGCACCACCGCCAGGGTGCGCGGCAGTTTCCAGCCCTGCAGCCGATCCACCAGCGGATCGGCCACATAGGCCAGTATCGCCGCGCCGATAAACGGCACCAGCACCGGCCCCAGCAGATAGAGCACCGTTCCGGTCAGGGCGATCGCCCCCAGCACCCACCATCGTTGTTGTACGCTCATGTGCGTCTCCTTGTCGGCCACTGCTGCCAGGCCCGATAACCCCACAGGGCCACGTAGCTGGCCCCGCTCATGACGGTGGTGATGAACACCAGATACATGAGTCCCTTGACCAGCATGGGCAGATCCAGCCAGCCGGCCAGGGACAGAATCACCAGCAGCACCAGCACAATCTGCAAGCCGGTATTGAGCTTGCTGATTAACAGCGGCTGCGCCGTCACGTTGGCGATCAGCCAGCGATACGACAGGGTCCCGAGCACGATGATCACATCCCGGGCGATCACCGTGCCCACCAGCCAGCCCGGCAAGGCGCCGATCCAGCCCAGGGTCAGATACCCGCAGACCATCAGCAGCTTGTCGCCCAGCGGATCGAGAAACCCGCCCAGGCGGGTAATCCAGTGATAGCGTCGGGCCAGATAGCCGTCCAGCCCGTCCGACAGCCCCGCAACCAGAAACAGGATCAATGCCGTGGTATAGGCACCCTGCAACAGGCTCCAGACCACCGGCGCCACCAGCAGGATACGCAGCAGACTGATCAGATTGGGCAGCTGGCGCAGATTCACGGCAGCAGACGGTACTGCAGATCAACCGGGCGGGTTTGCGGCTCCACCGGGGAATCCTGCGCGATGACCTGGCCTGTCATGGGCAGGTTGGATAGCGCCGGCGTCATCGACACGGTTTCGGCCTTCAGGGTATGCCCCAGTGAGACAGCCTGGTTAATGGCGAGGCGTCCGTGGCGCGAACTGAGCATCAGGGTCAGGTTGTTGGCCTCGATCTGTTCGATGCTGACCTCTTTAACCAGCGCCAGATCCTTGAGGTAATTCATAACCCGGTTAAAATCCGCCAGCCCGTTCACATCGCTCACCCGCACGCGCAGTTGCTCATGCTGATCGTTTTGCCCGAGCCGGGCGAACTGTTCCGCCAGGAGATCGGCCAGGCGATTAATGCCGGGGACAATCACTTCCTCCAGCGCCTGCCCGGCCGCATTCCAGTTCTGGCTGCGCCCCTCCTGGTACAGGTTCCAGCGACCGCTCCAGCCCCCCGAGGTCGTTTTGGCCACGCGCCCCACCAGCACCGCTTCGGCATCATAGCGGGCGGAGGCCTGCAGGATATTGTCCTCGAAATTTCCCCACACATCGCTGACGCTGATAACACTGCGATCGGTCAGATCCATGAGCGGGAAACGCAGCGGCAGGCCGCGCAGGCGGGCCTGCTGTTCGATGGCCTGGCGGGCGCGGGTATCCATATCGTTGCTCAGCAGTTCGCGTTCCCGGCGATCGTCGACCACCAGCCAGATGAGGGTCGCCGGTCGGGTCCGGCCCCAGATCGGCAGGCGGTTCTCGCGCAGCAGACGATCCACGGCCTGTTTGTCGAACCGGACCCAGAGCAGTTCGGTCGGCTCCTGCTTCCCGTTCGCCTCCCGGGCCTGATAGCGAAACTGCTGAACATAGCGCGGCGCCTGTTCCAGCAACGGTTCCATATCGGCCATGGTCAGGACCCTGCGCCGGCCGGTGACCCGCACCAGCACCTGTTGCAGCGCCACGCGCAGGGCGACTTCACGCACCTCCCGGTCCTGGGACTCGACCGGCACCTCGGCCTCGTACAGTCCCGGCACCTCTTCCGCCGACAGCGGCGTCGCCACCAGCCATATCAGCCCGGCTAAAAGAATCCCCAGTTGCTTGTCATACTTCATGCGCTTGCCATTCCTCTGACCTGATGCGGTCCCATTGTACCGGTCGAACTGCCGTGGATTCCAAGCCGACGACCGAATTGATAGACTAGGCATATTATGCCTTGAAGCGGCCCCGAAAAGGTGCGCCCTTATTCTCTAATTTCAGGAGACTTTCGTGTCCAATGACCGTGTCCCACCGTCCGGTGGCCTGAGCTACCGTGATGCCGGCGTGGATATCGACGCCGGCAACCAGTTGATCGAGCGGATCAAACCCTATGCCGCCAGCACCCGGCGTCCGGAAGTCATGGGCGGGCTGGGCGGCTTCGGCGCCCTGTTCAAACTGCCACTGGACCGCTACCGTGAGCCGGTGCTGGTCGCGGGCACCGACGGGGTCGGCACCAAGCTCAAACTGGCGATGCAGATGCAACGCCACGATACCATCGGCATCGATCTGGTCGCCATGTGTGTCAATGATCTGATCGTGCAGGGTGCCGAACCGCTGTTCTTTCTCGATTACTACGCCACCGGGCGCCTCAATATCGAGGCCGCCGCCGATGTTATCAAAGGCATCGCCGAAGGTTGTCGCCAGGCCGGTGCGGCATTGAGCGGCGGTGAGACGGCGGAAATGCCCGGCATGTATCAGGGCGACGATTATGATCTGGCCGGGTTCTGTGTCGGGGTGGTGGAAAAAAGCCGCATTATCGACGGCACCCGGGTTGCAGCCGGCGATGTGCTGATCGGTCTGCCCGCCAGCGGTCCCCATTCCAACGGTTATTCGCTGATCCGCAAAATCGTGGAAGTCAGCGGTGCCGAGCTGAATGCCCCGTTTGGCGACACCACCCTGGGCGAGGCGCTGCTGGCCCCCACCCGGATTTACGTCAAACCGTTGCTGGCCCTGTTCGAACAGATTAACGTCCATGCCCTGGCACACATCACCGGCGGCGGCCTGCTCGAGAATCTGCCGCGCGTCATGCCACCCGACACGGTCGCCGTCATCGACCGGCAAAGCTGGCAACGCCCGCCGGTGTTCGACTGGCTGCAGGAACAGGGCAACATCGCCGATGAAGAGATGTTCCGTACCTTCAATAACGGACTGGGGATGGTGCTGATGGTAGCGGCCGACGATGCCGACGCCTGCCTGGGGGTCTTGCAGGAACAGGGCGAAGCCCCGCTGGTCATCGGTCAAATTGAGGCCGCCGGGGGCGAGCCGCGGGTCCGCATTCGCGACATCGCATGAGCGAGTCTGTGACCTCGAACCCGCTGCGCATCGTGGTGTTGATCTCCGGCAGCGGGACCAATCTGCAGGCACTGATCGATCAGATTCATCAGGGTGAGGTCCCGGCGCGCATTGTCGCGGTGATCAGCAACCGGGCCGATGCCTATGGACTCAGGCGCGCTGAACAGGCCGGCATTCCCGCCCGGGTCCTGAGTCATCGCGACTATGCTTCCCGCGAGGCCTACGACACCGCCCTGCAGGCGCAGATCAACGAGTACCGGCCCGACCTGATCGTCCTGGCCGGGTTCATGCGCATATTAAGCGATGAGTTTGTGCGCCATTACCAGGGACGCATGATCAACATTCACCCTTCCCTGCTGCCGCGCTACAAGGGGCTCAATACCCACCAGCGGGCCCTGGAGGCCGGCGATCCCGAGCATGGCTGCAGCGTTCACTTCGTCACCCCGGAGCTGGACGGCGGGCCCATCATCCTGCAGGCCAGCGTGCCGATCGACGCCAGCGATACGCCCGAGAGTCTGGCGCAGAAAGTCCATGTTCAGGAACACCGGATCTACCCGCAGGCGGTCGAATGGATCGCCCGTGGCCGTGTGCGCCTGGAAGACGATAACGTGTTATTCGACGGCCAGCCGATCAGCGAGCAGCAACGCCGGTATCGGGCCAAAAATTAACGCTCCCAAAGAAAAATTGGCTCACAGCGCTATCATAACCCCTGGCGAGAAGATTAAAAATGAACCTGTCGCAACAGCGTTGTCTGACTAATAAGCGGCGCTCTCGCAAAGCCGCGGGCTTGCCAGGAAGCATATTTGACTTCGCGTCCTGGCAAGAGATTAACAACCAACCTGCTTTAGTGGTGAGACCTTGAGCCCCATACTTCGCATCCTGATCCTCAGTCTGCTGGTCGGTTTACCCCTCGCCGCAGACGCCGAACTGTCGGCGCTGGATATCGAGTACCGCGTCAGCAAGGACGGTTTCAACCTGGGCAGTAACCGGCGCCAGCTGCGCCAGACCGGCGATGAAAAATATACCGTGCGGGCCGTCACCGAGGCGGAAGGTATCGTGGCCCTGTTTGTTTCCGACACCGTGCAGGAAACCAGTCGTTTTCGCCTGGTCGACGGCCAGGTTCAGCCGCTGCACTACCGCTATCATAAAAACGGCAAAGAGCCGGAAACCTTCGAAGTCGACTACGATCGCCAGGCACAACTGCTGCGCCACAGCCGGCTTGATGAAACCCCGCCCCTGCAGGAGAACGATCAGGATCTGATAACTTTCCAGCTCGCCATGATGCTTGATTTGCAACAAGGCGTGCGCAAGCTGGAATACCGCATTGCCGATAAAAAACGGATTGAAGAATACACCCTGATCCCGCGCGGCGAAAAAACCTTCGACACAGCCATGGGCAAACTGCACACCGTGGTCATGGAGTATTACGACCAGCAACGCAACCGCACCTACACCTTCTGGTGCGCGAAAGAGCTGGGTTACCTGCCCTATCAGACCCGCCGCCTTGAAGCCGACGGCGATACCATCGAATTAAAATTGCGCCGTTACAACGGCAAGTCTCTTTAGCCCAGCCCTTACGGGCAGTGCCGAGGTACGAGTGACGAGGGCCGAGTAAAAGGTCTTGCGCGGTATCGGGCAACCTCGTACCTCGTCCATCGGCCCTGTATTGGCAGACAGGTAATCGCCACATGTTACCTGCAATGACGAGGGGGCACTCGACGTTCTTAATTGGCCGCGGCCGGGTCATCCAGACAGCCCCGCACAAAATCCCGCCAGCAGCCGAGCCGGTCCACCAGCGCCATGATCTGCCGATCCGACTCGTGGCAGGCGTCCAGCTCGACGGGCGTCAACGCGCCCCGTTCCAGCAGCGCCTGCAGGCGTGCTCGTTCCAGCTCGAGCAGGACACGGCCGCTGTCGGCCGCGCGAATACGCAGGCTCGGGTGTGCGTCACCGAGGCGGGATTCCAGTTGCAGATGCATGCGATCCTCCATAATGATAATAATTCTCATTCGCAATATTACCAGACCCGCCCGGCATTGCAATAGGAATCATTCTCATTTGGAGAAATCCGTCACTCTTCGAGGCGCCCTCAGGCTTTGGGCAGGGTCACCCCGCGCTGGCCCTGGTACTTGCCGCCGCGATCCTTGTAGGAGGTCTCGCACACCTCATCGGATTCGAGGAACAGCATTTGCGCCACGCCCTCGTTGGCGTAGATCTTCGCCGGCAATGGCGTGGTGTTGGAAAACTCCAGCGTGACATGCCCTTCCCAGTCCGGCTCCAGCGGGGTAACGTTGACGATGATGCCGCAACGGGCATAGGTGGACTTGCCCAGGCAGATGGTCAACACACTGCGCGGGATGCGGAAGTATTCCACCGTGCTGGCCAGGGCAAAGGAATTGGGCGGAATGATGCAGACCTCGCCCTTGTAATCGACGAAGCTCTGGTGGTCGAAGTCCTTGGGATCGACGATGGCGGAGTTGATATTGGTGAAGATCTTGAACTCGTCCGAACAGCGCACATCATAGCCGTAACTCGAGGTCCCGTAGGAGACGATCTTCTGACCGTTTACCTCGCGCACCTGGCCCGGTTCAAAGGGCTCGATCATCCCCTCCTGCTCCGCCATGCGCTTGATCCACTTGTCCGCCTTGATACTCATGCTGCCCCACTCCTCAAATACGTGAGGCACATTCTAATAGAAAATGGGCGGGAACGGGTACGCCGATAGGCCCTCTGGACAGGATATTGGCAAGGTACTGCCATTCCACTATTCAGGCACGCGGGAACAAACGCAAAGAACGCAAAGGCGCCAAGGACGCAAAGAATGGGAGTAAGGACGGAATCCAAAATTGAACAAGGCGGGTTGATTGCGAACATCACCAGAAGTGAGGCCGCTGTTGACAGAAAACACTGAACTTTGCGTCCTCCGCGCCTTTGCGTTCTTTGCGTTATTTTCAGTAAATTTTATAAATGGCAGGTAGCGGGCCAGACAGGACAAGCGGGCCGCCGCCCCGAAAACGAAAAAGGGACGACTTACCAGTGAGGCAAAGCCGGGGTGGCTTTGCCTCGTCCCTCGTAACTCGTCCCTCGGCCCTGAGATCGTGATTCAGTTGTTTTGAATCACGATCTTGGGGAAGCTCGCGCTGTAGTCCTTGGCCTTGAGCGCCAGCTTGGCCGCGACCCGGCGAGAGATGTCGCGATAGATTTCCGCGACCCGGCCCTCCGGATCGGCCACTACGGAGGGTTTGCCTTCGTCGGTGGAGCTGCGGATAGACATTTCCAGCGGCAGGGAGCCCAGCAGGTCGACATGATTCTGTTCGGCCATGCGCTGACCACCGCCTTCACCGAAGATATGCTCTTCGTGGCCGCAGTTGGAGCAGATGTGGATGCTCATGTTTTCAATGATCCCCAGCACCGGCACTTCGACCTTCTCGAACATCTTCAGTCCCTTGCGGGCGTCGAGCAGGGCGATGTCCTGCGGCGTGGTGACGATGACCGCGCCGGTGACCGGCACTTTCTGCGCCAGGGTCAGCTGGGTGTCGCCGGTGCCCGGCGGCAGGTCGATGACCAGGTAATCGACCTCATCCCACTGGGTGTCGTTGAGCAGCTGTTCCAGCGCCTGGGTGACCATCGGCCCACGCCAGATCATCGGGGTTTCCTCGTCGATCAGATAACCGATGGACATGGACTGGATGTCATGGCTTTTCATCGGCTGCAGAGTCTTGCCGTCCTCGGACTCGGGCTGACCGGTTACGCCCAGCATACGCGGCATGCTGGGGCCGTAGATGTCCGCGTCCAGGATACCCACCCTGGCACCTTCGACCGACAGGGCCAGGGCCAGGTTGACCGCCGTGGTGGATTTGCCCACGCCGCCCTTGCCGGAGGCCACGGCGATGATGTTCTTGACGCCCTTGAGGGGCTCAACGCCTTTTTGCACGCTGTGGGAAACGATCTTCCAGCTGATGTTGAACTCGGCGCTGCTGACGCCGTCGACCGCTTCAACCTTTTCCTTGAGCTGGGCGGCCAGTTTGTCCCTGTAGCCGGCCGCGGGATAACCGAGCACGATGTCGACGCTCACCTTGTCGCCGTCAATCTGGATGTCCTTGACCGCCTTGGCACTGACCAGGTCCTTTTCCATGTTCGGATCGGTAACCTGTTTCAGTGCTTCTTCAATCTGTGTCTGGGAGACGTCTGCCATCTCGTTTCTCCTGATAGTTTATGTGGCTGAATAACCGAGTAAAATACTCGGGAGGAGTATGGTACACAAATTCGGGGCGGAGTGCGAATTTGGCCTCAAATCCCTCTTAACTGCAAGGGAAATGATTTGTAACTGGTCGCAAACGCCCATTCCTGCTAGGGTATGCGGCTTTTGCAAGCCTACGATTTCGGCGATCAGAGACCATGCCCACACCGCGTCACATCCTTGTTACCAGCGCCCTGCCCTATGCCAACGGCTCGATCCATCTCGGTCATCTGGTGGAATATATCCAGACCGATATCTGGGTCCGCTTTCAGAAAATGCAAGGTCATCACTGCATCTACGTCTGTGCCGACGACGCCCACGGCACCCCGATCATGCTGCGTGCCCAGAGCGAAGGGATCGAGCCCGAGGCGCTGATCGCGCGCACGCATGACGAACACACCGCCGATTTCGCGGCCTTCGACATCGGCTTCGACAACTATCACTCGACCCACTCGGACGAAAATCGCGAGCTGGCGTCCCTGATATACAATCGATTGCGCGATGCCGGCCATATCCACACCCGGGTGATCAAGCAGGCCTTCGACCCCGAAAAGCAGATGTTCCTGCCGGACCGTTTCATCAAGGGGGAATGTCCCCGCTGCGGGGCGGCGGATCAGTACGGCGACAGCTGCGAGGCGTGCGGTGCGACCTATACCCCGACCGAACTGAAAAATCCGGTCTCCGCCCTGTCCGGCGCCACGCCCATAGAAAAGGAATCGGAACACTACTTTTTCGCGCTGGGCGATTTCGAGGCCATGCTGCGCGACTGGACCCGGGGCGATCACGTCCAGCCGGTGATCGCCAACAAGCTGCATGAGTGGTTCGACGCCGGGCTGCAGGACTGGGACATCTCCCGCGATGCGCCCTACTTCGGTTTCGAGATCCCCGACGCCCCCGGCAAATATTTCTATGTCTGGCTGGATGCGCCCATCGGTTACATGGCCAGTTTCAAAAACCTGTGCGACAAACGGGATAATCTCGATTTCGATCGTTACTGGGACAGGGAGAGCGATTGCGAGGTGTACCATTTCATCGGCAAGGACATCGCCTACTTTCATACCCTGTTCTGGCCCGCCATGCTGCACGGTGCCGGCTTTCGCACCCCCAGCGCGGTCTACTGCCACGGCTTTTTGACCGTCAACGGCCAGAAGATGTCCAAGTCGCGCGGCACCTTCATTCAGGCGCGCACCTATTTAAAACATCTCAATCCCGAATACCTGCGTTATTACTTCGCCGCCAAGCTGGGCAGCGGCATCGAGGACATCGATCTGAGTCTGGAGGACTTCCAGCAACGGGTGAACAGCGATCTGGTCGGCAAGGTGGTCAACATCGCCAGCCGTTGCGCCGGTTTCATTCACAAGCGCTTCGAAGGCCGGCTGTCCGCTACCTGCAGCGAGTCCGAACTGTATCAACAGTTTGTCGAGGCGCGTGAATCGATCGCCGAGCTGTATGAGAACCGCGAATTCGGTCATGCCATGCGCGAGATTATGGCGCTGGCGGATCAGGCCAACCAGTATATCGATATGGAAAAACCCTGGGTCATCGCCAAACAGGCGGGCAGTGACGACGCCTTGCAAAACATTTGCAGCGTCGGCCTCAACCTGTTCCGCGTGCTGGTCACCTACCTCAAGCCGGTGCTGCCCAAGCTGGCCGCGGGGGCCGAGGCGTTTCTCAATATCGAGGCCCTGCACTGGGAGGACGTGGCCACGCCACTGACCGGCCAGCGCATCAACAAATTCAAACCGCTGATGACCCGGATTGAAAAGGAGCACATCGACGCCATGATCGATGAATCGAAACAGGATCTGCAACAGACCGCGCCCGCCGCACCAAAACCGGCCGCCAACATCGAACCGATCGCCGAGCCGATCGAGTTCGACGATTTCGCCAAAATCGATCTGCGCATCGCCCGTATCGTCAGGGCCGAGCACGTGGAAGGCGCCGACAAACTGCTGCAACTGACGCTGGATATCGGCGACGGCACCCGCAACGTTTTCGCGGGTATCAAGTCAGCCTATCAACCGGCCGATCTCGAGGGCAAGCTGACCGTGATGGTCGCCAACCTCAAACCGCGCAAAATGCGCTTCGGCGCCTCCGAAGGCATGGTCCTGGCCGCCGGACCCGGCGGTCGGGACCTGTGGATTCTCGAGCCGCATACGGGGGCGCAGCCGGGGATGCGCGTGAAATAACAGGGACGAGGGACGAGGAAAACCTCAGTTCCTCATCGAAGCATGCACATAACCTGCAAGGACTTTGATCGACCTCAAAGCGAGTTGAAGCACGCTATGCTTAAAATTCTCATCCTGACGGAGTACGCTTATACCTCGTCACTCGTCCCTCGGCCCTCGTCACTGTGATGTTATGATGGAATATGCCCTGATTCTTGTCAGTACCGTCCTGGTCAACAACTTCGTCCTGGTGAAGTTTCTGGGGCTGTGTCCGTTCATGGGAGTCTCGCGCAAGCTGGAGACGGCCACGGGCATGGCGCTGGCCACCACGTTTGTGTTGACGCTCTCCTCCATCTCCAGTTATCTGGTCAACGAATACCTGCTGATGCCGCTGGGGCTGGAATATCTGCGCACCATCGCCTTTATCCTGGTCATCGCGGTGGTGGTGCAGTTCACCGAGATGCTGGTGCACAAGACCAGTCCGCTGCTCTACCAGGTACTGGGGATCTTTTTGCCGTTGATCACCACCAACTGCGCCGTGCTGGGTGTCGCGCTGCTCAATGTAAAGACCGAGCATGGCTTTATCGAATCGGCCCTGTACGGTTTTGGCGCCGCACTCGGTTTCTCGATGGTATTGATCCTGTTCGCCGCCATGCGCGAACGTCTGGCCGTGGCCGATGTGCCGACGATCTTCCGCGGTCCCTCCATTGCACTGATCACCGCCGGGCTGATGTCGATGGCCTTTATGGGTTTTGCCGGACTGGTCAGGGGATAAACCACCGCCATGTTTGAAGCCATTATCGTTCTCGCCTTGCTTGCCGTCATCTTCGGCCTGTTGCTGGGCTTTGCCTCGGTACGCTTCAAGGTGGAAGGCGATCCGGTGGTGGATCAGATCGATGCCATCTTGCCGCAGACCCAGTGCGGCCAGTGCGGTTTTGCCGGCTGCCGCCCTTACGCCGAAGCCATGGCCAAAGGTGAGGCCGATATCAATCAGTGCCCGCCCGGTGGCGAGGCGGTGATCCAGCAACTGGCCGATCTGCTGGGCGTCGATCCCAAGCCCTTGAACGAGGAACATGGCGAACACGGCGAGAAAACCGTCGTCTACATCGATGAGAACGAATGCATCGGCTGTACGCTCTGTATCCAGGCCTGCCCGGTGGATGCCATCGTCGGCGCCGCCAAGCAGATGCACACGGTGATCGAATCCGAGTGCACCGGTTGCGATCTCTGCATCGAACCCTGTCCGGTGGATTGCATTCACATCAAGCCGCTGGAAGAGACCCCGCAAACCTGGAAATGGCCGGCGCCACCGTTGCCGCTGGAAAAACCCCCACACGAGGCCAGCTCCTCATGAAGCGCCGGCTGTGGCATTTTCACGGCGGCTTGCGCCTGCCCGGCCACAAGGCCGAATCCATGCAGGAGCCGGTGCATAGCGCCAGCATCCCGCCGCGCTTGATCGTCCCCTTGCAGCAACATATTGGCGAGCCGGCCGAGCCGGAAGTCGAAGTCGGCCAGCGGGTCCTGAAAGGCCAGCGTCTGGCCCACGCCACCGAATACGTGAGTGTCCCGGTGCATGCCCCGACCTCCGGCACGGTCCGGGCCATCGAGGAACACCCGATCCCCCATCCCTCGGGCTTGCAGGCGCCCTGTATCGTGATCGACAGCGACGGCGAGGACGCGTGGACCGAGCTGACACCCCGCCCCGATTATGCCGGGCTGGAACCGAGCGCCCTGCGCAATGTGATTCGCGAGGCCGGGATTGTCGGTCTGGGTGGCGCCGGCTTTCCCGCCTTTATCAAACTCAATGCCGGTCCCGGCAATGTCGTCGATACGCTGATTCTCAATGGCGCCGAATGTGAGCCCTATATCACCTGCGATGCGATCCTGATGCAGGAACAACCGCGGCGCATTATCGATGGCCTGTTGATCATGCGCCATGCGGTCCAGGCCAGACACTGCATCATCGCCCTGGAGGACAACAAGCCCCGGGCCTATGAAAGCCTGCGCGAGGCCCTCAGTGACGAGGAAAAAACCTTTATCGAACTGGTGCAGGTCCCGACCATTTACCCCACCGGGGGCGAAAAACAGCTGATCAAGGTGCTCACCGGCAAGGAAGTACCCAGTCATGGCCTGCCGCTGGATATCCACGTGGTCTGTCACAATGTCGGCACCGCCGCGGCCGTGGCGGATGCCATCCATCGTGGCCAGCCGCTGATTTCCCGTTATGTCACCGTCACCGGCGAAGCGATCGGCCAACCTTCCAATCTGGATGTATTGATCGGCACGCCCTTCTCCGCCCTGCTCGAACAATGTGGCTGGCGCGACGATCAGGATCATGAGCTGATCATGGGCGGTCCGTTAATGGGCTTCAATGTCGCCTCGCCCGATGTCCCGGTCATCAAAACGACTAACTGTATTCTTTCCTGGCCGAGTTCCGCAGAACAACATACCCCCATGCCCTGTATCCGTTGTGGTGAATGCGCGCGCGTCTGCCCGGCGCAACTGTTGCCGCAACAGCTTTACTGGTATGCGCGGGCGAAAAATTTCGACCGGGTGCAGGATTTCAATCTGTTCGACTGTATCGAATGCGGCTGCTGCGCCTATGTGTGTCCCAGTCATATTCCGCTGGTGCAGTATTACCGCTTTGCCAAGACGGAAATCTGGGCCCAGGAACGGGAAAAGCGCAAAGCCGACCTGGCCCGCGAACGGCATGAGTTTCGCCAGGAACGTCTCGAACGCAAGAAACGTGAGGACGAGGAACGCAAGCAGCGCAAAAAAGAAATGCTCAAAAAAAGCCAGGGCGACAAAAGCGAAAGTGACGATAACAAAAAAGCCACCATTGAAGCGGCCAAGGCGCGCGCCAGGGCACGCCGGGCGGAGTCGTCAAAAGCGGACACCCCCGCGGACGATGCGACCGCCCCGAACAATGACAAGGAAGAATCATGAACCTGTCGTTACATAGCTCGCCGCATCTACAAAGCGGTAACCAGGTCAACCGGATGATGCTGGCGGTGATCTATGCGCTGATCCCCGGCGTGCTGGCGTATATGCACTTTTTCGGCCCGGGCGTCATTATCAATATCACGCTGGCGGTCGTCACGGCGCTGGCCGCCGAGGCGCTGATGCTGCGCCTGCGCAAGCGGCCGATCAAGCCGTTCTTGATGGATGGCAGCGCGGTGGTGACCGGGATTCTGCTTGGCGTGGCCCTGCCCTCACTGACACCCTGGTGGTTGCCTGTTCTGGGTGCCGGCTTTGCCCTGATCATTGCCAAACATTTATACGGCGGGCTGGGCTACAACCCTTTCAACCCGGCCATGGTTGGCTATGCCATGTTGCTGATCGCTTTCCCGCGCGAGATGACCCTGTGGCTGACGCCCGAAGTGCATGACATCACGTTGCTCGACACGCTGCGTTATACCTTCCTGGAACAGCTCCCCGCCGGGCAAAACCTGGATGCCCTGACCGCCGCCACGCCCCTGGATGCCATCAAAACCGCGTTGTCACAGAATCTGACCCTGACCGAAATTCATAACAGCAGTACCGAGCTGTTCGGCATGTTCTCCGGCCATGGCTGGGAGTGGATCAATCTGCTGTTCATGCTGGGCGGGCTGGTGCTGATTTACATGCGCGTCATCAGCTGGCATATCCCGCTGGCCATGCTGGCGACCCTTTTTCTGGTCTCCGGCCTGTTTCATCTGAACGATCCCGACGCTTTTACTTCGCCGCTGTTCCATCTGTTCGGTGGCGCCACCATGCTCGGTGCGTTTTTCATCGCCACCGATCCGGTCACGGCGGCGACCACCAACCGTGGCCGGATCATCTACGGCATCGGGATCGGCCTGTTGCTGTATATCATCCGCACCTGGGGCGGTTATCCCGATGCCGTCGCCTTTGCCGTGCTGCTGATGAACATGGCGGTTCCCACGATTGATTACTATACCCGGCCGCCGGTCTTTGGTGAGGGGCAGTCATGATGCGGGCACTGATCAAACACATGACGATCAGCGCGGTCCTGCTGGGCGGTTTTGCCGTGATCGGTGCCGGGCTGGTCGCCTGGATCCAGCAACAGACTGCGCCCACGATCAAGGCGAACGAACAGGCCGCCCTGTTACGTAACCTCCACAGCCTGGTTCCGCCAGAGACGCATGACAACAAATTGACCCGGGATACCATCCAGGTCCGCGATGAAACCCTGCTGGGCACCCCCGAACCGGTAACGGTCTACCGGGCACGCCAGAACGGAGAGCCGGTCACGGCGATTCTCAACGTCATCGCCCCCGACGGCTATAGCGGCCGCATCAACCTGCTGGTCGCCATTCGCTATAATGGGGAACTGGCCGGGGTGCGGGTCATCAATCATAGCGAGACGCCGGGACTGGGCGATGCCATCGACGCCGACCGCTCCGACTGGATTCACAGCTTCAGCGGCAAATCCCTGGACAATCCCGGCCCGGCCGGCTGGAAGGTCAAAAAAGACGGCGGCCAGTTCGATCAGTTCACCGGCGCGACAGTCACCCCGCGCGCCGTTGTCAAAGCGGTGCATAACGCGCTTAAATATTACGACAAACATCGCGAACAACTGTTTCGCCCAACCGACAACCCGACGACGGACGACCCGGCATGACAACGAATCCCTACAGCACCCTGATCCGCGACGGCCTGTGGACCAACAACGTGGCATTTGTCCAGCTACTGGGCCTGTGTCCGTTGCTGGCGGTCACCAACACCATGATCAACGGCCTGGGCCTGGGACTGGCCACCATTTTGACGCTGGTCGTGTCGAATACCACCGTCTCGCTGATTCGCCGCTGGGTGCGCCCCGAAATCCGGGTACCGGTGTTTGTCATGATCATCGCCTCGGTGGTCACCGTGATTGAACTGAGCATGAATGCCTGGTTTCACGAGCTGTACAAAATCCTGGGGATCTTCATTCCGCTGATCGTCACCAACTGCTCAATTCTGGCGCGTGCCGAAAGCTTCGCCTCGAAAAATCCGGTCCCGCAGGCCTTCACCGACGGCCTGTTCATGGGACTCGGCTTCACCGCCGTGCTGGTCACCCTCGGCGCCATGCGTGAAATCCTGGGCTTCGGCACCCTGCTGCGCCAGGCCGAACTGATGTTCGGCCAGGGCGCCGAGTGGATGACTCTGGTCCTGTTCGAAGACTACCGCGGCTACCTGCTGGCCATCCTCCCCCCCGGCGCCTTTATCGGTCTTGGATTGCTGATCGCCGTCAAAAACCTGATCGACCAGCGCCGCGCCGAAAGCCGCAAAGCAGCCATCGCTACAGAACAACCCGCCAGTGCCGCCACTTAATGGGCAGGAGGCAAGCGAATGACTTTCTCCTTTCAACGTACTGGAAATTACGCCAAGAACGCCAAGGCGCAGAGAACGCAAAGGAACTGAATTTATTTTTACCATATCTTCTATTTGATTAGGCAATTTCAAAATCAATGAGCCTTGGCAACATAAATACATTAATAATAACTTTGCGTTCTTGGCGACTTTGCGACCTTTGCACCCACACAACGGGCATAAACGTTTTTTACAGCAGCCTTTAAAAAAGAATAAAAAATGAACCCCGAGAAGCGACGTGAGATTTTCAAGCGGCTGAAAAAAGCAAATCCGCACCCCACTACCGAGCTGAACTACCGCACGCCGTTTGAACTATTGATTGCGGTGATTCTCTCGGCGCAGGCCACGGACAAGGGGGTTAACAAGGCCACCAGAGAGTTGTTCAAGGTCGCCCGAAGCCCGAAAAAGATCCTGGAGCTCGGCGAATCCGGGCTGAAGGAACACATCAAGAGCATCGGGCTGTTCAACAGCAAGGCCAAAAATATCATCAAGACCTGCCAGATCCTGGTCGAGCAGCACGCTGGCAAGGTCCCCGAGGATCGGGCCGCGCTGGAGGCCTTGCCCGGGGTCGGGCGCAAGACCGCCAACGTGATTCTCAATACGGCCTTCGGCCACCCCACTATCGCCGTGGACACCCATATCTTCCGGGTCAGTAATCGCACCGGCCTGGCGCCGGGCAAGACCGTGCTGGAGGTGGAGAAAAAACTGCTCAAGATGGTCCCCGAGGAATACAAAAAAGACGCCCATCACTGGCTCATCCTGCACGGGCGCTACATCTGCGTGGCCCGTACACCGCGCTGCGGGGCCTGTGTCATCGAGGACCTGTGCGAGTACAAAGACAAGACCGCCGACTGATTCCTTTTTTTATGACTGGTGGAATAAACGCCAAGAACGCAAAGACGCCAAGGGCGCTAAGAAAATAAGTATTTACAGACCGTCTCGAGCGCAAATCAATTCAGGTAGTACTCAACGTTGAACCGGAAAAATAAAATAATTTAACTCTCTTTGCGTTCTCTGCGTCTTCGCGTTCTTGGCGTTATTCCCAGCAGCCGGTGAGCAAGCCCCGGCAAAGATAGAATATTAGCAGAAACTTATATAGAGGCCCGGACCAGGAACCATTGGGTCCTGACAGGGTCACAATTCAGGAATGGCGTGGTTTTTTTATATCATTTCTGTTGTAAGGTTGAGCGCGATACCACGACTAAATAACTAACCAACAATGACACACATGGAGAATGCAGATTATGTCTAACCGTAAATCATCGAAAACCCTGACGCTTGCCCTGGGTACGGCCTTTGCCGCCAGCATGGCCGCCAGCAACGTCGCCACAGCGGCCGAAGCCGGCAGCAACCCCTTCGCCATGAGCGAGCTGTCCAGCGGCTATATGCAGCTGGCCGACAGCCATATGGAAGGCAAATGTGGTGAAGGCAAGTGCGGCGGCGACAAGGACAAAGCCAAGAAAGAAGGCAAGTGTGGCGAAGGTAAATGCGGCGGCGACAAGGACAAAGCCAAGAAAGAAGGCAAGTGCGGCGAAGGTAAATGCGGCGGCGACAAGGCCAAAGCCAAGAAGGAAGGCAAGTGCGGCGAAGGTAAATGCGGCGGCAGCAAGTAAGCGGCCAAAGGAACTGACATGAACACGACAAGCTATCCTGTTCATGGCGCCGGACTGGGTCTGCGGCGGTCCATTATGGAACCGCTCGCGGACCCGTTTCCTTCGCAGGTCGATTTCATGGAAATCGCCCCGGAAAACTGGATCGGCGTCGGCGGCAGTTACGGCCGCAAGTTACGCGCGTTTACCGAACGCTATCCCTTTGTGACCCACGGCCTGTCCCTGTCGCTGGGCAGTCCCGCACCGCTGGACGAGGCCTTTTTACAACGCCTCAAACGGTTTCTCAAACAACACAATATTCGCATTTACACCGAACATCTGAGCTATTGTAGCGACGATGGACATCTTTATGATCTGATGCCGATTCCGTTTACCGAGGAAGCCGTGCATCATGTTGCCGGGCGTATCCGCCGCGTGCAGGATATCCTGGAGCAGCCGATCGCCGTGGAGAATGTCTCTTACTATGCCGCCCCGGGCAAACAGATGGAAGAAATCGAATTCATCAATGCGGTGCTCGAAGAAGCCGACTGCCGGCTGTTGCTGGATGTGAATAATATTTACGTCAACAGCGTCAATCACCGCTATGACGCGGAACAATTCCTGCGTGCACTCCCTGCCGAACGTATCAGCTATATCCATGTTGCCGGGCACTACAATGAAGCCGAGGATCTGATCGTCGACACCCATGGCGCCCCGGTGATCGATCCGGTCTGGGAGTTGTTGAAAAAGACCTATCAGCATTTTGGCGTAATCCCGACCATGCTGGAGCGGGATTTTAACCTGCCGCCGATCGAGGAACTGCTGGACGAGGTTGACACCATCAGCGCCCTGCAACAGCAGGCCCGGCCGCAACAGGCGTTGCATGAGCAATCGAACTGAGATGACGGATTTTCAACAACAGCAATATCGCTTTGCGGCGCACATCCGCGATCCGCAGGCCAGCCCGGCCCCGGCCGATGTCGAGGATCGGCGCATGGCCATTTACCGGGAGCTGTTTTACAACAATGTCGAAGGCTTCATGGCCGACAGTTTCCCCGTCCTGCGCCAGCTACTGAATGATGAAAAATGGCATCGGCTGATTCGCCACTATTTTGCCAGTCACAGGGCCACCACCCCGCTGTTTCCGGAAATGCCCCGGGAGTTCCTGCATTACCTGGAGCACGAACGGACCGCCGAAGCTGACGACCCGCCGTTCATGTTCGAGCTTGCCCATTACGAGTGGGTCGAGCTGGCACTGAGCCTCTCCGATCAGGAGCCGGACTGGCCCCGAATCGATACCCAGGGCGATCTGCTCAAAGGCCGGCCGCAGCTTTCCCCCCTGGCCTGGCCGCTCAGCTATCACTACCCTGTCCATCTGATTGGCCCCGATTTTCGTCCCGACCAGCCCTCCGAGCAGCCGACCTGGTTGCTGGTCTACCGCGATGCGCGCGATGAGATCACCTTCATGGAACTCAACCCGGTCACCGCCCGGCTGTTGCAGCTGATCGACAACAGCGAACATGCCACCGGCGAGGCGATGCTCGAGCAGATTGCCGCGGAACTCAATCACCCCGATCCCGCGGTGGTCATCGAGGGCGGGCAGCAAATTCTGAACGATCTGCACCAGCGCGGTGTCATACCCGGTATCCGGTTACCCGGTCATTCACCGGCCAGCTAACCGTTTTTCTTTCCAGATCTCCTCCTGTGGTCTGCAGCCGGCCAATGTTGGGCCGGCTTTTCTTTTTGTCCGGACGCCGGTCACGCTTTGGGTGCTATAACTCACTGACATTAATGGTATAATACGGTCTGAATACGCCGCTCGGCGCACCCGTAAGTCTGGCGCGACTGTACCTGCCCGGCCGGCTGTAATACACTGCAACGGCCCCCGAAGAGGGGGTTGGGCCGCTATCTGGTACCAGAATCCGTTTCGGACACCGCATCCACCACCATGTCGGCCGTAAGCTGACAGTTGAACGACGTTTACTATGAAAATTTCCGCCTCGATTTATTCCAACAAGCACAAGACACTGAAGGACATCGTTACCGATCTGGACGCGCACGGGACGGACTTATTTCATATCGACTGCAACGACGACCCTTCGGTTTTCGAGGACATTGCCCGGATCCGGCAACTGAGCCGTACGCCCATCGATCTGCACATCATTACCCCGACACCCGGCAAATATTACGATCTGATTGCAAAACACGAGATCCACGCCGTTTGTTTCCAGTATGAAAATCTTCAGGAACCCCTCGCGATACCGGAAACGATTAGTGCCCGAACCGGCCTGGCCATCAGTTCCAGCACCGATATTGATGCCTTTGCACCCTACGCGGAACAACTTGATTTCGTACTGATCATGGCCACCACGCCGGGCAAGAGCGGCGGCACTTTCGACAAACACAATTTCCGCAAGATACGCCAGTTCCGCCAGCGGTTTCCACAAACCCGGATTCACGTCGATGGCGGGGTGAATCACGAAGTCTCATTCATCCTGCGCAACATGGGCGTGTATGCCGCCGTTTCAGGTTCTTACCTGATGAACAGCGACTCCATCGGCGCAGCGATGCTGAATCTCAAGACCCATGACATCGGCTCGCACTATCTGGTCGGGGATTTCATGCGCCAGCTGGATGAGACGCCACTATTGCGCCCCGATGAATTGAGTGTGCGCAATATCCTGCAATCTATTGAGGACAACAAGCTCGGATTTACCCTGGTGGCCGACGAGAGTGATGTATTGCTCGGCATGATCACCAATGCCGATGTGCGCAAAGGGCTACTGAAACACATCGACAATCTCAATGCCCTGGAAGTCGCGGACATGATCAACCCGTCGCCCGCTGCCGCGCGCGAGGATTTTACCGTGCAGGAACTGCTGGCCTATATTCAGGAGCAGACGTTCCCCGTCAATTATTTACCCGTCGTCAATAGCAAGCATGAGGTGACCGGTTCAGTCACATTCATGAATCTCGTTAAAGGTGAAGTATGATTATCCATTTCGACAAAAATACCGACCAGAAAACACTCGACAAGATCGGCTGGGAACTGGACGCGTTTCATATCAAAAAGCCCGACTATCATGTGATGGTCACCCCCTCGGCCCTGCAGGAAGTGCCGAAAGAATATCAAAGTATGGTCGTGGAAAGCTTTGTCTTCCCCAACGACATGCAGTTATCCAGCGCCGAATACCTGCCGGAAAAACGCCGGATTGACATCGGCGATATCAGCATCGGCGGCAACACCCGCAACACCATGATCATCGGCGGCCCCTGCTCGGTGGAATCTGAAGAGCAGATCACCTCTTCGGCCAAACTGATGAAGGAACTGGGCATTTCCACCCTGCGCGCCGGCTGTTACAAGCCGCGTACCTCGCCCTATAGCTTCCAGGGCCTGGGGGACGAGGGACTGCGCCTGCTGGACAAGATGCGCGGCGAATACGGTCTGAACATCATTACCGAAGTGCGCGATTCCACCCATGTAGACGAAGTGATCGAAACCACCGATATCGTCCAGATCGGCGCCAAGGCCATGTACGACCAGGGGATCCTGCGCACCTGTGGCCGCAGCAACAAGCCGATCCTGATCAAGCGCGGTTTCGGCACCACGCTGCAGGAATTCGTGCAGGCGGCCGAGTTTGTGCTCTCCGGCGGCAATGATAACGTCATTCTCTGCGAGCGCGGTATCCGCACCTTTGAAACCAAGACCCGTTTCACGCTGGATCTGTGCGGCGTAGCCTATCTGAAGGAATACACCAACCTGCCGATCATCGTCGATCCCAGTCATGCCATGGGCTATCGCTACGGCGTACCGGATCTGGCCCGCGCCGCCACTGCCATGGGCGTCGATGGCCTGCTGATTGAAGTGCATCCCGATCCGTCCGTCGCCAAGTCCGATGCCTCGCAACAGCTGGATCACGATGCCTTCCGGCAGCTGATCGGTACCCTGCGCCCCATCGCCGACGCCATCGGCTATCATATTGTCTGAGCCTGTGGCGATTCGCGCTGATATCAAACTGCTGGCCCTGGATATCGACGGGGTCATGACCGACGGCGGTATGTATTACACCGAAGGGGGTGAAGAAGTTAAACGCTTCGATACCAAGGACGGACGCGGTATTATTCACCTGCAGCGCGAGGGCGTGCCGGTGGCGGTTTTGAGTTCCGGCTTCAAAAGCACGATCATCGCTGAGCGCTGTAAGACGCTGGGGATTGAAAAGTTTTATGTGGGTACCGAGCCGAAACTGGATATTCTCAGGCAGTTTTGCGCCGAATTGAACATTGAACTGGCCCAGGTCGCCTATATCGGCGACGACATCAACGATCGCGATATTATCCATGCCGTCGGCTTCAGCGCCTGCCCCGCCGACGCGGTTGGTTCAATCAAAAAGATCGTCGATGTCGTGCTGGAGAAAAACGGTGGCTATGGCTGTATTCGTGAGTTTATCGACGAGCAGCTGGGCTATCACTTTTAAACAACAAAACAACGGTATGCCTCTGCCCTTTACCACGCCCCCGTCCAGCCTGTGCATTTTGCGCCTCTCCGCCATCGGCGATATCTGTCATACCCTGCCGGTGGTGCGCACCATCCAGCAAGCCTGGCCGCAAACCCGGCTGACCTGGATCATCGGCAAGACCGAACATGCCCTGTTGCAGGGTATCCCCGATATCGAGTTTATTGTGTTCGACAAGGCTCGCGGCCTTGCCGCCTACCGCGAGGTACGTCGGCAACTGAACGGCCGCCGTTTCGACGCCCTGCTGCACATGCAAGTCGCCCTGCGGGCCAGCCTGTTGAGTCGCCTGGTCAGCGCCCCGATCCGGCTGGGTTTCGATCGCGCCCGGGCCCGGGATCTGCAGTGGCTGTTTAGCAACCACCGGATCGCAGCCAGAGCGCATCAGCATGTCATGGACGGGCTGTTCGGTTTCAGTGAAGCCCTGGGTATCGCGGACAGGCAACTGCGCTGGAATATTCCGATCCCGGCGACCGATCGCCAGACAGCCGCTCAACTCGCCGACCCGGCCCGGCCGTATCTGGTCATCAGCCCCAGCGCCAGCAGTGCCTATCGCAACTGGCATGTGGCCGGTTATGCCCGGGTGGCCGGGTATGCTGTCGAACAACACGGCTTGCCGGTCTATCTTACCGGCGGCAACAGCGCCAGCGAACAAGCGCTGGCCGCTGCCATCGAAGCGAAGGCAGACAATCCCAATATCACCAATCTGGTCGGCAAAACCTCGTTAAAACAGTTACTGGCGATTCTGAAACATGCCACGGCCCTGATCACACCGGATTCGGGACCGGCCCACATGGCCACCACGGTGAATACCCCGGTCATCGGCCTGTATGCCTGTGCCAACCCCGACCGCACCGGCCCCTATTTGAGCCAACAATGGACGATCAACCATTACCCCGACGCCGTACAGGACAAGTACCACAAGCCGGTGTCGGAATTACCCTGGGGGATCCGGGTGCGCGACCCCGGCACCATGGACCTGATCACGGTCGAGGAAGTAGAATCGACGCTGGACCGATTACTCGACGCGCATAAAAACAACACTTCCGATAAAGATAACAACGCATGAGCTTTCATATCGTCATTCCCGCCCGCTACGCCTCCAGTCGTCTGCCCGGCAAACCGCTGCGCGAGATTGCCGGCAAGCCGATGATCGCCCACGTCATCGATAACGCCCTGCAAAGCGATGCCGAGCGGATTATCGTGGCCACCGACGACGAGCGTATTCTCGAGGCGACGGCGGACTTTCCGGTTGAAAGTTGTCTGACCTCGGAGCGCCACAATTCCGGTACCGAACGCATTCATGAAGTCATCGAGAAATTCAATCTGGCTGATGAGACCATCATCGTCAATATGCAGGGGGACGAGCCGCTGATGCCCGGTGCCTGCCTGAATCAGGTGGGACATGCCCTGGCCCGGGACAGCCAGGCCGAAATGGCCACGCTCAGTACGCCGGCGGAGAGTGTCGAGGAACTGTTCGACTGGAATGTGATCAAGCTGGTCCGCGACCACGAGGATAATGCCCTCTACTTCAGCCGCGCCCCGATCCCCTGGGATCGCGAGGCGTTTCGCGAATCAACGCCAACGCTGAATGACTTCGGTCATTTTCACCGGCATATCGGTCTGTATGCCTACCGCGCGGGATTCGTCAAACAATACATCGCCTGGGGCAGCTGCGCGCTGGAACGGATAGAATCCCTGGAGCAGTTACGGGTGCTGTATCACGGGCGCCGGATCAAGGTCGTCACCGCCGAACAGATACCCGGGCCGGGCGTCAATACGGAAGAGGAATTGCAGCGGGTTGCATCCATACTGTCGGGTCAACAGCCGGCCTGAGCCGGTTACTGCTTACTTTTCCACCATCGTCGGGTGATTGATATGATAGCCCTGCACATAATCGATGCCGATTTCGACCATTTTTTTGTAAATCACCTCATCCTCGACAAATTCAGCCACCGTCTTGATGCCCATGGCGTGGCCAATATCATTGATCGCCTTGATCATTGACGCATTGATCTTGTTGACCACGCTGTTGCGGATCAAATCGCCGTCAATCTTCAGATAATCCACATGCAGATTCTGCAGATAGGTGAATGAACTGACGCCACTGCCAAAATCATCCAGTGCAAAACGACAACCCACGTCATGCATCATGGACATGAATTTCTGGGCATTGGCCAGATTGGTGATCATCGCGGTTTCGGTAATCTCGAAAATCAGCCCACAGGGATCGATCCGGTATTCCTCGATCTTATTGACGACATAATTGATCATGTCGGTATCGCCCAGCGAGTCCCCGGAGAGATTGATAGAGATCTCATGAGTATTCAGACAGCCGGTACTGATAAGGCGAAATGCCTCGTTAATAACCCATTTATCTACATTTTTAATCAGATTAAAGCGCTCCGCCGCCGGAATAAAGGCTCCAGGGGAGCAGTGGCTGCCGTCTTCTTCCACCATTCTGACCAGTAATTCATAGCGCTCGTCACTCGGGTTCTGTGTGGAACGAATACTCTGCTTGTACAGACAAAACTGATCTTCACTCAGAGCCTGCTGCAGGCGGTGAGCCCATTCGATATTCTTGATATGCCGACCCAGTTCATAGTCATCCTGTTGATAGACATGCACCCGATCCCGTCCGGTATCCTTGGCAACATAACAGGCGGTATCCGCGGCACTCATCAAATCCTTGACCCCGCCACTGTGGCGTGTGACAGGTACCAGACCGATACTGGCACCGACGGTAAATACATTACTTTCCCAGACGAAGCGGTGTTCGGCAATGGTTTTTCGAATCTGTTCGGCAATTTCCCGGGCCTTATCCACGCTGCAGCCAGTCAACAACAATCCGAATTCATCACCACCCAGCCGCGCCAGGGTATCCGTGTCGCGGATTTTTTCCTGGAGTAACCAACCGAGCTGACGCAACAACTCATCGCCGGCATTGTGACCGCATTTATCATTGATAATCTTGAACTGATCCAGATCGATATAACACAACGCATGCTCCCTGTTTTCCCGCCAGCTCTGATCGATCAACTGATTGATGCGGCGATCGAATTCGCTGCGGTTCACCAGTCCGGTCAGGCTGTCGTGCGTGGCGAAGTATTCCATTTCATCCGCCATGTCGCGGATCTCGGTGATGTCCCAGGAATAGATCCGCACCACTTTATTCTCCGGGACATAGGAGAACTGCTGTTCATAGACCATCGCGCCGACTTCAACACTGCGCAAAACAGCGCGGTCACTTTGCCTGACTTTGTCTATCATCTCGTTCAGATTGAGCAAAGCAGGATGCTCGGAACCCAGTACTTGCAAACGTACAAAGCTCTCATTTGCCGCGGAATTCGCGTAAGTGATCTCTCCCGTTAGCGTGACCTCGATAATAGGTGTCGGGCTCAATTCTGGAAAACTGGCCAGACGCTGCAGTTCACGCTCGGCCTGTTTGCGCTCGCTGATATCCCGGATTACCGCGCAGACTGAAACTTCATTGTTGGCACTGATTGGCGTCAGGCTGACTTCCACCGGCAGGGTCGTGCCGTCCTTGCGCCGACAGCACAGTTCACCGCAGCCCATGGCTCTGGGATTCGGCGCATCCGTGAACATCTGTCGCAGGCCAACATGACGATCGCGCAATGCTTCCGGTATCAGAATCTCCACCGACTCACCTATCAGCTCGATATTCCTGTAACCGAAAACACCGAAACACTGGGCGTTGGCCTGCTCGATAAAGCCGTCACCATTGACGATGATCTGGGGATCGGGGGAGGCTTCGAACAGCTCACGAAACTGTCTCTGGGTATCGAGGTATTTGTTTTCCGCCGCGCGGATCAGGCTCAGATCCTGGATGTGCTGAATAATCCCGCTCGGATTACCCTGCGCGTCGCGAATCACACCGATGCGCACCTGAATGGAACGGCCGGCATGATTACGCGGATCGTCGGCCTCCATGGTGACCACCGTGTCCTTTTGCGCCAGACGCGCCCGGCAGATCGGACAGGGTTCTTCTTCCCCTTCAGGGTGGAAAAAACGGGTAACCGGTTGACCGATCACGTCTTCGGGCGGACATCCCATGCGGGCAAAGAAGGTTTTATTGGCCTGCATCACCCGATCATCCAGATCGAGCAGGCAAATCGGCTCATCCAGGAAATCGAGTGCCGTTTTCCAGCCGTTCGAAAGTGTATCGAGTGCCAACGCCCCGGGGACCAATGCCATACATTAACTTTTTGCCGTGCCCGATCCCTGGCGTTGAATGAGTGAAATCCTCCCGGATTTCAGCTACGTAGCAGGTTGTCGGTCGACGACGGTGAAACTTTACCCTGCGCCGTCTGGGTGAATAGACGCAATGCGGGTAAAGTTATTCCAACCCATTATATTTTATGAGGTTTTTCGCCCGGCGACCCGGGCGGGCAGAGGAAGGGCGCGATATTCAGCCGGAACGGCGTTTGGCGGCAATCCGCAGGCGCAGGGCGTTGAGCTTGATAAAGCCTTCGGCATCTTTCTGGTCGTAGGCGCCGGCGTCCTCTTCAAAGGTGGCGATTTTCTCATCAAACAGCGAGTCGCTGTCGGACTGGCGGCCGGTGACGATCACATTGCCCTTGTAGAGCTTCACCCGCACCTCGCCGTTGACGTGTTCCTGGGAGGCGTCAATCATGCTCTGCAACATTTCGCGCTCCGGCGACCACCAGTAGCCATTGTAGATGAGCGAAGCGTATCTGGGCATCAGCTCGTCCTTGAGATGGGCCACTTCCCGATCCAGAGTCAGGGATTCGATGGCCCGATGGGCCTTGAGCATTACCGTGCCGGCCGGGGTCTCGTAGCAGCCGCGGGATTTCATGCCCACATAGCGGTTCTCGACCAGGTCGTCGCGGCCGACACCATTGGCGCCGGCCACCTCGTTGAGCATACTCATCACCTGGGCCGGGCTCATGGCCTTGCCATCGATGGCCACGATATCCCCGCGCTCGTAACGCAATGTCAGCTCGGTGGGCTTGTCCGGGGCCGCCTCGGGGGAGACACTCCAGCGCCACATGTCCTCTTCCGGCTCGGCCCACGGGTCCTCGAGAATCCCGCCCTCGTAGGAGATATGCAGCAGGTTGGCGTCCATCGAATAGGGGGATTTCTTGCCCGACTTTTTGAAATCCACCGGAATATCATGCTGCTCGGCGTAGGCCATCAGCTTCTCGCGGGAGTTGAGATCCCACTCGCGCCAGGGCGCGATGACCGTCACATCCGGCTTGAGCGCATAGGCCCCCAGCTCGAAGCGGACCTGGTCGTTGCCCTTGCCGGTGGCGCCGTGGGAGATGGCATCGGCGCCGGTCTGGTTGGCAATCTCCACCAGCCGTTTGGCGATCAGCGGCCGGGCGATGGAGGTGCCGAGCAGGTATTCGCCCTCATAGACGGTATTGGCCCGGAACATGGGGAAGACGTAATCGCGGGCGTATTCCTCGCGCAGATCCTCGATATAGATTTCCCTGACCCCCATGGCCTCGGCCTTGGCCCGGGCCGGCTCCACCTCCTCGCCCTGGCCGATATCGGCGGTGAACGTCACCACCTCGCAGCCATAGGTTTGCTCCAGCCACTTGAGAATGATGGATGTATCCAGGCCACCGGAATAGGCCAGCACTACTTTCTTGATATCGCTCATGAAATTCGGCTCCGTCGCGAGGAAAATTACGCCAGATTCGGTAAAACGCCGCGCATTATACCGGAAACGACAAGAAAAAACGTGCTAGCAAGCCGACGGGCTCCGCCGCGCCGGCGCCTCCCCGGGCCCCGGCAAAAAGCGCGTCAGGGTGTTATTTAAGCCTGAACAGCGGCGAAATGGCCTCTAAATCGCGGGATCCGTCACAAACCGGCGTTTTCCCCTTTAGCCCGCACGAAAAATCATGCTATAAAAGGGGATTAGATAATAAGCAACTACAGGGACAAGTATGGGACGACTGACTCTGATCATTCTGGTTCTGTTTTCAGTGACCGCCATTTACAGCGAGGCCAATGCGGCAGCCGCCCCTGGCGCTGACACCGGCAAAACGCAGGCTGCGCCTGCCGTAGCATGTGGAGACGTTCCTCGACGCTGAGTATCAGCGACTGAGAATAATCTCCACCCGACGATTCTTGCGCCGGCCTGCCTCGGTCCGATTGTCGAACTTCGCCTCGGTCTCCTCGTAGGCCCGGGTCGTAATCAACTTGGCATCCACCCCCTGCTCCAGCAGATAGGCCCGCACCGCATCGACCCGCTGATTGGCCACCACCCGGTTCACCCGCGACAGACCCAGGCTGTCGGTATAGCCTTCGATGCGCACCCCCTCAACCTCTCGATCCTGACGCAGATAGCGAACCAGCCGGTCGAGCCGATTGCGCTGGGCCCGCGACAAACGGGTCTGATTGCTCTGGTACACCAGCACGGTCTGGCGTACATCCTCAAAGGTGTACGGCAGCAACCCCTCGACGCAGGCGCGAAATTCGCCCACAACCGCCGCAAAGCCCAGCGGGGAAAGCCGGACCCGGACAACATCCTGCGGCTCGACCCAGTCCTGGTAGATAAGCGTCGGAAACAATCCTGCTTCCAGTTCCGCCATTACCCGGCGCGCGCCCGACTCTCCAAGATAAAAGGGTATCTCGCCCGGAACCACCGGCAGGTCACCCAGATCCCGGCCCTCATCATAGTGCTGCCAGCTGGCCGGCAGTGACAACAGGCGCGCCTCGCCGGCGGTGGCCGTGGCGGGTTGCTCGACCCGTACCCGGAACACCAGCTGACCATCGCTTTGCTGGCGAAATTCGGCGACGCCGTAACCGGCAATCTCGTGCGTCAGACGGCAAATCAATGCCGTCCCCTGCAACTGCCAGTCTGCTTCGGCCAGCGGGGTCGAATAGATCCGCAGGCCCGCCCAGCTCGAGGAGGCCGCCAGCAACCCGAAACTCACTAAAATCATGGAGAAAACACGCATCATACGACCTGAAATGCAATTACCGGGCCAGCCTGACAAATTGAATTTGAATCCGCCATGGCCAATGCAGTAGCCTGACAAACAGCCCAGTACGGAACCCATGGCATGGACATTCTCATCATCGATCACCAGCGGGTCAGACAGCTGGAAACCTTACCCGAGTCAGTGCCCGAAACCGGCTTTCTCTGGCTGGATATTATCCGCGGCGAGGAGAGTGACTGGCCGCAACAGGTCGAACGTCTGAGCGGTGTGAGCATCCACGAACGACACATCCGCGACAGCCAGAACCTGGAACACCCCTCCTTCTACGACGGCACTCAGGACTACGAAATGCTGATCTTCCGCGGTCTCTCCCCCGCGGATCAGACCAGTGATTTTCAGACCCGCCCGACGGTATTTTTCGTACTCGAGCACCTGCTGTTGACCATTCGCTCTGCTGACAGCGTCTCGGTCTCCCTCGTCAAACCGCGCCTGCTGGACAAAACCGTGCGTATTCCGCGCCGGCCGGCCGGACTGATGCACCAGCTGATGACTTACATGGTAGACCGTTACCTGGCCCTGCGCGAACCCCTGCTCGATCGTTACGATGAATGGCGGCGAGATCTGCTCGATCCGCGTCGCGACTTCAGCGACTGGATGGCGGTAATGGATTACACCAGTGACCTGCGAAAACTGGAGCGCCTGTGTGACGAACAGATCACCGCGCTGCAGGCCTGGCGTGAGGACACCGATACCGAATTCGATGATCACCTCACGGTCCGGTTCAACGATCTGGTCGAGCATATTCAGCGCGTCATTCGCTTCGCGCAGGACCAGAAAAACGAAGCTGAAGCCCTGGTACAGTTACACTTCTCCGCTGTCTCCCATCGCACCAACGAGATCGTGCGCGTGCTGACAGTGATCTCGGCGATCTTTTTACCGCTCACCTTCCTGGCCGGAATTTTCGGTATGAACTTCGAGAACATGCCCGAACTCAAACTGGAGTACGCCTACTTCTTCGCCCTCGGCGGCATGGGTACGCTGGCTCTGGTATTGCTGTTCCTGTTCAAGATCAAGAAGTGGTTGTGAATAGGCGGAATTGCCCGATACCGTTCACGCTATATCGGGCCTACAATCCGGGTAGGCCGGACAGAGCGAAGCGGTGTCCGGCAAATAGCAATGCTATCGTGCTGAATCCGGGTTTGATTTGATATACACATCCCGCTGCGGGAACGGAATGGTAATATTGTGTTCCTTGAAGGCCCGCCAGATTCCCAGGTTCAATTCCGAGCGGATGCTGTTAACTCCTTTCTCCGGATCGCTGATCCAGATACGCAACTCGAGACCGATGCCGTTGTCACCGAATTCCAGCAAGCGCCCGACCGGTTCGGGATCCGGCAGCACACGCGGATGCTGTTTGGCCAGTTCCACCATCAGTTGCATGGCCAGTTCCGGATCATCGCCGTAGCTGATCTGCACCGGAAGCTTGACCCGCACGTTGCGATCCTCATAGCTCCAGTTGATCACCTCCGTGGTGATCAGGTTCTCGTTGGGAATCAACGTATCCACCCCGTCACGATCCCGCACTACAATATAGCGGGCATGCAGCTCGTGGACCCAGCCGAACTTGTTACCCACGCTGATCACATCCCCCGGCTTGATGGAGCGATCGAACAACAGCAAGAACCCGCTGATGAAGTTGCTGGCAATGCGTTGCAGACCAAATCCAAGGCCCACACCGAGCGCACCACCGAACACGGTCAACGCCGTCAGATCAAGCCCTACCGCATCCAGGGCGATCAGAACCACCTTAACGATTTTACCCAGCGCCACCTGCAGCCCGGAGGCCAGATAGGTGGCCCGCTGCATGCGCCGCTCGATAATCGCCGACGCCCACACCGCCAGGGTAAACAGCAGCGCCACCAGTAACAGGAAGTTAATCACCGACAAGGCGGAGATCCGGTTACCCGCCAGGGTAAAGGCAAAGCTGTCCAGGGTTTGTAAAACGAAAGGCAGAATACCCAGCAGATAAAGGGCAACAATAATCCAGATGGTACTGGAAAGAATGTTCTCCCAGGCCTTGAGCATCGGTGTCGGCGCAAATCCCTTGCGCAACATATACACCAGCAGGCGAATTCCGGCCAGGGACAGCAGCAGATTGGCCAGAGCCAGCAGCTGGGTCGGTTGTTCCAGATATCTGAAGACGCTGCGCGCAATGATGATGATCAGCAGAGCCACCAGGGAATAGATAATCCGCTCGATGCTGCGCAGGGTGAACTTTCTGAAGCCGGTCAGATCCGCGCCCTGGCTGGCATCCAGACGACGGCGAATACCACGGGCAATCGTCCATGCCAGCACAAGCGAAAGCGCTATAATCGCCAGTTGCCACCAGTTATCGGACTAGTTGAAATCGGAGGCCCGGAACAGCAACTCGGCCCACCAGTTTGAAATCAATTCCATCGTGTTGCCCGTATCACTCAGTCAGGCTTACCGGGCAAGCCTGTCATTAATTCCGCGGCAGAGAATATGCCCATGCCGCGTTATCCTGCACTTGCCTGACAATTGCCCGACCAGGTATTTGCTTCGCTCTATCGAAAGCAAAGCACAGACGTTGCCGCCAGACAGCTGCGCATTTACACGCTCTTCGAATCTTCCGGTGCCTGGGTACGATCGTCCAGTGAATAATCACGCACTATTGCACCGACGCGGATCCGGTAATCCTGGAACAGGCTACCGCGCCCCTTACCTTGCGCGATCCGGTGTTGCTCCAGATTTCGCCACCGGCAGATCGCCTCTTCATCTTCCCAGAAGGAAAGCGACAGTATCTTTCTGTCATCGCTCAGGCTCTGAAATCGCTCAATAGAGATAAACCCGGGCATTTCTTTTAAATCTTTCCGTAGCTGCGCCGCGATGGACAGGTACTCCTGTTTGCCGTCGGCAGTGGGAATCACTTCAAATATCACCGCAATCATGGGTCACCTTTGTGCTGCAGGCCGGACGTGCATCTGGCAAAGCATATTCAGATTCTATACTGGACAGAGCCGCGATTACACATCGTTGGCCCGGCGCAATCGGGCCTCGACCCGGGCGGTATTCAGCAGGCTGTCGTCGACCACTTCGGGATACAGAGGATAGAACCGTTCCACCTCGAAAACATGTGCGCACGCGGCCTGCTCCAGACGCTGGCGCACCGCACGGGACAGCCCGCCCATCATCAGCAAGCGTGGGGCAAGCCGCTGCAAATAGAGATCACACAGTCGCCGGGATTCCGGGTCCAGCCACTCCTCCCGGATCAGACAGGGCGGAAACTCGTCCGTCGCCGCCGGGCGTTCGAACCAGACCGCGCGCGGTCTGTTGCCGGCCCGCGCCTCGATCTGTTGCTGCAGGCGATAGTTGACCGGCGGCAGGTAGGTCGCCTGCACCGGGGGATCCGGATCCGTCACAGCCAGTTCCGCCGCGGGCATTGCGAGCCACTGCGGGGGCGGAACCGGCAGTTGCGTCTCCGCCTCATCGACGCAGGAATGCAGCAGCGCGAGAGGACTGTCGTCGCGGCCGTCCAGCAGCCAGTACTCATAACGGTCCGCCGCCTCAAAGGGCACCCGGGCGTCGCAGATCGCCTCGAAAAGCCGCTGGCTATCGGCATGGACCCGCCCCGGCTCCAGCGAGGGGTGGACGGCGCGGGTCTGTGTCCGGTTCCCGTCGATGGTCACCACCAGGGAAAAATTCACGCGCGGATCGTCCCGGAATGGCCCGTTTCGCACGGGCTCGTTGTCGTTCTGCGCGTAGCGCAATGCCCAGTTCTTTCCGTCCAGGCTCAGGGCTCGCCCCCAGCCCAGTTCGGCAACCTGGATCACCCCGACAAAGGGCAAGAGCAGTTTTTTGGAGTACAAACGGGTCATTTACGAAACACGAATATTCAGCTGACGACACCGCCAACTGTGCCACCAGCGGGCGCGCCATGGCCAGTTTTTTCGCAGACAGGAAGGCCGCGCGCCATGAAGGCAAGCCATCAATCGTACTGGAGGGGGGCACTGACCGCATGCACTGCCGTCAGCTGAAAAATACGAAGAATTCGGAGATACGAACTGCTATACCGCCAGGGATGTTGGGGTCAAACAGCAGTTTTTATTGTAGGAGAAGCCGCGCGACCGTTGAGGGTAACGCGGCTGATCGCCTCAGGGCTTCTTGGGGGTGGTGTAGGGGACTTCTTTCTGAAAGGATTCCCAGATAGTGTCATAACCCACATAGCCCTTTTCATTGGCCTGCATTTGACGGGTTGTCAGATAACGTGACTTGCCATCGGGAACCTTGGGCCGGGTTTTTGGTGCATCGCTCATATCATCACTCCTCAATGGTTGAAACGGGAGGAATTAAAACGGGGATGTCAGCCCCTCCCACTTAACTGACGTAAATCATACTCTCTAGCGCGTGTAATGTCCCTTTTTGGGAATCACATGCCGCACACCCCCCTGGGGATTTTCAACATCCCCCGTGTAGCGGGGAATAACATGAATATGGACATGGAAGATACTCTGACCGGCCGCCGGCCCGATATTAACGCCGATGTTGTAGCCGTCAGGCTTGAACTCCTCGTCCAGCAACCTGCGCTCCTCGGTAATCAGCGCCATGCAGGCATTGATCTCTTCGGAGGTCAGGTCAAAAAAGCTGGCAACATGGCGACGCGGAATCACCAGGGTATGCCCCGGGCTCACCGCGTAGGTGTCACGAGCACTGTAAGCCAGTTCATTTTCCAGTGATACCCCGCGTGGATCTTTACAAAACAGGCACGGATTATTGGGGTCTCTTTTTTGTTCTGCTTTTACTTCAGACGACAAACTTCTACTCCCGTTCGCCTGGCACCCGGTTATTGCACAGGCACCTTGGTAGTCCCTTCAACGTCCGGAACGTCGTCGACCTTGCCGCCGAACTCGATTTCTTCTTCGCTGGCGTCACGAACTTCCTTGATTTCCAGTTTGAAAATGACTTCCCTGCCACACAGCGGGTTGTTGCCATCGATAGTGACGGTCTTTTTATCCACTCTTGTGACCAGAAACGTCTTGGTCTGCCCCCTCTCATTTTCCATCAGGATGGACGTGCCGACTTCGCGATATTCCTCGGGCACATTTTCGATGGGCTCGACAATGACCAGGGACTCGTCTCTGGGACCATACAACTCGTTACAGTCTATCGGCACCTCGATCACATCACCCGAGAGCTTGCCTTCCAGCTCGGCGGTAACAGCGGGTGCCAGGACTTCACTTACCCCGTGAACATAACCCAGGGGGTACTCGATCTCGGTCAGCACAGATCCTGACTTTTTATCGATGACCTTGTACATGAGTTCGACGTACTTGTTGTCAGCGATAGCGTCTTCGAGTTGTTGATTCATATTACAAGCTTTCAATCTGTATTGATTAAGGTTTTAAAAAACAGGGTCAGGTGAACAGAACTCAGAATATGGAGGCACCAAAGATTCTGACTTCACCATCCTCATAACCCAGTACCATGCGACCCAGCCATTCACCTTCTTTCTTTTTGCTGCGAACCCGGTAGAGAATCGTGACATGTTCGCCACGGCGAATCGTCCCCAGATAGTCATAATCTTCGGACAAGCTTCTCGTCAGCTCGCTTTTGGCAAACTGCTTGCCGACCTCGACTTCATTCAGGCCGAACAGCAGGTTGTAAGAGAATTTTTTGATGAATTTACCGTACTGGCCTTTATTGGAATATTTGATCAGGTCTTCCCACATGGGATGTGCAATAGCCAGCAACTCCTCATCGGGCATATTAATAATATTCTGCTGGTTTTGTGTCTCGATTGATGCTTCAGTTGTCATAGTCACGCTTCTATTGCTACCAATAATCAGTTTTCCAGTTAAGCAAATCTTGGCCTTAAAACTTTTCCAACAGGAAAAGAAACACCAGCAACACCTTTAAAAACAAGAGGTTGCTGGTGCTTTACGGCCTTCAAGGCAGATCTTATTCGTTTTCGTCTACCAGGTGATAACAAGGAGCTTTCTCCATTGTGTATTCACCTGTTTTGGGATCACGACGAGAAACGGTCAGCACATGCCAGTTTTCATCATCCAGCTTCAGTGCATCACCACGGTAGTAATAACCGGGCCAACGTGTTTCCCTGCGGAACAGCGTATGCTGCATTACTGATTCTGAAGCGCGATGACGATGTTTCAGTTCCCATGCACGCAAAAGTTCATGGAAATCTTTTGCGGCAACCTTCTCAAGATCCTCTTCCAGAATGGCCAGTTTCTTCAGACCGATATGCAGAAGCTTCTCGTTGGTCATGTAGTTGACGCTGGCGCCACCACAGTACTCGTCCATCAATTTCTGCAAACGATCCAGGCCCTGGCGAGGATTGATGTAGTTGGGGTTAACATCACCGGCAGTGATCTCGTTCCGGTAAACCTTGTAGTGCTCCATCGGCTTGAAGATCTGCGTCTTGCGGTCGTTGATCTGCTTCTCGGAGACTACGATACCTTCGGCCTTGCCGTCGTCGATGTACTTGCAGGCGGCCTTGGCAGCCAGACGACCTTCGGTAAAGGAACCGGAGGAGAAGGCGTGCGGCGTACCGCCCACCGCGTCACCGGCACCGAACAGACCCTCAACGGTGGTCATGCGGTTATAACCCCAGAAGTATTCTTCCGGTGAGATATCCTCGGGACCTGAACACCATGCGCCACAACCAGTCGCATGTGAACCCATAACATAGGGCTCGGAGGTAGTCAGCTCGGGGTTTTCGTTCTTGGGATCCACGTCGGTGGCCGCCCACAGTACCGCCTGACCGACGGTCATGCCCAGGAAGTTATGCCAGCCGATCTCTTCGAGATGCGGATCCTGGAAGGCTTCCATGGTGACCATGTGAATCGGACCACGACCGGCATTCACCTCGGAGATCAGGGCGTGGTTACGCAGGCAGGTCGGAATCGGACGATGCGTGACGTGAGAAGCATCGGGATCCAGGTATTCTTTACCGACGATTTCCTGCAGACCGGGCCACCACTTGGACTCATACTCTTCGCCCAGGCAGTTCTGGGTGTAGGTCTTCAGATGCAGGAAGTAAGCACCCACCGGACCGTAACCGTCTTTGAAACGGGCCAGTACGATACGGTTTTCCATCTGGGTCATCTTGGCACCGGCTTCGATTAACAAGCCATAGGCTGAACCGGATGACCACGGCGCGTACCAGACACGACCCGCACCTTCACCGACGGAACGCGGTTTGAAGATGTTGGAGGCGCCACCGGCACCGACAATCACGGTCTTGGACTTGAATACGTGGTAGTTACCGGTACGCACGTTAAAGCCAACAGCACCGGCAACGCGGTTTTCCTTGGCTTCGTCCATCAGCAGGTGAGTGACACAGATACGGTTGAAGACCTCATCCGCGGATTTTTTGGCGGCTTCAGCCACGATCGGCTTGTAGGACTCACCGTGAATCATGATCTGCCAGCGACCTTCACGCTGATAGGCGCCGGTCTTGGGATCGCGCATCAGCGGCAAACCCCATTCCTCGAACTGATGCACAGCCGAGTCAACGTGGCGCGCCATATCAAACAACAGATCTTCGCGCACCATGCCCATCAGGTCGATACGCGCATAACGTACGTGATCTTCCGGGTTATTTTCACCGAAACGCGTACCCATGTAGCAGTTAATGGCGTACAGACCCTGTGCAACCGCACCGGAACGATCGATGTTTGCCTTTTCGGCGATTACGATCTTCTTGTCCTGCCCCCAGTATCTGGCTTCGAATGCAGCACCGGTGCCACCGAGGCCCGCACCTGCTACCAGGACATCAATATTGTCTTCTATTATTGTTTTGTAAGCCATCAGTAGTACACCCCTGCTTTCATTTTTAACCCGTTTGATTTCAAGGTGTGTATATCCCCGT
Source organism: Thiohalophilus sp. (assembly GCF_034521165.1). Lineage (NCBI taxonomy): Bacteria > Pseudomonadati > Pseudomonadota > Gammaproteobacteria > Thiohalomonadales > Thiohalophilaceae > Thiohalophilus > Thiohalophilus sp. The sequence continues at coordinate 267,493 of NZ_JAXHMV010000002.1, forward strand.
CATCAAGACGAATATATTTCGGTTCGTTAAACAGCAACTGGCTGTCACGCATTTCCTTGGTAGGACCTTGCACTGAAGCGAGCTTGGGAATGTGTTTACCCCATGGCTTGGTTGTAATAGGTGCAAGCAGTTCCATGTCTTTTTCGCCGTTGCGGAACTTGATACGCCAGGCAATAACACCTTTTTCCTCGTCACGTTTCACACGGACCGAGTGCCCCAGCGGCGCAAAGTCTGCGTAACCCCGTACATCAATGGCGTTCATCGGGCAGGCTTTTACACAGGAGTAGCACTCCCAGCACATGTTGGGTTCAATGTTATATGCACGACGAGTGACCTTGTCGATGTGCATGATGTCTGACGGACAGATATCGACGCAATGGCCACAGCCATCACAACGCGTCATATATACAAAAGTAGGCATTTTTATTCTCCTGCTGTCGAATTAGTAGTGGCGCGGCGCTTCACGCTTGATACCGAGACCCATGTGTGAAGGGTTCTTGCCCATGTATTCAGGAATATCCGGGAATTTCGCCTGTACTGCAGGATCCGACAGATCATAGTCAGCCGGCAGGTTTTCTCTGGAACCATCCGCTTTAATCATCCGTTTCTGGAATGCCGCTGCAGGCTTGAAGAACATGTGGGCAAACTTGGACCACAGCACGGTGCTGAACAGAACAGTCGTAGCGACGATGAACAGAACAAAGAACAGCATAGCCCAGCCGGCAGCACCACTGGATTGCAGGATGGACCAGATCAGGCCAAATGTCGCCATGGTGAGCAGTGAAAGGATAAAGATATCGGCCTGACGCAATTGATACCATTTAACAGCTTCTGCAGCAACATCCACGCGGATGAAGAACCAGAACCAGTAACCACCGACGATAAGCATCAGGGCACCGAGGTGCCACAACAGCGGTACGGTACCGGATGAAGTGTCTGCTCCGAAAATCATCATCACGGTTGTCACGACGAAGATAATGAAGCCGTACATGGTCAGCAAGTGAGAGATTCTGCGACGGATATTGCAGAACTCGGAAGAAGTGATAACTTCACTGGCTACGGTCTTGACCAGCAGTGATGCTTTTTCACCACCACCGACTGTTCGTTTGGCAGCCTTCTGCGACTTTTTCGAATTTTCGAAAAAGTACTGGGCACTTTTCTTGTGCATCATATCCAGCACTGTTCCCAGTACCACCAGGATAATCATCAAAATGATGTAACCCTGCATGATCTCGGGAGATATCAATGCTGTGAGTTCAGAGAAGGGGTTGGTGGTCAGCATATGAGACACTTCCTCTATTTATTGTTTATGATTTGTAACCGTAGTTACACCCGCAATAACGGGCCAAGGTTAACATTGCTCTTACGGTTCGACCAGACAAACACGATAAACGTTTTTTATCCATCATTCCGAAAGTTGATAATAGACTCAGCCCGATGGGATGAGGCCCGCAATTGTAGCGCGGAGTCGCTACCGACGCCAGTTCAGCGGATAGTTCGAGCGCGATTAACAGGCTCGCGAGAAATCAATTATTTCAGTATTTCCTAATATATTAATATTATAGGCGACAAGCTTAGACTCTTTCTAAATCGCCCTCTGCCGCAGCAGATGGGCCATCTCGAAGAAATTCCCGCGACATCCAAACCAGGGCCCCGAGCGTCGGTTTGTCCCGCATGATCGCGGTTAAAGGTTTTTTTTCACCCGCGGATGGCCCCTTATGCCCGTTCATGAATCTGCTCGCCCCGAATCGTGGCCCGGTCTGCGGCGGGGGTGTTGACTCAAATCGGCGCCGCTCGCTTCGCCTGATGTCGTTCATACTCAGACGCAACAGCGAGCCGGTGATTAAAAAATAGACAAATGCGCCTGATTCTTTATCCCCGATACTTTATCCCCGATACCTTATCAGGGAGCTCAGGAAAACCCTTTATCTTTAACCCGCCAAAGCCGGGCGAGTGAAATCGAGCGGTTAGCGGATTGCGGCCTCTATTCCGGATAAGGGTCCATCTCCAGCTTTTGCACGTAATGTCCCAGCATGTGAATGTAACCATTGTGGCGACGCTCGCCACTGCTGGTGAACTCGAAGTCATACAACCGGTAAAGCGCCAGCGTACCGCGCGGCCCGCGCCGCACTCGCAGTTTGTGCAGCGCAACACTATCGTCGAGAAACTGGACCCCGGCCTCGCGGCAGGCACGGATGCCGGCACGACGCGCGATCTCCTTGCTGCCCATCCCCTTCCACCACAATACTGCCAGCAGGGCGATGGGGATAAAGACAAGCAATCCCGTCAGCGTCATTCGACCCGCCCCGTCAGCAGATGCGTACGCATGTAAGAATGATTCGTAGTGTCATTTGTCATGTCCTCATTTTGCCAATTAACCGCACGCAGTGCACACTGATGAGTAATCCCGGGAAAATCCAGACCTGCCGCGGTTTGTGGCCTCGGCAGTACATCTTGCCCATCGAACCGGCTATGATTTGAAACAACCATTACATATACACCAACTAGGGGAAATGTCATGAATAACACCTGGGTGCTTGTTGCCAACGCCAGCGAAGCCCGCCTTTTCAACCTGATCAAGTCCGATCTCGAACGGGTGAACAGCTTCTCGCACGACGAAAGCCGCATGAAGGGCGAAGACCTGGCCAGCGATCGCCCGGGCGCCTACCAGAGCGACGTCAACCGTGAAGGGCATGGCAGTTATGCGGAACCGACCAATCCCAAAGAGTATGAAAAGGACCGTTTCGCCCGGGAACTGGCAAACGTCCTTAACAAGGCGCGCAGTGAGAATCAGTTCAACGAACTGGTCATCGTCGCCTCTCCCCACTTTCACGGCCTCATCAATCAGCATCTTGATGATGAATCCAGCGAGAAGGTAAGCCACAACATCGAAAAAGATTACACCCAGGTAAAGGATAGCGATATGCTGGATACGCTCCTCCCCTACCTGCGTCCGTACCTGAAGGAATAAACATGCACCGCCTCCCGGTCACATCAAACCGGGAGGACGAACAACGTGTCATTTGCCCGCCACAATGTTCGGTGCCTCAAACATAGAACAGTATGGCCACGTAATGGCTGATGCTGCCGGCCAGCACACACAGATGCCACAGGCCGTGCATCCACGGATAACGACGGTCCAGGGCAAAAAAGACGATCCCGCCCGTATAGAAAAGCCCCCCGGCCAGCAACCAGACAAAACCGCTGAATGGCAAACCGGCCAGCAAGGGCACAAGCGCCAGCAGGATAAGCCAGCCCATCAGCAAATAGATAATAAACGGGGCAATACGCATCCCGTTTCGAAACACACCATCGATCACGATACCCAGCACCGCCAGTCCCCAGATGGCCCCGAACAGCCACCAGCCCACGCTGCCTTCCAGCGTCACCAGCGTAAACGGGGTATAGGTGCCGGCAATAAGCAGATAAATGGCCTGGTGATCCAGAACACGAAACACCCGCTTCGCCCGGCCACGCAACCCGTGATAAAGCGTCGAGATCAGATAAAGCAGGAACAGCGAGCCGCCGTACACGCTGAATGATACGATCTTGAATCCATCACCGCTATTTGTCGCAACAACCAGCAGCACGACCACACCCGCCAGCGCAAGTGTGGCGCCAACGAGGTGAGAGATGGTATTGAAACGCTCGCCCTTTTTCATACCACTATTATAATTATGAAGTGATCGAAGTGTTTTACAGATTTTTACTTTATAAAGACGGAAGGAACAAAGGCAGGATCTGCTCCGATCATCGCGCTAATGAGAATCGTTTGTTACAGCCGCATCAGAATGATTTTATTTGAAAACATCGCCGAGAAAAACCATTTCGTAGCTGGCCCTTAATGCGGCTTGTTTCCATTCGCGACTCACTTCGCCCTCAATCTCAATCGGCAGAGCCTCGACCACCTTGCGAAACTTTTCCAGCAGCTCCCGCGTATCACCGGCACCAATATAGATGTTTGCCAGGTCAAAACTGTAACTATCCTGTTCAATCAGAGCGGACAGCTGCGTGCCTTTTTCAATATTGATATCAATATCAACCCCGGGAATAGAGTTGCGCAGGCGATCGAGTTCATCGGCACCCGGAACATGGCTGACCTTTCCATCCTCGAAACGGCGCAAATAAAACTTGGCGGCACAAGCAAACCGTCCGGCCCGGGCCTTGAAATCCGGCTTATTTCCGAGGGCCAGATCCACCATTATCTGATGATTTGAGGTCCCGTCGACGAACTGAAACATTTCACTGTGAGACTGGGAAATCCGGGGATTGATCTCCAGCAATTGATAATCGCCAGTATTCATGTCGTAAAAATATTCAATATTGAAAGCGCCATTGTCAAAGCCGATATGCGACATAATCGTCCGGGAAGTCTCAACCATCGCATCCTTGATCTCCTGCGGAAGTTGCGAGGGATACTCATAGCGAAAGAAAGAGGATCCGCCCGGATAGTTAAACGAATCGATTATGCCGTGGGAAATTATCTCACCTTCGTAGGCATGCCCTTCCACGGTACATTGATGACCGGAGATCATCTCCTCGATGATGCAGTGATGCCCTTCCACTTCCCTGACATAGTCAGGCAGGGTTGCATGGCCCAGTAATTCATTGAAGGGGGCACCAATATAGTCGATCTTGTCGCGGATCTTTCGCAGCGCCTCGTCCAGGTCCTGGCGATTATTAACACGAAACGCCAGAAATGAGTCCGTGGACTTCACCGGCTTGATCCAGAACGGAAAGGCCATCTGGATCTTTTCCGCCGCATCTTCAGCAAAAGGATCCAGGGACTCAAAAGCCGGCGTGTGTCCGGGAATAACCTTTTTCTGCTCGCAACGACTCCAGTACTTGTGATCGCACTTGAGCTCGCTCTCGAGCGAAGGTGATACCAGGTTATGTTTCTCACACAGAACAGGCACCATGGAGTTGACCGGAAAATCCCAGTAGCCGACTATGGCATCGATGCGACCTTCAAAATGGCCAAGCACCGATTCGGCCTGCTCGATCAGGCCATTAAAAGACGGGTACTTATCAACCCCCTTGACCTCATCAAAAGTGAGCAGACTATGAAATTCATAACCGCGATCATCATGGATCTCGTCAAGTAACTTGCAGTTGAAATCGTCCGCGCCGAGAACAAAGATATTTTGCACCATACCAGTATGGCCCCCTGATTCAATGCAATGCGCTAAAAGCGTCGTTGATATACTATTTTATTCACCATTGAAAGGTAGAGCATTCTCTTCCTTGATGCCAGGTCTGTCCCGCTTCGCATACCCTGTACGGCCTGAAGCCGCCTCAAAGTACATAACATAAAGCAAGGGGATAGAGGGATTTACTTTTGATCGGGCCCGGCCTGTGATTGGCATCGTGGAATCACTCGCCGCTAACCCGCAATCAAAATATAGAATTATCAACCAGACGAATAACGTCGATTGTTGATGCACTTCTTCTGTGTTCTTCTACAATAATCAGAGCAGAAGGTAAGGCCGGATACCTCTGCTCAGACTCCCGGGTTTGTTGCGCGATCAACTTCAAAGTAGCATGTTGACACCAACCGCCCGGAATACTGGCTGAAGGTTCATACCGCCCCGCACACATACCGCACCAGGTGCAAATAGATCTTACTCTGAATAATACGATGACCTGCCCGCCCCACAGCGAACCGGACACGGACGTCGACATCCGGCACAGGCTGCTGGATATCGTGCGCACGCTCAGCCGCGAACTGCATCCCGATCGCGATGACAGCGAGATTCAGCTCGACGCCGCACTGGAGCGCGAGCTGGGCTTCGACAGCCTGACACGCGCGGAATTGCTGACACGTCTCGAACGCGAATTTCAGATCGGCCTGTCCGAACAATTGCTGGCCAGCGCCGAAACCCCGCGCGATCTGCTGCGGGCCGTTACCAGCGCCGCGCCGCAGCAAGCCCAAAAACGGGAACGCTCGCAGCCGGCGGCACCCGCCAACAGAACGGAAGCCGGGGCCGCGCCACACCGTGCCACGACCCTGCTCGAGGTGCTTGACTGGCATGTGCAGACCCAGCCCGAGCGGGTGCAGCTCTACCTGTATGATGAAGCCGAGGATCCACAACCGATCAGTTACCGGTCCCTGCGCGACGGCGCGCTGGCCATCGCCGCCGGGCTGCTGGCGCATGGGGTCAAACCGGGACAAACCGTGGCCATCATGCTGCCCACCGGCCGGGAATATCTGTTTTGTTTTTTCGGCATTTTATATGCCGGGGCGATTCCGGTGCCCATCTACCCCCCGGCGCGGCCCTCGCAACTGGAGGATCATCTGCAACGCCATGCCGGCATCCTGGCCAATGCCGCGACGGTACTGCTGATCACCGTCAGCGAAGCCCGGCCGCTGGCGCGCCTGCTCAAATCCCGGGTGCAGACGCTGGACACGATCGCCACGCCGGACGACCTGCACCGGGAACCGGCCGAGCTGCTGCCGCCGATCACGTCGCAGGATATCGCGTTTTTGCAATACACCTCCGGCAGCACCGGCCAACCCAAGGGCGTGGTGCTCAGCCACGCGGATCTGCTGGCCAACATCCGTGCCATGGGCCGCGCCATCCGGGTGGATTCCACCGACGTGTTCGTCAGCTGGTTGCCGCTTTATCATGACATGGGGTTGATCGGTGCCTGGCTCGGCAGTCTGTACTATGCGATGACCCTGGTGCTGATGTCACCGCTGACGTTTCTGACCCGACCGCAACGCTGGTTGTGGGCCGTGCACCGCCATCGCGGCACGCTCAGCGCCGGGCCCAATTTTGCCTATGAACTGTGTCTGACCCGCATTCCCGATGAGGCTCTCGCCGGTCTGGATCTGGGCTCCCTGCGCATGCTGTTCAACGGCGCCGAACCGGTCAGTCCGCAAACCGTCCGGCGTTTCAACCGGCGCTTCGCGCAATACGGTTTGCATCCGACCGCCCTGGCGCCGGTTTACGGACTGGCCGAAGCGGCGGTGGGACTGGCCTTTCCGCCCCTGGGGCGCGGCCCGCGAATCGATCGCATCGTGCGCGATATTTTCGTCGATGAAGCACGCGCGCAACCCGCCGCCGAAGAGGATCCCCATACCCTGGAATATGTCGCCTGCGGCCAGCCACTACCGGGTTATGAACTGCGCGTCGTCGATGACAGCAGCCGCGAGTTACCCGATCGGCAGCAGGGCCGGCTGCAATTTCGCGGGCCATCCGCCACCAGCGGTTACTATCGCAATCCCAAAGCCACCCGCGCGCTGTTCGATGATGGCTGGCTGGAAACCGGCGATCTCGCCTATATCGCCGACGGCGAGGTGTACCTGACCAGCCGCATCAAGGACGTCATCATCCGCGGCGGGCGCAATATTTACCCTTACGAGGCGGAACACGCCATCGGCGAGCTGGAAGGGGTGCGCAAGGGCTGCGTGGCGATATTCGGCAGCGTGGATCCGGATTCCGGCACCGAACGGCTGGTGGTGATGGCCGAAACCCGGCTCACTGATTCCGCCGCGCGCGCCGATCTGCAAACCCGCATCCGCCACACCAGCCACGATCTGCTCGGGCTGCCGCCGGACAAAGTGGTACTGGCACCGCCGCGCACCATTCTCAAAACCTCCAGCGGCAAAATCCGTCGTCCCGCCACTCGCGAGCTGTACGAGCAGGGCCGGGTCGGCGACAAGCCCCGTGCGGTCTGGTGGCAGATCGTACGCCTGGTCGGCGCCAGCCTGCTGCCCGAAACCCGCCGGGTCTGGCGCGGCCTGCGCCATCTCACCTACGCCGCCTATGTGCAACTGCTGTTCTGGCTGCTGGCCCCGCCGGTCTGGACGCTGGTGGTAATACTGCCGCGCGAGTCCTGGCGCTGGGCCGTCATGCGGCGCGGCGCGCGCCTGCTGCTGCGCCTGGCCGGCGTACCGCTGCAGGTGCACGGCACTGAACACCTGGCGGGCAATGGCGCCCGTGTGATGGTCGCCAATCATGCGAGTTACCTGGACGGCGTGGTGCTGGTGGCGGCGCTGGATCAGCCCTTCAGCTTCGTCGCCAAGGGGGAACTGCAGTCACAATGGCTGGCCGGCCTGTTTCTCAAGCGCATCGGCACGCAATTTGTCGAACGCTTCGACAAGCAAAAAGGCGTGATCGACGCCCGACGGATTACCGGGCTCGCACGTGGCGGACGCAGCCTGCTGTTTTTCCCCGAAGGCACGCTGCGACGCATGCCGGGGCTGATGGCCTTTCACATGGGCGCCTTCGCCGCCGCGGCGGAAGCCGGCCTCGCGGTAGTGCCGATCACCCTGCGGGGCACCCGCTCGATCCTGCGCGGCAACACCTGGTTCCCGCGCCAGGGGGCCGTAAGCGTGTTGATTAGCGAACCCATCATACCGGACGGCAATGACTGGGCCGCGGCAGTGCGCCTGCGCGATGCCGCGCGCAACCGGATACTCAAACAACTCGGCGAACCGGATCTGGCGAGGGATATGTCCTGAATGCCGGACATTCCGGAGCAGATTTCTGCGCTGGGGCAGAACCTCGAAGCACAGCGTCCATTGTCAAAAAAACGATGCGCCGGCTTCGCTTATACCCGGGACTCCCTGGCGGTCGTCAATCAATTGCCGCTTCGCCGTTGTTCGGTAATTCTCGTGAAACAATCTTATCAACCACCGGTTTTGCGTGTTTAACCGGCGAAACATCAAACCAAACCCGTGACCATTGGCGTGCACGACCTGCCCCGGCAGGCACAAATTGATACGATTATCAGCAGATTGAATGTACACATCGAGGCCCGTATTGATCGCCGGGCGCATATTACTCAGCACGAAAATGCCATCCTGGCTGATATTATATAACAGCCCGGCCCGACACTCGCCTGCACGATCACTTCGACAAACACGAACCAGGGCCAGGGCCCGAACACGTTCACCATGCCGGTGTTCCATATCTTCTCTCCTTTTATCCAGCAGCCCAGCTACAGGCCCGGGGGTGTGGCTTGCCGGGTTAGCTACTCATCCATTGGCGATCTTATGTCAGCCATTTTGTTCCATGGCGCGTTGCCATGTTGATAGCTTCATTAAAAGTCTAGTTGGTCCGCCGGGATAAAAAAAGATGAATTTAGAATCAGGCCACCAGCTCTCGAAGTAAAGACATATCGTTTTGCTAAAGATTGCGAAAAGTAAAAAAGGAGAAGTATCAAACACCTCTGATTCTCAATCAAACACAGGGGCCGACACTTTTATTTTCAGGGGAGAAAAGCGCTTTGGATTATTGAATAAATCTGTTCAAGGGGAGGCAAAACCCGGCGTATTTCCACCTCTTTTCAAAGGTCAATAATCAATAATCTTGCGCAAAAGGTGACACTATTTCTCATAGTATAAAGTGGCGATAGCACGAGAACTATTGCCGGCTCTGCCTAAATTCCGGGTAGTTTGCTACGCTTGGCTTATTACTTCAGGAGACCGCGTCATGTACAAACACATCCTGGTTGCCATCGACGGTAGCGAAACAGCGCAACATGCCCTCAAAGCCGCAATCCGGCTCGCCAAAGTGCAGCAATCAGAATTGCTGATTGTGCATGTCATCAATGAAATCAGCATGAGCTTGCCCGAGGGGGGCTATGTCCCCGATATACAAGAAGCGTTCCGCGAGTCCGGGCGCGAGATCCTGAGACAGGCCGAGTCGGACGCCCGCGAGGACGGTGTGACAGCCGAGACAATACTGCTCGAGATCGATAAATTCGGTCAAAATGCCGCCGATATGATCGTGACCGAAGCAGATAACCGGGGAGCCGACCTTATTGTGATCGGCAGCCACGGACGACGCGGTATTCGCCGCCTGTTACTGGGCAGCATCGCCGAGAGTGTGATGCGCATCGCATCCAGTCCGGTACTGTTGATTCGCGGCGAATAAACCCAAACGGGCTTTGCCGTTTATTGAAAGAATCGCCGTAAAAAAAACGTTTTCTCTGAAATTAGCAACAATTTTTCTGTGACCCGGTTTTGATCTTTTTTTACTTTATGAACTTCAACCGGCAAAAATCATGGCCTGTTGCTGTTGCCGTTCTCTTCCCTTCCCTTTCCAGCACCAACAAAACCATCATGGGGTTTTGATCCTGATTCAGTGGCAGTTACGCCTGTCCAGAATTACACAGGATCAAAGCGCAGTGTTTTATTCAAATATCAGCAAGAACAAAGCGCTTTCCCTGCTTTTTATGACTACGGTTTTGGAGACAATACTCCGTCAGACCCGGCTTGCCCTAACAGAGTCTGACGGCTAGATTGAACACATTAGCACCCGAATAGCTCATCGAGCTTCGGGACGGGCTAATCACAATCCAATCCCGCAAGGAGGAGCGTCATGACTGCCTTTTATAGTAATAATTCACTGCCATTTGAAACCCCGGACTACCAGCAGCTTTTGAGCTGTTACGACGCCGAGCGTACCGCGCTCTGGTGTTACCTGAACCCAAGTCCTCGTCCATCATTTAACCTGGCTCTGCTGACCGAAATTGGCGACTTGCAAAACAGAGTCGCCACCTATATGAATTCAGGCAACATCACCGAACCAATCCATTATTTTGTGTTCGCCTCCGCGACGCGCGGTGTTTTCAACCTGGGTGGCGATGTCGACCTGTTTATTCAGCTGATAAACACAGCCGACCGGGATGCACTGTACGACTATGCGCGTCTGTGCATTGATGAGGTCTATGCAAATGCCACCGGGTTTGGCGTCCCTGATCTCACCACCATTTCGCTGATACAGGGTTCGGCCCTGGGTGGTGGCTTTGAGTGTGCTCTTTCGTGTAATCACGTGATTGCCGAAGAGGATTCGCAGATGGGATTTCCGGAAATTTTATTCAATCTGTTTCCGGGCATGGGAGCGCTGAGTTTGCTTTCGCGTAAAATCGGTCTGTCACAGGCCGAGCGCCTGGTTCAGGATGGCAAAATGCACAGTGCCAGGGCGTTGTGTGAAATGGGTGTGATCGATGAGCTGGCGGCCGATGGCGAAGGAACACAGGCAGTCAACCAGTTCATTCGCCAGCACCAGCGCGCCTCAAACGGCCGTCTGGCCATTCGGCAGGCAAGCCAGCGTATTGCACCGGTGACCCATGAGGAGCTGATGGATATCGTCGAGTTCTGGGTGGATGCCGCATTACGCCTGACATCGCGGGACCTGCGCATGATGTCCAGGATTGTGGCTGCCCAGAATCGCCTCGAGGCCAACGAGGCGGTACCCGCTGCAAGACAGCGGCCTGAGCAGGCCAATGTCCTGGAGCTGGTACGCGCCTGAGATCACCAACGTCTGGAAATTGTGCTGACCACAGGGGGATCAGGCCGATTTATCCTGATCCCTTTGTGGTGATCCTCCTGCGATTTGGCGCAGTGCTGAAAGTGATGTGATATAGGCATCCTGCAGTTGTGCCAGAAGTCTTGTGTGGTTGCGTTTGAAATCAACAAAATCAACCGCACCGGCAACACTGCAGGCCTGCATCAAATTGCGTGCACCTACGTTGGTCGCATTGGATTTCAAAGCATGGACCTCGTCGCAAAATGCAGGGTGATTTTGCGCCCGGCAAGCATTGGCAATCCGTTGAAGGATTTCACTGCCTTCCCGTTCATATTCCTCGGTCATCAATGTAAGCTCACCGGGGCTACTGCAAAGACGATCAAGTTCAGCAAGAACGGCAATATCGATTTCAGCCTGTGTTTCACCCTGTTCCGATCCGGATGAATTTCCGGCAGCGTCACTTTGAGGTTTGCACCAGGGAAGTATTTCCACCTGGGTTTCTTCCAGCAAGCGTTGAACCTCGTCCAGCAGTTGTTGTGCCGTAACCGGTTTTGCAAGATAAGCATTTGCATTAACTTCGGCACAGGCCTGCTGTGCGCTGAAACTGGCATTGGCGGTCAGTACAATCACTGGCAGCGATGATTTGGGGCGCATCATTCGATACTGTCGCAACACTTCGGTCCCATCCAGACCGGGCATATGCATATCGAGAATAGCCAGCCGGTAACCCCCGGCATGAAGTTTTTCCAGTGCCGCATCACCGGTTTCGACCGTCTCGACGTCGAAGCCGGCTTTATCAAGAATCCGGCGGGTGATCATCAGGTTGGTACGGTTATCATCTGCGATCAGAATTCGCGTACGATTACCCGTATTGTTGCGCTGCCCCCACAACCATGAGGGTACGTTCGTTAATTTTGAATTCGCATCTTCTGTTATGAAACGGCGCGGCGCGGCGTGGAGAACTGAACGCACTTGTTGCTTCGTCGGATTACGTGGCAACATGGTATTGTAGTCCCATTCAGAAAGCGATGGCGCCACATGCGGCTGATCGCTGACAAGAACCATCAGTGCCTTGCCGGTAATAGACTGCTTGACAAGTTCTTCACAAAGCGCCTTTTCTTCCTGCTCCCTCACAATGGCCTGATCGACCAGAATCGCATGATAGGGATTGCCAATCCGAAGCGCCCGCATAACAAAATCTGTCGACTCTGCAAGGGATTCTGAATGAACCACCCGCTCCCCGAGAATTTGCTGATAAGCACTGACGAGTTGAGCATCTCTGGAAACCAGCAACACTTTCGCCTGATCTGACAGCATACTCTCGTCTTCAGCATCCGCTACGACAGTAAAAGGCAGTTCAAACCAGAACGTGCTACCTTCATGTTTAATACTGGTTGCACCGATTTCGCCCCCCATGAGTTCCACCAGGGTCTTGGCGATGGTGGTCCCAAGACCGGTCCCGCCATATCGCCGCGTGGTGCTGGTATCTTCCTGCGCAAAACTGTCGAAGATTTTATCCATTGCCTCCGGCGCAATTCCGATACCGGTGTCTTGTACTTCAAATCGCAACCGGGCCGTCGACCCGAGCTGTTCCTTTAATCTGACATCCAGGCGTACCGACCCTTCCTCGGTAAAACGTACGGCATTCGCCAGCAGGTTGAAAATAATTTGACGTAAATGGTGCGCATCACCGCGCAGATGGTAGGGAACATCCGGCGCGATGCGCAGCAAGAACCGCAATCGTTTCTTGGAGATGGCCGGCTGAATAATCGAAGTCGTGGTGTTCAGTAATTGATGCAAATCCAGATCGGTTTGCTCCAATGCAAGCTTGCCGGACTCAAGCCTGGAGAAGTCCAGCACATTGTTGATCTGGCGCAATGAGGCATTCACCGAATCGTCGATGACATCCAGCAACGAACGTTCTTCCGGTGATAGTCGCGGGCTATCACGTAACATTTCGGAGGATCCCAGAATCCCGTTGAGTGGAGTGCGAAGCTCATGGCTCATGCGGGCCAGGAATTCACTCTTGGCATTACTCGCCTCTTTGACCTTGGCGTGGGCGGCATTCAGCTGACGAATCAGATGCCCGGTATAAAGCGGCAAAACAATAATCGCCAGCATCACCCCACCGATCAGCGGAGGATGCGCTTGCCAGGTCGGTGACAGGCCAATAACAAAACTAAAACCGATGACGCTTAACACAGTACTGACAATCAGTGGCGGCACACCGAACCGAAAACCATTGCCCAGCGTAATCCATAAATAAAGAACGAAAAGGGGGATACCACTTTCGCCGTTGGTGATCATCAAAAAGCTGACTGTCCCGATGTCCGCGATGTTGGTAGTGAGACGCCGTATCCCCGGGGAGCGGCTCGAGCGCTTTATTTGCCAGGCGACGACCAGCGAAAATACAACAAAACCTGTCAGATAGGGAATCCAAACCGGTATTACCTGCTCCAGCTTGATCGGATAGACCATTCCCGTCAGATAAACAAGAAAAATCACGCTGATGGCAATACGGACAATTGCCTGGCCCCGCTCCCGGGTGAGGATGGTGGGGTCCGCGGGATCCGGCCAGTCGGCGGAGGCTGCCCATTTATACAATTTCATCATTACACCTCCCCACCGAGTCCTGGGTTACAGCGGTTGCCATCGACTATCAGGAGAACCTGAAATAACAGCAATGGATTTCACATAGTTGGAATAATTATGTCTTCTTTAACGAACCTTGGGAAGTTATCTTTAAATGTATCCGATTTTTTGAATCCTGCCTGTGCCAGAGGCGGACATAAAACCGGAGAGAGAGTGGGTAAAAATAAAGCGCCACTGTACAACCACATATCATAATTGCCTGATTTTATTGAGATTCAGAGGTTGCTAATATTGATATCAGACTATGATTTTCGTGAAATGGTATTAAACTGGTAAATTATAGTCTAAAAGGATTTCATGTTCCTTCCGCCATGAAAACCAGGGAACAGATTATGCAAACAAGGAGGCAACCGATGCTGATACTAACACGCCGTGTGGGTGAAACCCTGGTCATTGGCGACGATGTAACCGTCACCGTGCTGGGCGTCAAAGGTAACCAGGTGCGCATCGGCGTCAATGCGCCAAAGGATATCCCGGTTCATCGCGAGGAAATCTATCAGCGCATTGAAAAGGAAACACAACAAACCGGAAGCAAGAGCGCCGAAAGCGGTACCAGGAAATAATTCAGCGCAAATGATTCTCAAAAAAGCAGGTATAACACTACTCGGGCTGTGGATATGAATCATCTAAACCGGTGTCAGGGCGCAGTATTCTCTAAATATTAGTACTGACTGTTCTCTAACCGTGAGTTTCGTATGAACGCCTGCAGCGCAAAAACAGATAGTTACAAATGAGAATCGTTTATTACAGCCTCCTTTTATGACAGTCGTCGCATTAATAATCCACTGATCACAGAAAAAACCAGCAAGTACGCACACAGTGTAATGGTATAAGCCAGGCCGAAGTAATGGATCATAAATGGCAGCAGCGGTAATTTGATAGCCCGGCTATAGAGGAACACCGCTGCCAGAGGCGCATACATCCCGTTTGCGCGAAGCTCATGCAGCAGAGCGTACCACGGGTAGATCGGTCCGGCGGCCAGCATCCCACTGAAAGCGGCAATCATCCAGCCTTTAACGCCCGCTTCCCTGCCAAGTTGGCGTTTAATCCATTCCGGTTTTAACAACAGATCGATTAGCAGGAGCAGGACAAACACTATGGCCAGTACCGGCAACACCTTCCCCATCACTTTCTCGAAGTGGCCGACTGCCCTGCCAGCCGTATTGACATCGACCAGCGCGACAACACCATAGGCAGCCACCACCAGTAACAGAAACAACCAGCCGCCCAAACCCCGCTTTTTATTCACACGTTTCATCGACCGGTCTAATTAAAAAGTCGCAACGTGTAGACACACAGAAACGCGATCGCGATAGCACTTAAAAAGCAAACAATATTACGGTAGAGGGCAAAACGCATTCCCAGCATCAGCGCTTCGGCGGGAAGCTGTACCACGCCGACTGTCACCCAGCTGACGATAAACGCTGTAACAGCGATCAGGCTCACCCCGGCCTGGCTTAATTCCCCGCCCAGCACATAGCTGGCGATCGGATGTCCCGCCGCTATACCGCCGACCGACGCGCCGACCGTGGCGTCCAGCATGGCATTACCTCCGAACAGATCGGCCGCCAGCTGTTGTGGAAACAGACTCACCGCCAGGCTGGTCAGTAGCAGCATGCCGATGATGACGGGCAGAAGATTGATAAATGCCCGGATTGTCTTCTTGAGACTGTGGCTAAAATGGTGTTCCGGCATCTGCATTGCCTGCGTTATTCCTCTCATCAGTCTACAATTAAATTTGTCATGTTCAAAAGACAGTACGATGTTGATGATTTCGGGCAACGCTGCGCACGCGCAGAGTAAACAGCCAGGGAATTGACCACCATAATAGCCCGTATTCGAATAACGGCCTTGCATGGATAAATTCCCGGAGCCAGACAGGATGACATCAATACTGGAAAAAGGTGGCAGCACGTTCGAGGGCATCAAGCTGCTGCTGTGCGAGAACCCCTTGCCGCCGCTGGACGAGGCGATTACCGCCGCCCAGAGCGAGGTGCCGCGCAGCAATTACTATACCGAGCCCTATTCGGCGCCGCTGCGCCGTTTTATCGCCGACAGTGTCGGCGTGCCCGAGCGGCTGGTGCACATCAACGCGGGCTCGGAGCTGATCCTGCGCCAGCTGTTCGAACGGCTGGGTCAACAGGTACATCTGCTGACACCGACCTATCCGCTGTTCCCGGAGATCGCCCGGCGCTACACCGAGACCCGCCTGCTACCGGAAAACGATTTTGCCTTCGACCTGGGGGAACTGGCGCTCCCCGACGACACCACGCTCGCGGTCATCGTCAATCCCAACAACCCCGACGGCGGCAGCTTTGACATGGCACCCTTGCCCGATTTGCTGCGTCGTTATCCGCACACGCACTTTCTGGTCGACGAGGCCTTCATCGGCCTGGCCGGCGAGTCGGTCGCGCGGCTCGTGCCTGACTATCCCAACCTGCTGGTGACCCGCACTCTGTCCAAGGCGCACAGCCTGGCGGGGTTTCGCGTCGGCTATGCGATCCTGCCCGAACCCCTGGCCGAGGATCTCAATACACATAACGACGCCTACCCGCTGGCGCGGCCCAGCCACGCGGCGGCGCTGGCCACCCTGCAACACGAGGACAAGATCCGCACGCGCGTGGCGCAGTTGCGCGAGTGGACCGAGGCACTCGCCAGCGAACTGCGCGCGCTGGGCGTACGCACCTATCCGACACAGACGTATTTCTTTCTCGCCGACTTCACACCGCACGAGGCAGACGAGCTGGCCGGCAAGCTGCGCGAACGGGGTATTTACATCAAGCCCCTGAACGATGCCGTGCTCGGCCCCGGCTTCATGCGCGTAACCACGGCACTGCCCGAGGACAATGCGCGTGTGCTGACGGCGTTGCGGGAGTTGTTATAACCATGCCGCGCACTGCCCCGTTTGAGACCTATCATCAGCGTTATGACGACTGGTTCGTGCGCCATGCCGCGGCCTACCATTCGGAGCTGCTGGCAGTGCGCGCCCAGTTGCCGTGCGTCGGCCTCGGCCTGTCCATCGGCGTGGGGACCGGGCGCTTCGCCGCGCCCATGGGCATCCAGATCGGCATCGACCCGGCACACGGAGTGCTGGGCTACGCGGCACAGCGCGGCATCGCCAGCGTGCAGGCGGTGGCCGAGGCGCTGCCCTTTGCGGACAACTGCTTCGATCACGCGCTGTGTGTGACCACCATCTGCTTCGTGGATGACGCCTGCGCGATGCTGCGCGAGACGTTTCGCGTCCTGCAACCTGTCGGCGTGCTGGTGATCGGTTTTATCGATCGCGACAGTGCCCTCGGCCAGCACTACCTGGCGCACCAGGCCGAAAATGTGTTCTATCACGATGCGACCTTCTTCTCCGCCGCCGAAGTGGAACAGCTGCTGTATGACAGCGGTTTTGTTGAACCGCGCTGGGTGCAGACCCTGTCGAAGACACTGGAAGAGACCCGCGAGATCGAGCCCTTGCGCAGCGGTTACGGACAGGGAGCGTTTGTCGCGGTGCGGGCCAGACGGCCGTAGCAAACCAATAAGGATACGAGGTTTATGGAGAACACCTTCTGGACGGCGTTCGGTGCCAGCGTGCTGGCGGCGGTGGTGACGGGCATTGGCATCTACACCATTCGTCATTTCGAGGCCTGGGGCCGCAGGTACAGCATCTATTTCGTGTGCTTCGCCGCCGGCGTGCTGATCTCGGTGTCCTTTTTGCACATCATCCCCAGGTCCTTCGAGCTGAGTCCCCTCGCGCCGGCGTATCTGCTCGGCGGTTTTGTGATCATGCACCTGTTCAACCGCTTCATCACCGCCTTTGTCTGCGAGCGCGGACCGAATCCAGATTACGGCATCGGCCTGGTACCCATGGTCGGCATCGGGCTGCATTCGTTCATCGACGGCTTCGTCTATTCCATCACCTTTAGCGTCAGTATCTTTACCGGCGTGCTCGCTGCCACCGGCATGGTATTGCATGAATTTCCCGAGGGCATCATCACCTATTTATTATTGTTGCGCGGCGGTTTCAGCGAGAAGGCCGCGCTGATCCTGGCGGTCATTGCCGCCTCGCTGTCCACGCCGCTGGGCATGCTGGTCTCCTGGCCCTACATCAGCCAGATCGATCAACCGCTGCTTGGCACCCTGCTCTCCCTGTCCGCCGGTGCCCTGGTCTATGTCGGTGCCACGCACCTGTTGCCACAGGCGGAGAAGGAACGGCGCAAGTCCAGCCTGTTGGCACTCGCCGCGGGGATCCTGGTGGCGGTGCTGATCGTGCTGTCAAAATAACCGGGACATCAGCTGATGAACCTTGTAATATTGACTATACTATCAAACAGTTGGTGCGCGATAGAATCACCGACTGTATGTGTTTTGTGATGTATAGTTTTGGTGCGAAAAGCGATTATCTCAATTATTGTTGAGCCATTTTTCTCACCTCTCTGGCTGTGCTGTTTGAAACCCTGGAGGAATAAATAAATGAATATAGAAGTTAATGGTAAAATGCTTTCAACGGATGAAGAAGGATATTTACTCAATATGGATGACTGGAATGAATCAGTGATGCATGAGCTGATAAAGCAACATGAAGCGGATGGCCACAAACCACTATCCGAGACGGCTATTGGTCTGGTTGAATATTTTAATCAGTATTACCAAAAGAATAAAACACACCCGACCATGAATCATCTTCTCAGAGAGCTGGCCAAGCGAGAGGACGATAATTTCACCGAGGCTGAAAAATACAAGAATTTTCTTTACGATATGTTCCCCCACGGACCAATACAAAAATTGTCCAAGCTGGCCGGCCTGCCAAACCCGGGCAACGAAAACGAAAGTTAATGGGAAAAGGGGCCGGGGAATGTTTTAAAGAGTCAAAGCTCTTTTCGTTGACTATCTCCCTCGCCTTTCTCCCTTCTCTCCTGGTCAAAAATTAATTTCTACGTTCCTTTTTCCCGGGGTTTTACTCTGACCCTGAATATCGGCATGGGGATCAGCTAAAGCATAAACGAAAGCAACAAGGCAGTACCCAGGAAGGAGAAGAAACCGGCGACATCAGTAATGGTGGTGAGAATGATCGAGGAGGCCGTGGCCGGATCCTGACCAAGACGGGTCAGGATGATCGGCACCAGCGAGCCGGCGATGCCGGCGGCGAGCATGGACATGACCATGGCGACGCCGATCACCAGCGCCAGGCCGAAGTTGCTGCTCCAGACGAAGACAGCCAGGCCGCAGGTGATGGCCAGTACCAGGCCGTTGATCAGGCCGACCATCACTTCCTTGCCCAAAACGGAGCGCCATTGGCGTATTCCCACCTCCCGCAGAAACAGCCCGCGCATGGTGACCGCCAACGCCTGGGCGCCGGCATTGCCGGACTGACCGGCGACCACCGGCAAAAGCACCGCCAGGGCAGTGAACTGGGCAATGAGGTTCTCGAACAGGCCGACTACGGCGGCCGCAAGGAAGGCGGTCAGCAAATTGATATGCAACCAGGGTAAGCGGCGACGAATGGCGAACCCGGGTGTCGACAGGGCGCGTTCTTCCGGGCTGACACCGACCATTTTCTGCAAATCGGCGGTGGCGACATCCTCAATGGCATGAAACAAACTGCGATAACGAACCACACCCATCAAGCGCCCATCGGCATCCACCACGGGGACAGAATCCTGGCGGGATCGATCCAGCAGCTCCACCAGTTCCTCCCGGCTGGTCCGGGTATCGACGGCTTCATGGACCGGCGCCACCAGGGTGGAAAGGGTCTGTTCCGGGGCGGCCAGTGCCAGGTCCTGAATGTCCACCCGGCCATCGAGGCGGCCGTCGCCGGTGACCACGAACAGGGAGCGGGCGCCGCGAATGGCCGATTGCTGCAGCCGTTTCAGCGCCTGCCCGACCGTCATGTCAGCCTGGGCCGCCACAAAGGCGGTGCTCATCAGCCGACCGGCGGAGTCTTCGGGAAACGACAGCAACCGTTTCAGGTCGTCGCGGCTGACCGGGCGCAGTTCCGCGAGCAGACTGTCGCGATCCGCTTCCGGTAACTGGATCAGCAGGGTGACAGCGAGTCGGGGCGGGGCCCGGTCGAGCACATCGAGTTGCTGCGAACGGGGCAACAGGGAGAACACCGTCAACGCCTTGACCGGGCTGAGGTATTCCATGGCCACGGTCAGGGCCGCGCTGTCTACACCGTGCAGCACGTCGCCAAGCGCCCTGTCCGACAGATCTTCTATCTGTCCGGCGGCGGCGACCGGGTGGCGGCGCAGGTATTCGTTCGGGATACTGTTTTCGATATCGGGCGTAGCCACTCTGGTCATTTCCCCCGTACACCGAACAGCGCCTCGAGACAGATCCCCATAACGCGAAAGTACTGTCCGGTCAGCTCGTTCATACTTTGGCCAAGGCTGTTTTCGGCGGCGTTGCCGCCCCTCAGCGCCACCATCAGCGCTTCCCGGGACAGGCTGCCGAGCAGGTGATTAAGATGATCGGTGACCGGCAGCGTCGTGTGCCGGAGCCACTCCGGGAAATCACGGGCATTGGCGAGGCGGGTTTCCGCCCGCAGCGCCTCGACCGGCATCAGGAACGCGGACAATTTCGCGGTCTCGGTTTTTGCCATCAATACCCCGCCGAGATCCAGCCGGCCGAGATAACCGCCGCCGTCATCCACCAGCCAGACCGGTTGCTCCGGGTCGGGAGCATGCTCGTGTAACAGGGCCACGGCGTCGGGTACCAGCATCCCCGCGTTCAGTTGCATGGCGGACGGGTCCGCCAGCGCGCCGACCTTGTCCGGCGGGTAAATGACCAGCTTTTCCAGTGTGCGCCGCATGCGCCGGCTCGGTAGCCCTTGCAGTATTCGCGCTCGTCGGGATTCCTCAATGTGCAGCAGCAGGGTGAGGGCATGATCGACCCCCGCCGCGTTCAGCCAGCGGATCAGGGTTTCATCATCCTGTTTGTCCTGCACCTCGAGAGCCTGGCGATGGGGCAGCATGGCCACCAGCGGCGCGGCCGTTTCCGCTGGCAGATCGTCCAGTGTCTGCAATACGGCCTCGGTACCCCGGGTGGCGAGAAAGGTCGCCAGTTCGCCCGGGTAGTCGCGTGCATAGGCCAGTTTCAATGGGTGAGTCGTGGTCATGATCTCAGCTTTGTGACGCCGATCGGGGGGTAATCCGGACGACCCGGCCGCTGGCCAGGCGGGCAGCGGGAATGGAGACCAGGCCTTCATCCGTCTCCAGTGTCAGCCCGGTCCGGTAAATCTCGACAATCACGCCTTCGTCATCGTCGATGCGCAGGCGGTCACCGCTGGCATAGCGGGTCATTTCCGGCTGGGCCACCAGGTTCGCGACATATTGCCGTGCACCGAGGGCAAAGGCGATTGACAGGCCACCCAGCAGCGAAGCCAGGATGATCAATGAAAGCTGGGTAATAAACGAGATATCAATGCCCAGTTGCTGCAGGCCGGTAATCACCGCCACCGCCACGACAGCGGCATGCACCAGCCGAGGCAACAGGGCATTGCCGTCACCCTGGGCTATCATCCCGGCGGTAAGGTTGCGCAACAGGACACCGACGACATTCCCCATGCCAATGATCACCAGGCCCAGGACAAAACGCGGCAGATAATCAAACAACATGTCCAGCCAGGCCGTAAGCTGGGGAATATTCAGCAACCGCACGGCAATCACCGCCGCCAGCACCAGCACCGTGGCAAAGACCAGCAAGGCTAAACCCTGCTGAAAAAGAGGGGAAACCACATAGTGGCTGCGACCGGAAAACCGGCTGATCATCCTGTCGCCGACCAGGAACAATCGCCGGACAGCCAGCTCTGCCAGCTTGCCGACAATCACACCCAGTACGAGTACCAGAACAGCCGCCAGCTCCGGGTATGTTTCAACAAGATTTCGCAACATGCTCTCTCCGTATCCTGGCGGGGCCCCACCTGTTAAGAGCTTAGCCGAAAACCCCTGCACAAAAAAACCGGCAAAATCCGGGGGCAGAAAAAATCGGGTTCAAAGAACAGTTTTCTCAAATATTAGCAACAATTGTTCTCTGGCCCTGACGGATCTCAGCCCGCATGAATCTCAGGCCTTTAAGGCACTTTAAGGGGTCAAAGCCCTTTTCGGGCGCTTTGGCCTTTAAGGGGTCAAAGCCCTTTTCGGGCGCTTTAATTTAAGAATTTAAGGGCTTTGACTCCGTTAATTTTTTACGCGGTGAAATCAGAAGCGCCAACTATAGATGATTTCCAGTTCTGTCTGCTGCATCTGCAGGTCACCGGTCTGGTCGCCGGTATTGGGATTCAGACCGCGTACGCTTTCTTCCGGCGACCAGGTAAGTGCCGCACTCCATTCATGGCCAGGGTCGAGCTGCTTGGTAAATCCGATCGAGAAATGTTCCCGGCTTACAGCTGGCGCAACGATATTGATCATGGCCTGGGTCCTGGGGATTATCTGGTTCATACGACTGTAGCCTGCGCGTAGCACAAGATCGTGCGCATAATGCCAGCGTGCTCCCAGCTTGAGGACCTGAGCGTCATCCCAGCCGCCACCAATACCCTCGTCGCTGCCGAGCTCCACCGTGGTCAGAGGACGATTATTCGTATTGCCAATCGCCGCGATCTCACTGTAACGAATCTCCTGGTAATCGATCGACAGCGTTAGATCGTCGTGTGGCTCAAAGCTCACACCGAATTGAAAGGCAAGGGGGATGTCAAAATCGCCCTGCTCCGCAAAAGCACCCTGGTACTTGTCGAAGGGCGTCATGTCGATGCGTGGCTGCAAGCCAAAGGCCAGAGCTACCCACTCGGTAGGGCGGTAATTCAGACCCAGGCTTAGGCCGATACCATAGGAATAGTCGAAACCATTATTGGTAACCGCATCCGGAGCGATAGATACAGCCCGGAAGGGTTCCATCCCGCGGGCGCGAAAGGCCTGTACAGCCATAATCGGGCCTATCCCGGCGGTGAAATTCGGGCCCAGCCGGATCGAGTAGGGCACATGGACAAATAGCTGATAGAGATCGGCACCGACCGGTGCGCTGGCACGCTGTTCGTCGGGTGCACCGGGTTGCTCGAAAAAGCGAAATAACGGTGCATCATACCTGGTGCTCAATCCGTTGGCGGAAATCACCACGCCGGTCGCGCTATCCTCCGAAAGCTTGTGGGCCCAGGCGAACTGCGGGATCAGAAACCAGCTCTGCTCGCTGTCGTACTGGCCGGGAGGAATCTGCGGGGTGCCGGCTGTGGCATCGTCATTCGCCCTGAAGCCACGGACCGGCAGGAACAGGCTGGCACCGGCATCCACGCGCGGTCCGACCAGGACCAGGTTGGCCGGATTGATCGCGGCATTTAATGCGTCTTCGGGAATGGCGCTCCCGGCACCGGCCATTGCCTTGCTTTTGGTACCCGCCCCGTGGCTAAAGTAGCCGTTGGTCGCATGGGCGAGGACCGGGAAAGACAGGACGAGGATCAGCAAGGCGTATCGTGTATTCGACACAGTAAAATTCCTTCATTGCATTGTAAGGACACAGCATCCATAAATAATTAAAAAGTTCGGCAACAAACGAGAATTATTCGTACTACCATGTATCACCGACCACTTTTATTACCGCCCCATTTTATTCTCTCAATCCGGTTGTTTTTGATTTTCCGTTTCAGAGCTTTCTATCGGCAAACTGCTCTTGAATTTCAATTATCTGCTCCAGGTTATTAATCAATGCCTGGACGCAATCCTTATCCAGCTTTTCACCCGCCATCTCTTTCAGCAAAGCCATGGCCTTCTCATTACTCCAGGCCGGTTTATACGAGCGCTCGCTGGTCAAAGCATCAAAAATATCGGCAACGGCAACAATACGTGCCTCAATGGGGATTTCATCGCCTTTTTTACCTTCGGGATAACCGCTGCCATTCATCATTTCGTGGTGGTAGGTGGCGATATTGCGCAACAGATCAATGTATTCGGATTGTCCCAGACTGAAATTTGAAATGATTCCATCAATCATCTCGCGCCCTTTCGTTGCGTGCGATTGCATAATTTTCATTTCTTCACCCTCAAGCGGCCCGGGCTTGAGAAGAATGTTGTCAGGGATGGCAATTTTCCCGATATCATGTAACGGGGCAAACATGAAAAGATGCTGAAGATAGGCATCGTCCAGCTCATGACTCTCCGCCAGGTTATGTGCGATCAAGAGACTGTAACGCGACATCCTGTCAAGATGACTTCCTGTTTCCGGATCGCGATAATGGGTGATAGAACCTGTGGCCTTAACAGCATTTGCAAGTGTTTTAATTACACTGAACTCATTAATCAACATCAATGAAATCAGATGCCCGTAGAGATCCAATTGAGCGAGCACTTTTTCGTCAAAAACATCTTTTTCTGTAGAGTTGAAGAAGATAAACCCGAAAAACGCACCATCATCAAACATCGGCATGGTGTAACTTGCAGCATATCCGGATCGCCCGATACGGCGCGTATGTTCATGCTCGCCATCATCAAATGTCACCATATTATTAATGACCCGTGGCAGCCCCTTATCGAGAATATCTCTGAGAGAGGGAGCATCCTGCAGTAATGCCTGATAATTTACGAGTGGATTTTCGTCTTCAGAGCTGTGCAAATAGGTTTTGAGAACCGATGTCTCCGGATCATAAATTGCGACAGCAATACGCTCTATAAAATGGAACTGTTTTCTGATGGAATCATGCGCAATAACGAGCTTATCTTTTATAGGTTGCTGCGCATTGAGCGCCTCCAGGACATCACGGTGCGGCATCAGCGCTCCCCTTTATGTCTGATAATGAAACACTTAACTCGCATGGTCGGGATTCCGGGGACAGTATAAATAATTTACCCTGTCGCTCCCGGCCTATATTTAAATAGATATACTGTTCCCGGATTTGCGCGAGTATTCAAATAAGATTAGCAGCAGAAATCCGGGTTGGTCAAAATTTAATCGCCCCATCCCCTTTTTGCGAGCGGCCGGAGTTCATAAATCCGTCCATATTTGACTGCTGATTCCAAATCCTCGTGTCGCAGTGCACCCCGTACATCGTCCAGTTTGCAGGCATCTTCAACGCTGAGATACGGCGACCACCCCGTATCGTCTTCCAGCAAGTCAACATCAACCTCCGCCACATACCGGCCTTCATGGACGATACTCTGCTTCAGTCGCGACCATCCATCGTTACGCGCCTCTTGAATGAAATGCACTTTTTAAGGGTGTCAAAGCCCTTTTTGGTCGTCCGCGTCGCGCCTGCCCCACTTTGGTCTTCAATTTACGCTCAATCTTTTCCTTGAAATAGGCATTGCCCAGCGGCGTCCCCCGTCTGCCAGGCGGCACGAATATCCTTCAGTGCATCATCATCGATATGCGCCTGAAACAAGGCCTTGGTAGGCCGCCAGCCGACTGGTTGGCGTCTTCAAAACGCAGATACAGTGAATGGGTGTAATCAGTTTATTAGGCTTTCCCAGGGCATTTGCCCGGTAACTGCTCCAGCGATATTGGCCTGGCGCATTGACCATATTGGCCCGAACCGGATTCAGCTCGATATAACGCATACAGGTCAACAGGTATTCTTCGTCATGGATCAGCGAGGCCTTGAATCGACCTTCCCAGATACTGCCGCTGGTGCCATCGAGTAATTGATATAGGGCACATAACGCCACCATGTACTGCATCAACCGGCTTACCCCCGCCTTATCCTGTGGCGTGACAAGGATATGCACATGGTTGGTCATCAGCACATAGGCATGGACAGCACAATCATATCGCTGGGCCGCCTCAATCAGCCAATGACGATCAGGCAAAGAGAATCCCCATCCTCGAAAAAGACCGGCTCACGACTGTCGCCGCGCTGCACAACATGAACGGGAACATCGGGTAGAAAAAACCGAGGTTTGCAGGGCATCCGTGCCTCCTTCAATAGTTAGAAATAAATCGGTTCCTCTCGCGGATCGGTGCACGGAGAAACGCGTAAATAGTTGAAAAGCATGAGCCTCATCAGGTACTTAGAAGTTGCGAAGCTAACTAGGTATCTGGGAGGAGACTCATGCTTGTTGAAAGTTTGATTAAAGAGACGGTGGAATTGCAAGGATTTCGTGTGGTGATGGTACAGAAAACAGGGCATGGACTGGAGGCGACGCTGACCGCTGACAGGCGTTTTACGCCTTGCTGCGGCGCCTGTGGCAAGCCCGCCGCCTACCGCGACACTCGCGCTGTTCGTCGTTTTCGCCACGTGCCGCTGTGGGGTATTGATGTACAGCTGCTCTATGCCCCGCGCCGCGTGAGCTGCAAGCAATGTGATGGGATCCATGTCGAAGCGATGCCCTGGGTCTCGGGGCAGCGGCGCTTTACCCGAGCGCTGATGGTGACATTGGCTACATGGGCACGGGTGTTGACCTGGAAGCAGGTGGCGGCTCTGTTTCGCTGTTCGTGGTGCACCGTGGAAGCGGCGGTTGATGAGGCGGTCGCCTATGGCCTTGCCCACCGAGACCTTTCGCAGGTGACCCACATTGGCATTGATGAGATCTCTCGCAAGCGTGGGCATGTGTATGTCACTAACGTCTATGACCTTAAGAGCCGACAGTTGCTGTGGAGCGGTGAGGGCCGCGCCAAAGAAACGCTGGAAGGCTTCTTTGACTGGTTCGGCGAGGAGCGCACCGCACAGCTTGAGGGTGTTTGCTGCGATATGTGGCAGCCTTACGCTGATGTGGTCAAGACCAAGGCGCCCAAGGCGATTCTGGTGTTCGACAAGTTTCATATCGTTCAGCATTTGACCAAGGCCGTGGACCAGGTAAGACGTGATGAGATCCGGGAAAAGGGCCAGGAGCACAAAGCTCTGATGAGCAAGACCCGGTACATCTGGTTGAAGAATCCCTGGAACCTCACCGACAAGCAGCAGGCTCGGTTATCGGAACTCGAACATCTGAATCTCAAGATCAATCGTGCCTACCTGCTCAAAGAGAGCTTTCGTGAATTCTGGACCTACACCTACGCCGGTTGGGCTGAACGCTACCTGAACAATTGGTTCTGGTGGGCAACCCATTCACGCCTCAAGCCGATGCGTGAATTTGCCTGGATGCTTCGGCGCCATCAGGATGACCTGATGAATTATTTCAGGATGCCCATCCACAACGGCACTGTGGAAGGGCTGAATAACAAGGCAAAGGTGATAAGCCATAAGGCTTATGGATTTCGTTCAGCAAAGAGCTATATTCGGAATCTATATCACTGCATGGCAGGGCTATCCTTACCCAAAACCGTGCATACATTTGCGTGACGAACCTAAAAATTAAGCCACTCGAGTCGTCTCTGGAAAGGGCTTTGACCCCTTTAATTAGAGAATGCGCATCCCAGAAGAATTCGCGCAAACCCCTTTAAATCTCCATCATTTTGTAAAACCTCGGTGGCGAGATCGCCGCCGGGTGTTAAGATTCTCCCTGACCCCGGCGCAAATTACCAGAGGAGGCATAGACAATGACCCCGCCCGTAACCGACTTCTCCGATTATCTTCGCAGGGTCGACTATGACGAACGGCTGGCCATGAAGATCGGCCTCGACGAGCTGCTGGAGCGCTACGCCCGGGGCGAGATCGAGGTGATCGACATCCGCTTTCCCGAGGAGCATGCCGCCTGGTCGGTGGGTCTCGGCCGCCACATTCCGCTCAACGAGTTGCCCGACCGGCTGGACGAACTGGACCCGAACAAGACCATCGTCACCATGTGCCCGCATTACGACCGGGCCGAGATCGCGCGGCTCTACCTCACGCTGCGGGGCTATCAGCACGCTATTTCACGGCCGGCATGCTGAAACTCGTCGACTATCTGCGTGGCGACAAGGCCCGCGATTACCTGGCAAGACTCTGAGGAACCCCGACATGACCGATCTTGACCTTCTGCCGGCCCAGGCCGTTCCTGCCCGCATGAGCGAGGTGCGCATCAGCGCGGAAGCCTTCATCGAAAAGTGGCAGGCGGGCAGCTGCGAATTGCTGGATATCCGCGTGGCCGCCGAGACCCGTGTGTGGAAGATGGGCTTCGGCCTGGCCATCCCCGCCGACGAAATCGCCGGGCGCCTCGACGAGTTGCCGCGTGACAAGCTGCTGGTGCTCGCCTGCCCCAACACCGACCGCTCGGGCATCGTGCGCAGCTATCTGGCCGTAAAAGGCTTCGACGCGAAATACCTGATGGGCGGCCTTCTCGGGCTGGCAGACGCTCTCGAAGGGCAAGACCTCGGAATCCCTCCGGTCGGATCCGGGCGCGTGAGCCTTTTCGACTACGGTCTTTATTTCGGGCTCACGCTGACTCTCTCGACCCTGTTTGCGGCCGGTGGCGTCGGCTCGGCCATCGGGCTGGTGCCGGTGCTGGAGACCGCCGGCCTGCCGCTGGCGCTGGCGCGGGCGCTGGGGCTGTTCGTGAACACCACCTCAACGATCGTCGCCGCCGGCGTACACCTGCGCAGCGGCCTGCTGAAACTGCGCCACGCCTGGCCGCTCGTGGTCTCGGTTCTGGTGGCAACGCCAGCCGGGGCCTGGGCCAGCCAGTTTGTCGCCCCCGACATCGTGCGCGCGGTGCTGGCGGCCTTTCTGATCGCGGCGTCACTCCTGATCCTGGTATCGCACCGTCCCGTCATCGCCCGCAGCCACGGCGCGGCGCCGCTGTTGCTGATCGGCGGGTCGATCGGGGCGCTCTCGGGGCTGGTGGGCGTGGGCGGCGGCATGTTGATGGTGCCGGCGCTGGTGCTGCTGGGACATGAGGTGAGATCCCCGCCGCCCGCACCGTCAGCTCCGTGATCCCGTTTTTCGCTGGCGGGCGGGTTCCTGACCGATCTGCGATTCTCGTCGCGATGGACTGGGCGCTGCTTGCCGCCGTCGGCGTCGCCGCAGTGGTGGGCGGATACCTGGGCGCCCGCCTGATGAACCGCCGCCTGAATGCCGGCCACGTCAAGAAGCTGATCGCGGTGCTGCTTCTGCTGCTGGCCGGGAAGCTTCTGACCGCGCCTCTGCTTTCCCCTTCACCTGAGATCCCGCAGCGGACAGATTCGTGTCCCACGACCACGCCCCGCCCGTCGATCCCTGGCCCCGCCTTCCGCTGGGCGGTGGGGCTGAACCCAGGCCACCTGCAAGGGCTTTGACCCCTTTAATTCGGTGCTGCTTCTGCTGCTGCGGGAAGCTTCCTACCGCGCCTCTGCTTTCCCTTTTCACCTGAGATTCCGCAGCGGACAGATTCGTGTCCCACGACCACGCCCCGCCCGTCTTTATCCCGGCCCCGCCTTTCGCTGGGCGGTGGGGCTGAACCCAGGCCACCGGCAAGGGCTTTGACCCCTTTAATTTTGGCGCTGGTGCTGCTGGGACATGAGGTGAAGTCCGCCGCCCGCACCCCGTCAGCTTCGCTATCCCGTTTTCCTCGGCGGGCGGGTTCCCTACCTATTTGCAATTCGTCGCGATGGACTGGGCGCTTCTTGCCGCCGTCGGCGTCGCCGCAGTGGTGGGCGGATACCTGGGCGCCCGCCTGATGAACCGCCGCCTGAATGCCGGCCACGCTCGAGAAGCTGATTCGCGGCGCCGCTTTCTCTGCTGCTGGCCGGGAAGCTCTCTGACTCGCGCCTCTGCTTTCCCTTCACCGGAGATCCCGCAGCGGACAGATCCTTGTGTCCCATGACCACGCCCGTCGATCCCTGGCCCCGCCTTTCGCTGGGCGGTGGGGCTGAACCCAGGCCACCTGTAAAGAGCTTTGACCCCTTTAATTCACGCCCCGCCCTGTCTATCCCGGGCCCCGCCTTCTTCCGCTGGGCGGGTGGGGCTGAACCGAGGCCACCTGTAAAGGGCTTTGACCCCTTTAATTTTTATTCGTGAAACCGGGGGAGGTTCACTCTGACCCCAAATATCGTTTCACTAGTTAGTATGAGGTGCGCTATCACTTGTAACTATCAATGAGTTTATCAGATGAGGTGTAATTGTTTTTTCTGATAGTTTGAACTAAGGCGCCATCCTCGCCTGGACCCAAAGTAACTCTCTTCGCAGACACTTTCGATTTAGCTGGAAGTCGTTCTCGCAAAGGAGTTCAGCAAGCGCAGGGTCTTCAACTCGCACATATAACTTGTTTCCCACTCATAACTAGTTGAGCAGCTAATTCTGCCAAATGTACAGTACGAAAATCATCCACATGTTGTACAGGATCATCAAACATGATATTTTGACTTACTCCACGCCAAAGAAAGATTCACAGATAATAGAAAGGCTAAGCCGGTTGCCTAACTTGCCACTAGAGAAAGAAATTGTGGAGACTGTAAATTAAATTGTGTAACTGCTCAAAGTCCCATACCCTTGATAATAAAGGAAAAGACACATGAGCAGAAGAACAAAAACCAAAACCGATATCGACCCGCAGCTTGAAGCCCTGGTGAACAGCATCAAAACACCGGAGGAACTCGAGGACCTCACCCGCTTGCTGCGCCAAAAAACCTTTGAAGCTATGCTCGAAGGCGAGATGGATGACCACCTTGGCTATCCCAAGCATGACAAAGCCGGTCAGCATAGCGGCAACAGCCGTAACGGTTACAGCAGTAAAACCTTGAAGGGCGAGCTTGGCGAGCTGCCAATTGCCATTCCCCGGGACCGCAACGGGGAATTTGAGCCGCTCATTATCTCCAAAAACCAGACCCGGCTACCGATTTTCAACGACAAGATCATCATGCTCTACAGCAAGGGCATGAGCACGCGGGACATAGCTTCCACCTTGTTGGAACTGTACGGCGTTGAGGTCTCACTTACGCTGATTTCACGGGTCACCGAGCAGGTGCTGGAACAGGTCCAGCAATGGCAATCCCGACCCCTGGATGAGGTCTATCCCATCGTCTATCTCGACTGCATCCGGGTGAAGATCCGTCAGGACAAACGCGTCATCAACAAAGCCATTTACCTGGCGCTGGGCATCAACCTGGACGGCCAGAAAGAACTGCTGGGGCTGTGGCTCGCGGAAAACGAGGGCGCCAAGTTCTGGCTGTCCGTGCTCACCGAACTGCAACAACGGGGCCTGAAGGACATTTTCATCGCCTCGGTGGATGGGCTGACAGGCTTCCCGGAAGCCATTAACACCGTTTACCCGAAGACCCAGATCCAGCTATGCATCGTGCATATGGTGCGCAACTCGCTAAAATTCGTCTCCTGGAAAGAACGCAAGACCGTTGCCGCTGACCTGAAAAAGATCTACGCCTCCCTCACTGTCGAGGAGGCCGAGCGAGAGCTGGCCGCCTTTGCCGAGCGCTGGGATGAGAAGTTTCCGTCCATCAGCACGGCCTGGCGCAAACACTGGCCGAATCTCATCACCCTGTTTAACTACCCGGATGATATTCGTAAAGTAATTTACACCACCAACGCTATCGAATCCCTCAATAGCGTTATCCGTAAGGCCGTCAACAACCGTAAGGTCTTTCCGAATGACGACGCGGCACTCAAGGTCGTCTATCTGGCCATGCAGGCGGCCTCCAAGAAATGGACCATGCCCATTCACCATTGGAAGGACGCCTTGAATCGTTTTATGATTGAGTTTCCGGATAGAATGCCGGAGCAGTTCTAACCGGGCAGTTACACAGAATTATTTACAGTCTCAAATTGTGGGTTTAATTCATCACCGACTCTAAAGGTCATAAAACGCCTAACATCTCCTCTTATAGAAATATTCCATATCATACCAAATTGGATGTGGGCGCAAACTACTATAGAGCTCTGACATTAATGGGAGCACTTTATCCAAGCGCTCGATTTAATGTTTCACTAGCCGCTCGTCGCGCAGCATCGTAGAAACCCGCGCCATTTTCCACATTGCACGGCCAGCATTTCTTTCTTAAAAAGTTGATAATCTAGTCTTTGTATTTTCCACTACATGTTGAGCTCGCTCTAATTCGGTTCTGATTGTAGGTTTTTACCAGCATAGTTCTTTTTTTGCCTAGTTAACTTTTCTTGTAAATCTTCCTCCATCGTCCAGAACTTGATTCACGTAGTTGCTTCGGCTGAAATATTTTGCGATCTCAACACCTCATCGAAACTTATTATTTTATTGTTTGCTTCTTTACGAAGATACTCTAATTCTTCAACTAACTGATTAGCCGACTTCAATCTCTTTTCAGCAGATTTTTTTCTTGTTCGTACTGGCTTACTGCCTCTGCATTTTCACTTAGTTTCTTGGCAAGATTTTCAGCATTTTCGATCCCATAAGAAAACTCCTCATGTGACTGTCCTTTAGCACACAAAGGACATTTACCATCATGCAAAACCAATTGTGGCGCCCAAGCGTTGCTAAACGTAAAAGAGATTTTTAGCATCTTCTTCATATTTAGATGCAGAAATTTCAGGAGGATTTGAAATAAGTTTTTCTAATTCATCTGTTGCATTTTTCTTTTCTGAATTCGCTTTCTCAAAATCTTTTTCAATTTGAATTATTCGTTTTCGCTCTTCATCAATTGTCGCCCAATTTTGAGACAACGTATGTAAAACACTTAACTTATCTGTTACAGCTGTAATCTCTTCGCGAACACGCTCCACCAATTCATCTGGAGCGACATCAGCAATCTAAAAACCCCCTCAAACGTTCGACAACCTCACTTAAAGCGCTCTCGTGACAACGCGCTAGCT